>CAZEVX010000122.1:0-9617 GCA_964515705.1 uncultured Verrucomicrobiota bacterium | reverse complement strand
AGCCAACGGTCGGGGTCGAACCGACGACCTGCGCATTACGAATGCGCTGCTCTGCCAACTGAGCTACGTTGGCACGGCAATCGAGGACACTAGGCCGCGGACGAAACCCGGTTCCGTGACGCGGCTCCGGCGACACTCAATACTACCAAAGCCGTAAACTGCATATTTATAGCGCATCGTGGTCCGGGGTCAAGCGGGGATTTCAGCAGGATTGGCGCGCACGCCCTGACCGGATCCGCGGACCGGTTGATGCGGCGCTGCCCGCCGCGCGGCCGCCGGAAGGCCGCGCCGGTTCCGGGTCTTTCAGCGGACCACGCGCCGCCGTGGCCGCCCATGACCGGGAGGGTAGCCAGCCCCCTCGAGATCACGACATGGGCGTCCGCGCGTCGGCACGGTCGCTCCCCAGATGCCGGGCCGGCGGGATCATGGCCGACACGCGGATTGCACGCCGCGGATCGGCGGGGCACTGGCTCTCGCAGGCTCCGCAGCCGCGGCAGCGGCCGGCCTCGACCACCGGGCAGGGCACGCCGTTCTGCTCGACGCTGTGGACTGCCTGGTAGGGGCAGTATTCCTGGCACACCATGCAGTGCTGACCCTCGTTCCAGGCCAGGCACAGGCGGCGCTCGACGCGCGCCGTACCGAGGGCCAAATCGCGCTTGGCCTCAAGCGTCAGGCGCCGCAGGGCGCCGGTCGGACAGACTGCCGTGCAGGCGCGGCACCACTCGCTGCAATACTGTCGGCTGAAGTCCAGGCGTGGGGCGAGCCAGCCGGACAGCCCCGCGGCGCCAAGGTCCGGCACGATGATCTGCTGCGGACAGGCCCGCAGGCAATTCCCGCACCGTGCGCAGAGTCCGGCAAAGAGCGGATCCGGCCGGGCCCCCGGCGGCCGCACGACCGGCTGCGGACCGGCCAGTCGTCCGGCGCCCGCCCACAGGCAGCCGCCGATGGCTCCCGCCGCCAGCGCCAGGAACCCACGGCGCGGCATCCCTGCCCGGCCGGACGCCACCACCGGCGGCGCCGCCGACCGCCGTCCGCCCCAGCGCCGCTTCGCGGCGCTCCCGAGGCGCCCCGCGGCGCTTTGAAACGCCCCGAGCGGGCACAGACGCTCGCACCAGAGGTGCGGCATCCAGAAGGACAGCGCCGCCAGGACCAGCAGGCCGGCGGCCGGCCACCAGGAAACCGCCCTCTGCTCGCGCCCCATCCGCCAGACCGTGAAGGCGCCGTTGAAGATCACCAGCGGGTCCAGGGCCAGCAGCACCGGCAGGCCCATCGCCGCCCCAACCAGCATTGCCAGCAACAGCGCGCCGCCCAGCGGCGGCATGCGCCGCAGACCGGCCGGATGCCGGCGGCGCAGCCGGCCGCACAACACCAGGCAGAAGCCGGTCGGACAGAGATGATGGCAAAACCAGCGCCCGCGCCACAGGGCCAGCACGAGCAGGGGCGCGGCGGCCAGCGTCAACGCGCCGGCAGCCCGGGCCGCCAGTCCGGCGCAGAGTGCCAGCACCGGGCTAACTGCCGGCCAGGCGGCCAGCGCCGCGGCGCCGGGAATCACCTGCAGGCTGCCGAGCCCCGCGGCCAGCGCCACGGACGCGCGCACGAGAGTTCGCCGGTGCCTCATGACAGGCCATCCGCTGCGGCAAGGACGCACACCCTGCGGCGCGCCGGCACACCGGCCGCGGTTCAGACCTCCAAACGGTCGATGCGGATGCGGTCGAGGTCGCCGCACCCGACGCCCATCTCGTGGGCCAGCTTGACGTGCGGCACGTCGAACGGCGCCAGCTTGAAGAGCGTGGCGGCATAGGCATCCGCCGCCACGGGGTCGGTCGAGAACACGAGTTCGTGGGGAACCTCCAGCGGGCCGGGTCCGCGCGGCCCCTTGGCCACCATGATCCGCTGGGCGTCCACCACCACCAGCGAGGGCTTGATGAGCGTGCTGCAGTCGGCGATGCACTGGTGCAGGTTGTTCTTGTGCCAGAACCCGCGGTCGGCCACCGACCCCATCCAGTTCTTCATGGACAGCGTCAGCTTGGCGGCGCCGTGGCTCTTGGCCACCGGCATGTTGATCAGCACATCGGCGTCGAGCACGTCGCACACCACGTCGGCCTCCTTGAGCCGCACGCCCGCGGGGATCGGAACGCGGCGGAAATCGGACGGCTGGCGGGGCTCGTACATCCGGCCGCCAGCCCGGCTGACGGCGTCGCCGATCCCGCTGCGTGCGAAGGCGTCGCGCGCCGGCGCGCAGGGCTTTTCGGGCACGACCACCTCGCCGGCGCCGGCCGCCAGGCATTCGCGGATGCAGGCTTCCACCAGCGCCGGGTCGGTGTTGCCAGCTTCTTCCGGCAGGACTGCCCAGGCGGCGTTGGGCTTGAGCACCACCTTGGCGCGCGGCTTGATCCACCGCGCCCAGCCCCCCAGGCGGGCGATCCCCGCCCGTAACATGCGCAGAGGGTCCGTGCCGCGCACCACCACCACGGTTGCGGGGGACGCGGCCGGCGCGGCCGTCTCCGCGCCGCTCCAGCGCGGCGCCAGTATCCCGCCGACCACCGACGCCGTCAGCCCGGTCACGAACTGCCTCCGGCTGATGCCTCCCGGTCCGATGTTGCCTGTCATCATGGTCCCTTTCCCTTCAGAACCTTGCCAGCCCGATCCGACCGCCCGCCGTTACCGGTGGATTTATACCCGCGCCGCCGCGGAAAATCAAGCCTGATTTTGAAAGGGCCGCTTGTTTTCCGACCCGCCTCCGCCAAGAGTTCGAGAGTGCGGATAGCGGGCGGGACGCCCGCGCTCCGGCCGGTGCGCGTTCTCGTCTTCCTGATTGTCTTGCGGGCTCGGCATGGCGGACCCGGCCGGGCCGTCCGTGGAAATATTCTGGACAGGCGGCGCGCCGCGTGCCATGCTGGATGGGGTGGATGTCCAGCCATGAATTCTAAACCGGCGCCCGTCATCAAGATTGACCGCCAGCGCTGCAAGGGCTGTGAGTTGTGTCTGCCGGTTTGCCCGCGCCAGGTGCTCGAGATGTCGCCCGGGCTCAACGACCAGGGCGTGCACTACGCGGCCGCCGTGCGGCCGGAAGCCTGCACAGGCTGCTCGAACTGCGCGCGAATGTGCCCGGACGCCGCCATCGAAATCCGCCATGACCGCTCCTGACAACGCCCAGCCGCGCCGCGTTTTGATGTCCGGCAACGACGCCGCCGGCGAAGGCGCTATCCGCGCGGGTTGCCAGTGTTATTTCGGTTACCCGATCACGCCCCAGAACGAACTCACGGCCTTCATGGCGCGGCACATGCCGCGGGTCGGCCGGGTGTTCCTCCAGGCCGAAAGCGAACTGGCGGCCATCAACATGGTTTACGGGGCCGCGGTCACCGGGGCGCGGGCGATGACCAGCTCCTCCTCGCCGGGCATCAGCCTGAAGCAGGAAGGCATCTCCTACCTGGCCGGGTCCCGGCTGCCCGCCGTGATCATCAACGTGCAACGAGGCGGCCCGGGGCTGGGCAGCATTGACCCGTCGCAGGGGGATTATTTTCAGGCCACCAAGGGCGGCGGCCACGGCGATTACCATATCCTGGTGCTCGCGCCCGCGTCGGCCCAGGACATGCACGACATGACCTTTGAGGCCTTCGCCCTGGCCGACCGATTCCGCCTGCCGGTCATGATCCTGGCCGACGGGCGCATCGGCCAGATGATGGAGCCGATCCGCCTGCAGGAGGGCCCGCCGCCGCCCGCCCCCGCGAAACCCTGGGCCCTGACCGGCGCCAAGGACCGTCCGCCGCGCTCGATCTATTCTCTCTTCCTGGCCGAAGGCCAGCTCGAGAAGCACAACCAGGTGTTGCAGGCCGGCTATCGCGAGGTCGCCGCCGCCGTGACCCGCGCCGGGGAAGTCTCGACCGATGACTGCGAGTGGCTGGTGGCCGCCTGGGGCACCTGCGCCCGCATCGCCAAGGGCGCCGTGGCCGCCGCCCGCGCCCAGGGGCTCAAGGCCGGATTGTTCCGGCCGATCACCCTGTGGCCGTTCCCGTCCGAACCGCTGGAACGCCTGGCGCGCCGCGTCAAGGGCGTGCTGGTCGTGGAGATGAACTGCGGCCAGATGCTGGAAGATGTGCGGCTGGCCGTCAACGGCAAGGTTCCGGTCGAGTTCAGCGGATTTCCCGGCGGGCGCGTGCCCACGGAGAGCGAGGTGCTCAAGGCCCTGACGGCCCTGTCCCACAACCGGAGGTCCCCATGAACGCCAAGGTGTTCGGTCGGAGTCTCGGACGGGTGGCGCTGCTCTCGATCTTCGGGCTCGCCCAACTGCTGCTCGTCATATTCGGCTGCGTGTATGCCAGCGACGTGTTCGGCCCGGCCGTTCCCGCCGCCCGCTTCCTCCGGAACGCAGCCCCGTTCCTCGGGTTCCTGTCGCTGTTCTACCCGGCCTTTATCGCCCTGACCCTGAATCCCCAACGCTCCACCCCCGCATGACCGCCACCGCGCCCCATCCCGGCCACCCGACCGCGCCCGCGCCCCGCGGCTATTGCCGCCCCGACGCGCTCACCGACGCGCCGATGCACTTCTGCGCCGGCTGCGGCCACAGCCTGGTGCACAAGCTCCTGGCCGAAATCCTGGACGAACTCGGCATCCGCGAGCGCACCATCGGCGTCGCGCCGGTCGGCTGCGCCGTGCTGGCCTACCACTACTTGAAGTGCGATATCTCGGAGGCCGCCCACGGTCGGACCCCCGCCGTGGCCACCGGCATCAAGCGGGCGCTGCCCGACCGGATCGTCTTCAGCTACCAGGGCGACGGCGACCTGGCCGCGATCGGGATGGCGGAAACGATCCACGCCGCCAACCGCGGCGAGGGGATCACCGTGATCTTTGTCAACAACTCGGTCTACGGCATGACGGGCGGCCAGATGGCCCCGACCACCCTCGTCAACCAGACGACGGCCACTTCGCCGGCCGGCCGCCATCCGGCCACCATGGGCGCCCCGATCCGGATGTGCGAACTGCTCAACACCCTGACGCTGCCGTATGCGATCGAACGCGTGGCGCTCGACGGGCTGAAGGGGGTTCTCTCCACGCGCCGCGCTTTGCGCTCGGCCTTCCAGGCCCAGGCGGCCGGCAAGGGCTATACCTTCGTCGAAATCCTCTCCCCCTGCCCGACCTATACCCGGCGCACGCCGCGGGAGGCGTTGCGCTTCGTCGGCGAGGACATGACGGCCCAGTTCCCGGTGCGCGTCTTCCGCAAGGACGGAGTGCCCTGCGATGCATGAACGCCTGCTGATCGCCGGCTCGGGCGGACAGGGAGTGATTTCGCTGGGCAAATTGCTGGCCCGGCTGGCCGCCGAAACCATCCCGCAGGTCACGTTTTTTCCGGCCTACGGCGCCGAGGTCCGCGGCGGAACGGCCCATGCGCAGGTCATGCTGTCGGACCGCGAGATCGCCTCGCCGATCGCCGAGGCGTTCGACTCGATGCTGATCCTCAACCAGCAGAGCGCCGACCGCTTCCTGCGGCTGCTGGCCCCGCGCGGACTGGCGATCGTCAACCGTTCGCTGTGCACCTGCCAGGCCGACGCGCGACACGTCCTGGTGCCGGCCACGGACACCGCCGACCGCCTCGGCAACGGCAAGGCGTCCAACTTCGTGATGCTCGGCGCCTGGCTGGCGCGCAAGCCTCTGATCGCCCCCGCGGCCGTGGAATCGGTGCTGCCGACCTTTTTCCACGGCGCGCCGCCGGCCTTGATCGAGATCAATCTCCGCGCCTTTCGCGCCGGCCTGACGTCCGGCGCCTGACAGTCCCGCCGGCTGGCGGCTCCCTGCCGGGTTCGGCGGACGGCCGCTCCGCGCCAGCGGGGTGTCAGCGGGCGCGCGACACGATCTTGTCGCGCAGTTTGCCGGCCAGGGACGACTCCGGATCCGCGGTCTTGATCAGCACGACCATGCGCTGGGCCTGCTCGAAGTTGCGGCTGTCGAGGTACAACAGGCCGGCCTGGTAGGCAGAGTCGCAGGCCTTGCGCAGGTCGCCCAGTTGCCGGTAGCCGACCGCCATGTTGTAATACGCGCCGGCGGCCGTCGGGTCGAGAGCCACATGCTTCTTGAACTCGGCGACCGCGCCCGCCACGTCACCGGCATCCCATTTGGCCAAGCCAGCCTGATAATGACTGGCGGCTTCCGTTCCGCCCGCCACCGGTGGCGCGACCGTTCCACCGCCGGTCTGGGCCAAGATCGCCCGCTCCTTTTCGGCCACGCTCGCCGGCTCCCCCGCACTCGCGGCCGCCGGCGGCTTGGCGTCGATGGCCAGGGCGACGGCCTGCGCCTCGTTGCGGGCGCCGGCCGCCTTGATCTGCTGCTGCAATTCGGCCATCTGGCGCGCCAGCGCCGCTTGCTGGCCGGCCAGCTCGGCGCTGCGCTTCTCGGCCTGTTCCCGCAGCTCGCGTTCTTTCCGCAATGCGTCCCGCGCCTGAGCCACGGCCTTGACCTGCTCCAACTGCGCCTGGTGCTGTTTCTCCAGGTCCGCCAGGCGCGCCTGGGCCGCCTGCACGTCCTTGCCCTGCGCCGCCGCCGCCTGGCCGGCCTTCTCGGTTGCCGCCGCCGCCGCCTGGCGCGCCTCCTGCTCGCGCGCCACCTCGGCGGTCAGCGCCGCGAGCTGGCGCGCTTCCTTGTCCTGGCGCGCCCGCTGGGTCTCCAACTCGGCGGCGCGCCGCTCGAGTTCCGCCCGCTGGTCCCGGGCGGCCTTGAGCTTGGCGGCCATATCCGTCCCGGCCTGTTCGGCGGCCGTGCGGTCGCGACGCGCCTGATCGAGTTCCGCCTGCGCCTTGGCCATGGCCTCCTGCTGCTTGGCGCCCTCGGCCACCTGCTGTTCCAGCGCCGACACCCGCGCCTTCGCGGCCGCCTGCTCCTTGTCCGCCGCCGCCAGCGCCTCGCGGCTCGATGTCAAGGACGCCCGCTGCTCGTCGCGGCGCTTGGCCTCGGCAGCCAGATCGGTCTGGAGCTGCCGCATGGCCTGCCCCTGCGCCGCCAGCGCGTCCACCTGTTTCTGTAACGCCGCCTGCTTGTCATTGAGCACGGCGAGCGTCTGCGCGGCCGCTGCCCGCAGGGCTTCCGCCTGCCGGCCCTCGCCGGCCGCCTGCTCGTTCCCGGCCCGCAGGGCTGCCAGTTCGGCCTCGAGTCCGGCTTTGCGCTCCTCTTGGCGCGCGGCCTCGCGCGCCTGCCGTTCGCCGTCCTTGACCTGCTGTTGCAAGCCGGCCATCGCTTGCTCGGCCGCCGCCCGCGCCTGCAGCGTTTCCGCCAGCTTGCGCTCGGCCTCGCCGCGCGCCTGCTGCGCGGCTGCCAACTGCGCCGCAAGGTCGGCCGCCGCCGTCCGGGCCGCTTCGCCCTCGGCGGCCCGCTTGGCCAGCGCCGCGGCCTGCGCCGCCAGCGCCTGGCGCTGGCGCTCGGCCGCCTCCAGGGACTTGCGTGTTTCGGCATCCTGCCGCGCCAAGGACTCCTGATCGGACTGCGCCTGCTCGAGCGCGGCCTTCAGCGCGCCAACCTGATCGGCCGTCTGGCTGACCTTCTCGGTCTCCGCCGTCAAGGCGGCCAGGCGCGCCTGCTGCGCGGCGATCTCCTGGTCCATCGCCGTGCGGGCGGTTGCCGCCCGCTGCGTCGCCGCCTCGCCCTCGGCCTTGGCCGCGCGGGCCCGCTCCAAATCCTTCCGCAGGGAGTCCGCCCGCATGGCCGTCTTCCGCAGCGTTTCGAGGTTGTCTTCGGCGGCGGCCGCCTGCTGCTTCACCCCGGCCAACCGTTCGCGGGCCGCGGCCTGGGCTTTCTCGGACGCCGCCAGGGCCGTTGCGGCCTCCGCCTGCGCCTTGCGTAGGCTGTCCGCTTCGGCCTGGACCTTGGCCGCCGTATCCCGGACCCGCGCCAGCTCGGCGGCCTCGCGCTCGGCATCCGCAAGGCGTTTCTGCCAGGCCGCCGTTTCCTGCTCGATGGCATCCGCTTGCTGCTTGGCCGCCTTGACATTCTTCTGCAACGCCGCGACGGCCTCTTCCGCCGCGCGCCGCTCCCGTTCCCGCTGCTTGAGGTCGGCCTCGGCCTGCATACGGGCCTGGACATCGCGTTGCAGCGCGGCCTGCGCTTGGGCGACGGCCTGATGCTGCTCGGTCAGCGCCGCCAGGCGCGACTCCGCCGCCGCCGCCTCGTGTTGCGCGGCCTTGAGCGCCTTGGACGCCTGGTCCGCCGCGGCGCGCTCTGTGTCCGCCCGCTCGGCGGCGTCGGCCGCGCGGGCTTGCTCTTTCTTCAAGGTTCCCTGCAGGTCGGCCAGCGTCCGCCCGGAATCGCCCAGCGCCGCCGCTTTCTTGGCCGTCTCCTCGATCCGCGCCTTCAAACCCGCGACGGCCTGGTCGGCGGCCGCCCGCGCCTCGGCCGCCGCTCGCACCCGGGCTTCCGCCGCGTCGGCCGCCGCCCGCGCCTTCGCCACGTCTTCCTGCGCGCGGGTCGCCGCCTTGGCCTGTCGCTCCAGGGTGTCCAGCGACGCTTCTGCGGCCTCCAACTTGTCCTCGAGCTCGTCCAGGCTGCGGCGGGCAACCTCGCGGGCTGCCTGCTGGCCTTGTTCCTCGGCCTCGGCCTTGGCGCGCCGCGTGGCTTCCCGTTCCCGCGCCGCCTGCAGGGATTCGGCCGCCTTGAACTGCGCCTGGGCCTGCTGGAGAGCGGTCTCGACCGCGCGGGCGCCGGCTTGCGCCGCCGCCAACGCCACCTCCGGCTCCTCGGCCGCCGACGCGCGGCCCGGTACGGCCAAGGCGAGAACAACCAGCGCCAATCCGCCAACTCGAATCCGGTTTCGCTTCGCGTTCATGAATGCTCCTTGTTCCTGCCGACTTGCCCAGGCCCGCAAGCCGGACCCGCCGGGCCGAAAAACGGCAGCAGTCTAGGCTGCGGTCCCGCAAAGATCAATCCCGGAAATTGCCGCGCGGTAGCGACGCGGCGCCGGAGCGCTGTCGGGTAAGCCGCCATTGCCCCAACCGATGATCAGCAGCGTGGGATCGCCCATGACTACAGTCACGGCGCCCCTCGCCGGCGCGATCAGCCGCTGCCGGCCAGTCGAAGGGAGTCTTGCCCCATTCTATGCCCGCGTGACGTTCTGCGATTGCCTCGAACAAAAGATCTTGGTAACATCATGGTAACATCATTGCATGAATACCCAAGGCTCCGTTTCGCACGACCGACGGAACGAGACACCGGAGGGCAAGACACGATGGTTCCGGTCGCTGCCGATGTCGGACCGCATGGACATGTTCTGCGCATTCACGGACCTGGCGCTCTCAGCCAATCCGACCCTACCGGAGCGGAAGTATGCTCAATCGTCTGCAAGACGTGTTCAAATCATTTCAGCAACATGACGCCCGGTACGTGGTTATTGGCGGGATCGCCGCCATCCTGCACGGCGTCCCGCGGGCGACCTTCGATCTGGACATCCTGATCGAGGCAACTCCCGAGAACGCGCGCCGCCGGCCGCAGCCCGGGCGGCGCCACCGGGCGTGGCAAAGAGCGGCATAGCGCCCGCCGTGTCCCGGTCCCGACCCGAACAGGATTCGCTCCTTGGGACGGCGTGGCACCCCCGGCAGGATTCGAACCTGCGACCGCCGGATTAGAAATCCGATGCTCTG
>CAZEVX010000121.1:0-9670 GCA_964515705.1 uncultured Verrucomicrobiota bacterium | reverse complement strand
CTGGAACGCGCAGATCGGCTTGCCGAACTGGCGCCGCTCGCGGCTGTAGCGGACGGCCTCGTCGAGCGCCCCGGCGGCGATGCCGAGCGCCTGGGCGGCGACGCCCGGCCGGGAGGTGTCGAAGGTCTTCATCGCCACGATGAAGCCCAGCCCTTCCTTGCCCAGGACGTTGGCCTTGGGCACCCGGCAATCCTGGAAAATCAGCTCGCGCGTCGCCGAGGCGCGGATGCCCATCTTGTTTTCCTTCTTGCCGAAGGTGAACCCCGGGGTGCCCTTTTCGACGATGAAGGCCGTGGCGCCGCGCGAGCCCTTGCTCTTGTCGGTCTTGGTGATCACGGTGTAGATGTCGGCCTCGCCGCCGTTGGTGATCCACTGCTTGGTTCCGTTGATCCGGTACTCCTCGCCGTCGCGCGTCGCCGTGGTGGCGATGGCGCCGGCGTCGCTGCCGGCGTTGGCCTCGGTCAGGGCGAAGGCCGCCAGGGACTTCCCGGAAGCGATCCGCGGGAGATAGGTCTGCTTCTGGGCGTCGGTCCCATACAGGATGATCGGGAAGGTGCCCAGCGCCGTGGCGGCCAGGCTGAGGGCGATGCCGCTGCAAACCTTGGACAGTTCCTCGACGGCCACGCACAGGTCCATGACCCCGCCGCCCAGCCCGCCGTACTGTTCCTCGATATACAGGCCGCAGAGGTCCGCCTGGGCGAAGACCGGCAGAATGGCGTGCGGAAACTCGTTGGTCTCGTCGTAGTGCTCGCGGATCGGTTTGAGCTTTTCGATCGCCACCTGGCGGCAGAGATCGCGGATCATGTCCTGCTGTTCGGTCAGGCCGTAATTCATGGCGTGCTCCCTTGCGTGGCTCCTGGCTGGCAACGGCGGCTCATTATGAAACCCGGCGCCGCCCTGTCAATCGCGAAAAAACCGGCGGAATAAACTTGCGCCCGGCGAAGGGTTTGTCAGTATGCAGGGGCGCGGGGCATCAGCGCCGCTGGACGGGGGGCATCATGGCGGACGGCCAGAATCCGAATCAGAAAGAGGACGTCATCCGGGTGGACGGCGTGGTGGCCAAGGTGCTGCCGGCCACCATGTATCGCGTGCGCCTGCAGAACGGCGCCGAGGTCTTGGCCCACATCTCCGGAAAAATGCGCAAGCATTTCATCAAGATTTCGACGGGCGACAAGGTGACCGTCGAGGTTTCCCCCTACGACGTCTCCAAGGGGCGCGTCGTCTTCCGGCAGAAGTAAGCCCGCGCCCGGACGCCGGCCAGTCCCGGCCGGCGCCGCGTCCTACCGCAGGCGGAAGCGCCGCAGGCACTCCCGAAAATCCGCCGGCAGCGGGGCGCGCGCCGCGACGCGCGTGCCGCGGATCGGCTGGAGGAACTCGAGCGCCGCGGCGTGCAGCATCTGGCGCGGCACCGCGCGTTCCGGGGCGTCCAGCGGGCGCCGCCCGGCATACAGGGGGTCGCCCAGCAGCGGGTGGCCGATGGCGGCCAGGTGGCGCCGGATCTGGTGCGTCCGTCCGGTCTCGATCACGAGTTGCAAATGGCTCGCCCGCCGCCCGGCGTCGAGGACCTGCACCTGCGTGCGCGCGGGCTCCCCGTCCACCGGCCGGGCGATCTCGAAGGCCGGCCCCCGCACCTGTCCGGCCGCGATCGCCCGGTAGACCTTGCGCACGTCCCGGCGCGCGAAGAGCGGCCGCATCCGGGCCTCGGCCGCCGCATGCCGCGCCAGCAGCAGGCATCCCGAGGTGTCGCGGTCCAGCCGATGCGCCGCCGCCAGTTCCGGACACGCCACCGCCGCCCGCCAGGCGGCCTCGATGCTGCGCGGGCCGTTGCTCAGCCAGCCGGCCGGCTTGTTGACCACCAGGAAATCGGCGTCGGCGTACAAGGGGGCGCCGGTCGTTGGGTCCGCGGGCCCCGGCGCCGGGTCCGGCGCGAGGTCGATGACGTCTCCCGGCTCCAGCCGGTGGTGCGCCATCCAGACGCGCCGCCCGTTGACGAAGACGCGGCGGGCGTCGAGCCGCGCCTTGGCGCCGCGGCGCGAGAGGCCCAGGCGCGCCGACAGCACGGCGAGCAAGGCGGCGCCCCGCTCGGCGCGGGACACCGTCAGGCGCGGCGGCCGCGGCTGCTGGGTTGACATCGCCATGGCTGGCCAGTACGGTACCGGTTTTTGCGAGGATGGCGAGACAAAACGGCGGAACATCGGCGATGGCCGGGCGCGGCACATTTGACATCGAGGAGCGCGATCCCGCGACGCGGGCGCGGCGCGGACGCCTCATGACGCCGCACGGCGCCGTCGAGACGCCGGCCTTCATGCCCGTGGGCACGCAGGCGACGGTCAAGGCCATGACCCCCGCCGAGTTGGAGGCGCTCGGTGTCGAGATGGTCCTGGCGAACGCCTACCATTTGCATGTGCGGCCCGGGGCGGACTTGATCGCCCGCCAGGGCGGACTCCACCGCTTCATGGGTTGGCGCCGCCCGATCCTCACGGACAGCGGCGGCTTCCAGGTCTTCAGCCTGGCGGGGCGCCGCACGGTGCGCGCCGACGGCGTGGCCTTCCAGTCGCACGTCGACGGCCGCACGCTCTTCCTGGGGCCGCGCGAAGCCATGGCGATCCAGCGGGCGCTGGGGTCGGACGTCGCCATGGTCTTCGACGAATGCGCCCCCTGGCCCTGCGCGCGCGATTATGCTTGCCAGGCCATGGAACGCACTCTAGCATGGGCGGCTGATTGCGCCAGTCAGCCGCGCGCCGACGGCCAGCAGGTCTTTGGGATCGTCCAGGGCGGGGCCTATGGCGACCTGCGGCGGCGTTGTGCCGAGGCGCTGGTGGGCATCGGGTTCGACGGCTATGCCGTGGGCGGGGTGAGCGTCGGGGAACCCGGGGACGTGCTGCGGGACAGCCTGGCGGCCAGTCTCGATCCCCTGCCGGACGGCGTTCCGCGCTACCTGATGGGGGTCGGCCACTGGCGTCAGATCGTCGACGCCGTGGCGCTCGGCGTGGACCTGTTCGATTGCGTCATCCCGACGCGCGTGGCGCGCAACGGGGCGGCCGTGACGCGCCGCGGACGGGTGTCGCTGAAGGGGAGCGCGGCCCGGGAGGAGGGCGAGCCGATCGAGCCGGGTTGCGACTGTTACGCCTGCCGCGAGTTTTCGCGGGCCTACGTGCGGCATTTGCTGAACGCCGATGAAATCCTGGGAATCCGCCTCCTGACGCTCCACAATCTCCACCGCACGATGGAGTTCATGCGCGAACTGCGCGCGGCGATCGCCACCGGAGCCTTCGAGGCCTTCCGCCGCGAGATTCACGCCACGGTCATCAAGGCATGAGCGAAAGGAAGACGCCGATGATAGCACGGGTCGCAACGGGATGGCTGGGCATGGCCGGCGGGATGGGCGGCGGGCAGGGACAGCAATCGCCCGGGATGATGATCGGCTGGTTCGCGCTGATGGCGGCGCTGTTTTATTTCATGCTGATCCGGCCGCAGCAGCGCAAGGAGAAGGAGCGCCGCGCCCTGATCGCCGCGGTCAAGACCGGCGACCGCGTCATTTTCGGCGGCGGTCTGGTCGGCATCGTGGCCAACGTCAAGGACCAGGTGCTGGCGGTCAAGATCGCGGACAACACCAAAATCGAGGTGCTGCGCGGCGCCGTCACGCGGGTCGTGCAGCCTAACGAGGACCTCGGCGCGGCGACGAAGGAGTAAGACCCCCATGGACAAACATGCGCTCTGGAAATGGCTGATCCTGATCGCGCTGGCGGCCTGGTCGCTGGCGCTGGTGATTCCCCCGCGCACAAAAGTCAAGCTGGGGCTCGACCTGCGGGGCGGCACGAGCTTCACCCTCCAGATGGACGAGCAGGAACTCGAGAAGCAGATTCGCGAGGAGAGTCCCGACCTGACGCCCGAGCAGGTTCGCGGCCGTCTCGAGGGCGCCGTCCGCCGCGCCCAGGAACAGGCGCTCGAGATCATCCGCAACCGCGTGGACGCCCTCGGCGTCGCCGAACCGCTGATCTACCCCGAACGCCACAACCGCATTGTCGTCCAAATCCCGGGACTCAAGGAAACCGACCGCGACCGCGCCGCGCGCCTGATCCAGAGCGCGGCCTACCTGGTCTTCAGCATCGTCCACGAGGACAACGACAAGCTGGTGGCGGCGCTCTTCGAGAAGGGTCTGGCCCCCGCGGGCTACCGCATCGGCAGCCTGCCGGGCGCCACCCGTAGCCGCGATGTCTACCTGCGCGACCCGGCCGTGCCCGACGAGGCGCTCGATGCCGCCTTCCGCGCGACGCTCGAGACCTTCCAGGCGCCGCCCGGCTACCGCTTCATGCTGCAGCAGCGCGTCGAGGATGGCCGCAAGCACTATCTCCCCTGGTTCGTCCGGCAGCGTTACGAGTTGCGCGGGGATTCCCTCAAGACCGCCGGGATCGAATACGACCAACTCGGCCAGCCCTACGTGACGCTCAAGTTCGACGCCAAGGGCGCCCGCAAGTTTGCCCGCGTCACCGCCGAGTATGCGCCGGGCGGCGCCCGCAATCCCAATCCCCAGGGCCGGCGCTACCTGGCGATCATCCTGGACGACACCCTCTACTCGGCGCCGTTTCTCAAGACCGCGATCTACGGCGGCGAGGCCATCATCGAGGGCGGCTTTTCGCTGAAGGAAGCCCAGGACCTGGCGATCGTCCTGCGCGCCGGCTCGCTGCCGTCCCGCGTCCAGATCATCGAGTCCCGCTCGGTCGATCCGTCGCTGGGCCGCGACACCATCGCGAGCAGCACCCGCGCCACGCTCTATGCCTGCGTGTTGGTGGTGCTGTTCATGGTGGTGTACTACCGCTTCGGCGGCCTGGTCGCCGACCTGGCTCTGCTCTTCAATCTGATCCTGCTGCCGCTCGGCATGATGATCACCGCCGGCATCATGAGCCTGTTCTCCGGCGGCATCGGCGGCAGCCACATCGGCCTGCCGGTGCTGACCCTGCCCGGCATCGCCGGCATCGCCCTGACGATCGGCATGGCGGTCGACGCCAACGTCCTGATCTTCGAGCGCATGCGCGAGGAACAGGCGCTCGGCAAGCGCCTCGGCCCGGCCGTCGAGGGCGGCTATGCCAAGGCCTTTGTTACGATCCTGGACTCCAATCTGACCACCGTCATGGCGGCCGTGATCCTGTTCCTGATGGGCTCGGGCGCCGTGCGCGGGTTCGGCGTGACCCTGACGGCCGGCATCATGGTCAGCATGTATACGGCCCTGATGTTGACCCGCATGGTCTTCAACCTCGTGATCGCCCGCGGCCGGATGCCGTACCTCAAGATGATGGCGCTCATCCGCCCGTCGACCGTGGACTTCATCCGCTGGCGCCACCTGGCCATCGGCGCGAGTCTGGCCGTCAGCCTGGCCTCCTGGGGCTGGATGACGGCGCGCTTCGTGCAGACCCCCGCGGCCGTCTTCGGCACCGATTTCACCGGCGGCTCCGCGGTGACCTTCCAGGGCGTGCAGAAACCGGACGTCGAGCGCCTGCGCGCCGCCCTGGACGCGGCCGGGGTCAAGGACGCCCAGATCCAGTACCAGCGCTCCCTCGACAAGGCCGAGGAGGTCGTCCAGATCCGTGCCGCTTACGGCTCCGGCGACACGGTCAAGCGCGCCCTCGCCGAGCGCTTCCCGGAGGCGCGCTTCACGGTCGTCGGCGAGGATACCGTCGGCCCCCAGATTGGCCGCGAAATGACCGGCACCGCCCTGCGCGCCCTGCTGTACGCCACCATCGGCATGGTGCTCTACATCGCCTGGCGCTTCGAGTTTTCCTTCGGGATCGGCGCGATCGTCGCCATGCTGCACGACGTCATCGTCAGCCTGGGGCTGTTCTGTCTCTGCGGCCGCCAGATCGGGGCGACCACCGTCGCGGCCCTGCTGACGATCGTCGGGTATTCCGTCAACGACACGATCGTGATTTTCGACCGCATCCGCGAGAACCTGCGCAAGCATCCCGGCAAGTCCGTCATCGAAATCTGCAACTTGAGCATCAACGAAACCCTCAGCCGGACCCTGCTGACGGGCACGACCACGCTGCTGGCGCTGCTGATGCTGCTGCTCTTCGGCGGCGGCGCGATCAACGATTTTGCCCTGCTGATGCTGATCGGCATCGTGGTCGGCACCTATTCCTCGATCTATATCGCCACGCCTGTCATGCTGGGGCTGCGGCGTCTGCTCCGCAAGCCGGACGCCAAGGTCCTGGCCCGTTGAGTGTCTGGCGCACCAGGCCCCGCGACGCGGCCGCGGCCGCCGCGTTGGCGGCGGCCCTCGGCATTCCCGAGGCGGCGGCGGCGGTGCTGGCGGGGCTGGGCTTGCGCGATCCCGCCGCGGCCGAACGCTTCCTGTCCCCGCGCCTCCGCGACCTGTCCGATCCCTTCCTGCTGCCGGACATGCCGACGGCCGTTGACCGGCTGCTGCGGGCGATCGAGCGCCGCGAGGCCCTGGCGATCTTCGGCGACTACGACGTGGATGGCATCGTCAGCACCGGCCTGCTGCTCCAGGTCCTGGAGCGCCTCGGCGCCGGGCGCGTGACGCCCTTCCTGCCGAACCGCGGCGCCGACGGCTACGGGTTGAGCCGGCCGGCCCTGGAGCGCTGTCTCGCCCAGGCGCGGCCCGGCCTGCTGGTGACGGTGGACTGCGGCACCAACGAGGTCGAGACCGTGGACGCGGCGCGCCGGGCGGGGGTGGACGTGATCGTCACCGACCACCACGAGCGCACGCGGACGCCGGCCGCGCACGCGGCGCTGGCGCTGGTCAATCCCAAGCTGGGGCCGCGCGAGGACTTGCGCCTGTTGGCGGGCGTCGGCGTGGTCTTCAAACTGTGCCACGGCCTGGTCAAGGCCGCCCGGCGGCGCGGCTGGCCGCAAGCCGAGACCCTCGACCTGCGGACGTGCCTCGACTGGGTGGCCGTCGGCACGGTGGCGGACATTGTGCCGCTCCAGGGGGAAAACCGCATCCTCGTGCGCCACGGGCTCGCCGCGCTCAACAACGGCGCCTGCCGCCGCTGGGCCGCGCTGGCCGAGGTCGCGGGCCTGCGCGGCCCGCTCGACACCCGCCATATTGCCTTCGGCCTCGCCCCCCGGCTGAACGCCGCCGGCCGGCTCGGCGACGCCGGGCCAGCCCTGGAACTGCTGATCACCCCCAGCGCCGACCGGGCGCGCGACCTGGCCCGCGAACTCGACGGCGCCAATCGCGAGCGCCAGCGCATCGAGGGGGATATCCTCCGGCAGATTGACGACGCCCTGGCGCGCGACGGCGGCCTCGGCGACCGGCCGGCCCTGGTGATCGGCGGCCGAGGCTGGAATCCCGGGGTGATCGGGATCGTCGCCGCCCGGCTGGTGGCGCGCTACCAGCGGCCGGCGGTCGTGGTGGCCTTCGACGACGCCGGCCGCGGACGCGGCTCCTGCCGCAGTCTGGAGGGCTTCCACCTGGTGACCGCCCTGGCGCGCTGCCGCGCGCACTTGCTGGCGTTCGGCGGCCACGGCCTGGCCGCCGGCGTGGAGCTCGACCAACCGCGCCTGGCGGCCTTTCGCGAGGCCTTCGAGGCCGCGGCGGCCGAGGCGCTCGCCGGATGCGACCGGCGCCCCGTGCAGCGCATCGATGCCTGGACGCGGCTCGACTTGGTGGACGACGCGCTGGAGGCGGCGCTTGACCGGATGCGGCCCTTCGGACAGAATAACCCCGAGCCCGTGCTGGCGATCCGCGGCGCGCAAACGGTCGGCGCGCCGCGGCCGTTCGGCAAGCAGCGCCAGCACCTGCGCTTCGTCGTCGCCGACGGCGCGGCGCGGCGGGCGGCGGTGGCGTTCAACCTGGCGGCGGCCGAGTTGCCGGACGGCGCGCTCGACCTGGCGTTCGCGGTGCGCCGCGAGCGCGGGTTCGGGTCGAACGGCCTGGAACTCCAAGTGCGGGCGGTGCGCCCGGCGGAGCCGGGGGCCTGAGTTCCGCGGAACGGCGGGGGGGGCAGCATGATCATTCGCACCCATGCCTATGCCCGGGCGGGCTTGGTCGGCAACCCGTCCGACGGCTATTACGGCAAGACGATCGCCTTCGTCTTCCGCGAGTTCGGGGCCGAAGTGGCGCTCTACGAGACGCCCGATCTCGACATCCTGGCCAATACCCGCGACCAATCGCGCTTCACGAGCCTGCAGCATTTGGTGGACGACGTCCGCCAGTTCGGCTACTACGGCGGCATTCGCCTGCTGAAGGCCACGATCAAGCGCTTCCACGACTACTGCCGGGAGTCCGGCCACACGCTGGCATCCCGGAATTTCACGATCCGCTACCGCACCGATATCCCCTCCCAGGTGGGGCTGGCCGGCTCCAGCGCCATCATCGCCGCCGGCCTGCGGGCCCTGATGCGCTTTTACGGCGTATGCATCCCCCCGCCGCTCCAGGCCAACCTGATCCTGTCGGTCGAACAGCAGGAACTCAACATCCCGGCCGGGCTCCAGGACCGGGTGGTCCAGGTGTACGAGGGGCTGGTCTACATGGATTTCGACCGCGCCCACATGGAGCGCCGCGGCTACGGACGCTACGAACCGCTCGACCCGGCCCTGCTGCCGCCGCTCTATATCGCCTACCGCACGGACCTGGCCGAGGGCTCCGAGGTCTTCCACGGCGATCTCCGCGCGCGCTTCGCGCGCGGGGAACCCGAGGTCCTCGAGGCCATGGCCTTCTGGGCCGATCTCACCGACCGCGTGCGCGGCCTGCTGCTCCAGGGCCAGGGGCGCGCCATCGGCCCGCTGCTGAACGCCAACTTCGACCGCCGCCGCCGCCTCTGCCGCATCAGTCCCGGCAACCTGGCCATGGTCGAGGCCGCGCGCGCCGCGGGCGCCAGCGCCAAGTTCTCGGGCTCCGGCGGCGCGATCGTCGGCACCTATGACGACGAGGCCATGTTCCGGCGTCTCGAGGCGGCGCTGACCCCCCTGCGGGTGCGCGTCTTCCGACCGACCGTGGTTCCCCCGCACGACGAGGACCGCCATGATCCATAAAGCCGTCATTCCGGCCGCCGGGTTCGGGACCCGCTTTTTGCCGGCCTCCAAGTCGCAGCCCAAGGAAATGCTGCCGATCGTCGACACGCCGGTGATCCAGTACGTCGTCGAGGAGGTCGTGGCCGCCGGCATCACCGACATCCTCATGATCATCGGGCGCGGCAAGCGCGCCATCGAGGAGCATTTCGACCGCGCCGCCCAGCTCGAGGACGAACTCGACGCCAAGGGCATGATCGCCGAGCGCGACTTGCTCCGGCGCATCGCCAACCTGGCCGACATCCACTTCGTCTGGCAGAAGCAGATCAACGGGCTTGGCGACGCCGTGGCCTGCGCCCGGCGGCATGTCGGCCGCGAACCGTTCGCCCTGCTGCTGGGCGACACCCTGGTCGAGTCGGCTTGCTCGGTAACCCGCCAGCTGATGGAGGTGTACGAGCGCCTCGGCCACTCGGTGGTGGCGCTCGAAACCGTCGAGCGCGCCAAGGTCGGCCGCTACGGCATCATGGCCGGCGAGGCCATCGAACGCGACCTCTACCGCGTCGCGGATTTCGTCGAAAAACCCGAGCCCGGCGAGGCGCCCTCGAACCTCGCCATCGCCGGGCGCTACGTGCTGACCCCCGAGATCTTCGAGTGCCTCGATCAGACGGCGCCCGGCAAACACCAGGAAGTCCAGCTC
>CAZEVX010000120.1:0-9734 GCA_964515705.1 uncultured Verrucomicrobiota bacterium | reverse complement strand
CCCCTTCGTCTATCGGTCAGGACGCCAGGTTCTCATCCTGGTAAGGTGGGTTCGATTCCCGCAGGGGGCGCCAGGCGGACAGAGGCCGGACGCCAGAAGCCGGACATCGGAAGGGAGTTTCCGCCTCTCGATCGCGACGCTCGACGTTTTCTTCTCTTCCGTCATGAGTGTCTCCTCCACACGCCGCGGTATCGCCGGCGCTGGCAACTGGATCGTCGACAACGTCAAGGTGGTCGACCGCCTCCCCGCCCGCGGACTGCTGGGCAACATTCTCGCGGAATCCCGCGGCACCGGCGGCGCGGCGTTCAACGTCTTGGTGGACCTGGCCCGGCTCGGCGCCCCGTTCCCCCTGTTCGGCTACGGGGTGATCGGCGACGATGCTCCCGGCGCCTTCATCCGGCAGACCTGCCGCGGCCTGGGGATCGACATCGCCGGCGTCCGCGTGCTCCCCGGGGAATCCACGTCCTACACCGACGTCATGACCGAGCAGGGCACGATCGACCGCTCGTTCTACCACCGGCGCGGCGCCAACGCGCAGTTCGATCCCGCCCACGTCCCCGCCGAGCGCCTGACCTGCCGGCTCTTCCATCTCGGCTACCTGCTGCTGCTCGACCGCCTCGACCAGACCGACCCCGACTTCGGGACCGTCGCCGCCCGGCTGCTGCACGCCGTGCGTGCCGCCGGCATCCGGACCAGCGTCGATGTGGTCAGCGAAGACAGCGATCGCTTCAGCCGGATCGTGCCCGCGGCCCTGCGGCAGACCGACATCCTGATCCTGAACGAGATCGAGGCCGGCCGCACCACCGGCCACCCGGTCCGCGACGCCGGCGGCCGGCTGGATCCTCCCGCCTTGCTCGACTCGGTCGAGGCGCTCTTCGGACTTGGCGCCATGGAGCTGGCCGTGGTCCACATGCCGGAAGGCGCCTACCTGCGCACGCGCGACGGGCGCCGCCTGGCGCGCGGGTCGCTGACGCTGCCCGCCGACTTCATCCGGGGCACGGCGGGCGCCGGCGACGCTTTCTGCGCCGGCATGCTCTACGGCCTGCATGAAGACTGGGCGCTGGACGAGGCCATGCGCCTCGGCGCCTGCGCCGCCGCCGCCTGCCTGCGGCACCCCAGCACCACGGACGGCATGGCGCCGCTCGACGAGGTCCGGGCGCTCGGCCGGCGCTTCCCCGAACGCGAGCCGCCGGTCCGCGTCTGACGCCGGGGATTCGCGGATTCGATGATTCGGAAAGCCGGGCATTCGACGCGGCGTCATGACGACACGACGAGACAAAACACGGTCGCGGCGCGGGACCCAATCCGCGGCATCCGGCCGCGCGCCTCCCCGCCCCACCGCATCCTTGCCTCCGCGAATCCGCGCCTCCGCGCCCGCCCCCCGGCGCGGTTGTCTCCAGGTCTATACCGGCGACGGCAAGGGCAAAACCACGGCGGCGTTCGGCCTGGCGCTGCGGGCGGCGGGGTCCGGCCTGCGGGTGTTTATCGCCCAACTGCTCAAGCGCGGCGCCTTCGGCGAGCTCCGCGCCCTGCGCCGCATCCCGCGGATCACCGTTCGCCAGTTCGGGACCGGCCGATTTGTGCGCGGCACGCCGCGCCCGGCCGAGCGGCGTGCCGCGCGCCGCGGCCTGGACGCCGCGCGCCGCGCCTTGCGCTCCGGACGCTACCACGTCGTGATCCTCGACGAAGCCAACTGCGCCGTGACCTGCGGCCTGCTGCCCCTGGATGCCCTGCTCGCCCTGGCCGCCGACCGGCCGGACGCCGTCGAACTCGTGATCACCGGCCGCGACGCGCATCGCCGCTTGGTGCAACAGGCCGACCTGGTCTCGGACATCCGGGCGCGCAAACACCCGTTCGCGGCGGGCTGCCCCGCCCGCCGGGGGATCGAGTGGTGACTGGCGGCCGCGGTCAGCGGCCGGCGGGGTCCGCCAGATACGGCTCGCGCGGCTCGGCCACCCGGCGGCCGGCATCCGGGACCGCCGGCAGGCCGCGGGCCGTCCAGATCCCGGCTAGCACGGCCGCCAGGATCACCAGCCCGACGCCCGCCAGCAGCACCGCTCGCGGCCAGACCCAGGCCGGGACCGTTGGCCGCCGCCACGCCGTCCGTTTCCGCCAGAGAACCGCCAACCGCGCGCGCCCGGCGTCCACCCAGCGCGTCCAAGCGTCCGCCCGCAGACCCAAACGCCGGACGGACAGCCAGCGCCGAGCCGTCGGCCGGCTCGGCCGATCCGGGGTCGGAACCGCGACCGGAGCCGGCGGCGCCCGCCGGACGGCCGCCGCCTCGTACCGCCGCAGGAGATCTTGCGGGTCGAGCCCGACAGCCCCCGCGATCATGCGGAGAAATCCGCGGGCATAGACCGGCGCCGGCAACTCCTGGAAACGGTTGGCCTCGACGGCCTCGATGTATTCGATCTTGATTCGCGTGGCCGCGGCCACCTCGGCGACCGACAGGCGGCGGCGTTCGCGGGCGGCTTTCAGCAACTGGCCGACACTGTCCATCACGCATTCCCTTCCGGTGGCGGCGGTTCATGGGCGGGAATCTCGCCCTCCAGGTCGATCAGAATTTCCCGCGGGTCCGATCCGCGCGCCGGCCCGACGATGCCCCGCTCTTCGAGCTGGTCCATCAGCCGGCCCGCGCGGTTGTAGCCGATCTTCAGCCGGCGCTGCAGCAGCGAGACCGAGGCCCGCTGGGTCTCGCGGATGATCGCCATGGCCGCCTGCAGCAGATCTTCGTCCACGTCATCGTCGCCGTTGTCGAGCAGGGCGGCGGGACTCTCGAGACTGGTCTTGAGCGGCATCTCGTACTGCGGCGCGCCCTGGTCGCGCCAGAAAGCCACCAGCGTGTTGATGTCCTCGTCCGTGGTCATGGCGCCCTGGGCGCGGATCAGCTTGCTCGAGCCCGGCGGCAGAATCAGCATGTCCCCGCGCCCCAGCAGCTTGTCGGCGCCGCCGGTGTCGAGGATCGTGCGGCTGTCGACCTTCTGGGCGACCTGGAAGGATATCCGGGCCGGGAAATTGGCCTTGATGGTGCCCGTGATCACGTTGACCGAGGGCCGCTGCGTCGCCAGGATCATGTGGATGCCCACCGCCCGCGACATTTGGGCCAGGCGCGCAATGGCGTTCTCGACGTCCGCCTGCGCCACCAGCATCAGGTCGGCCAGTTCGTCGATCACGATCACGATGAAGGGCATTCGATCGGGGATCGCCGACGCGTCCGCCGGCGCCGCGGGCGCGTCGCCGCCCGGCAGGTTCTGGGCCAGCGGACGGCTGTTGAATCCCTGGATGTTCCGCACCCCCACCTTGGCGAAGAGCTTGTAGCGCGACTCCATCTCGGCGATCGCCCAGCGCAGGCTGATCGGCACCTTCTTGGACTCGGTGATCACGGGGGTGACCAGGTGCGGCAACTCGTTATAGGCCGAGAACTCGACCCGCTTGGGGTCCACCAGCATCAACTTCAACTGGGTCGGCGTCCGCGCCATCAGCATCCCGGCCAGGATCGAGTTCATGCAGACGGTCTTGCCCGATCCGGTGGCGCCGGCAATCAACAGATGCGGCATGGCGGCCAGATCGGCCACGAGGTCGTTGCCCGCCACGTCTTTGCCTAGCACCAGCGGGATCGACGCTCGGGCGCTCTGCCAGGTCTTGCCCTCCAGCAGTTCCCGCAGGTACACCTTGGTGGCGCTGGAATTGGGCACCTCGATGCCGACCACGCCCTTGCCCGGAATCGGCGCCTGGACGCGCACGCTGGTGGCCTTGAGCGTCAGCGCCAAATTGTTGCTGAGCTGCGCGATGCGTTCGACCCGCACGCCGGCGGCGGGCTTCAACTCGTATTGCGTCACCACCGGCCCGCGCTCATAGTTCACCACTTCGCACTCGATGCCGAAATCGGCCAGGGTGTCCTTGAGAATCTTGGCCGTGGTCTCGTAATCGCTTTCCAGGCCGCGGTCGCCGTTGGCTGGCACGGGCTTGAGCAGATCGATCGCCGGCAACCGGTACCCGTCCGCCGGCGGCTTGGGCGCGGCCGGCTTGGGCGCCGGTCTGGGCGCGGCCGGCTTGGCGGCGGCCGGCGGGACCGCCGGCGGCGGCACGGGCGGCGCCGGCGGGGCGGGGATCACGGCCGGGCGTTCCGGTTCCGCCTCGGGCGGGAGATGCGACAGCTGCCGCTGCTCCTTGCGCATCGCCTTTTCCTTGTGGGCGATCTCGCGCGCCAGTTCGCGTTCCTCGCGCTCCAGCAGGTCCAGCCGGTCGCGCCGCGCCATCGCCAGCGCCGCCAGCCGCGCCTGCAGGCGCCCGCCCTGCGCCGCCAGCCAGCGGATGCCCGCTCCCAGCCGCCGGCGCCCCACGCACAGCACCAAGCTGCCGGCTAGCAGCCCCGCCAGCAGGATCGTGGCGCCGGCCCGGCCCAGCCAGGCGCCGAGACAGGCCTCTCCCAGGAGCCATCCGGCGAGGCCGCCCATCACGCCGGACATGTTGAGGCGAGCGCCGACCCGCTCCCAGCCGCCGGGATGCAGCGCCAGCAGGGCGCTCACCAGCGCCAGCATCAGCAGACCCCACCCGGCGCGTCCGCCAACCCGTTCGGCCGGGTAAAAGATCAGCACCAGCCCCAACGCCACCGTGCCGATCGGGATCAGCATGGCGCTGAGCCCGAACCCCATCAGCGTCAGAAAGGCGAACCAGGCGCCCACCGGCCCGATGAAATTGAGCGGCGGATCGTTGGGCGGCGCGCTCAAGAGCGACACGTCGCCCGGCTCGTAGGACAGAAACGCCAGGATGATCAGGGCGCTGAGCGTCAGGAGGCCGATCCCGCCCAGTTGCCGCGTTTCGGCGTGGTTGTCTGCGCGTGTTTCGATCATGTCAACCCCATCGCCTGCGGCCGCCTCAGGGCGCCGACAGCATCACCCGCGCCGTGGCCGGCTCGGCGGCCGCCGACGCCCGCGTGCCCGGCGGCAGGTGCACCCGCACCGGCACCTGCTGCGCCAAGGACGGGTCCACGTCGCGGCATTCCACGAACGCCACCGGCGCCAGCGCCCGCACATCCTCGATCGCGTCCTGGCGCGCGGTCAGAACGACACGCACACGGTCCGGCGTCAGGGTCACGGCGCGCGCCGGGCGCGGCGGCGCCAAGACCTCCAGCGGCACGTCGTCCCAGACGGCCGTCGCCATCCGGTCGCTGAGCACAACATTGACCTGCACCTCCGACGGCTCGACCGTGGCGGCCCAGGCGTCCCCCGGGAGCTGCACTCGGCTGCGCTTCACAAAACTCCCGATGCGGCCGTCCACGTCGATCGGCTCGGTGTACAGCCAGTCGGTCTGCCGCACGAGTTGCGCCGGGCCGCGCAGGGTGACCACCGCCGGATCGCAGACCAGCCCCTCGACCTCGCCGCCGGCGGGCTTGCCCAAGGTGCGGCTCTTGACCGGCACCTGCTTGTCGGCCACGCGGTCGAGGCTGACCTGGACGCGGTCGGGCTCGATCCGCACCGCCCGGACGCCGCGCGGCCGACGCACGGCGGCGAGCGGAATCTCGAGAGTCCCGGACCCGGCGATCCCATTGGTTTTAAGGTCCAGGACCACCCGCACCTGCTTGGCGTCCAAGACCCGCAGATCGTCTTCGGCGCCCCGGAAGGTCACGCGCACGGCGCCAACCGACTGGCGCATGATCGCCCAACCGCTCGCGGCCCGGATCTCGAGCGGCACGTCCGGCACGGCAACCTCGAAATTGATCGCGGTGCGGATCGCCGCCCAGGAGACGATCGCCGCCGCCACCGACAGCAATTTCAGCCCGGCATTGTTCCGCAACAACGCCGTCATGACGCCCCCTCTCCGGACGCGGCCGGCCGGCCGCGGACCCAGGCGTCCAGGCGGGCCGCCGCCCGCCAGATGCCCGCCCAGCGGGCGTTCGGCGCCGGCGGCGCCAGCAGCGGCGCCAGCAGCCCGCGCACCCGGTCCTCGTCGAGCTGTTGCGTCAGGCGCCCGTTGTGGGCTACGGCGATCGTCCCGCTCTCCTCGGACACGACCAGCACGATGGCATCGGTTTCCTCGCTCAGGCCGACGGCCGCCCGGTGGCGCATGCCCAGCGCGCGGTTGAAGGCGCGGTCCGGAGAGAGGGGAAACAAGCAGCGCGCCGCCACGATGCGGTCGCCGGCGATGATCACCCCGCCGTCATGGAGCGGCGCGTTGGGCGCGAAGAGACCGGCCAACAGCTCCGGTGTTACGGCGCAATCCAGCCGGACGCCGGTCTCCTGGACCAGCCGCGTGCCGATGGACTGCTCGATGGCGATCAACGCCCCAATCCGCCGCCGCGCCAGGTAGCCGACGGCCTGCACCACCCGGTCCGCGAGGGTGTCCCGCCCCAGCCCATTGCCGAAGAGATGCCGCTTGCCGATCTCCGCCAAGGCATGCCGGATTTCCGGCTGAAAAATGACGATCACCGCCACGGCCAGGTAGACCGAGAAGCGGCTCAACAGCCAGTTCAGGGCGTTCAGGTGGAAGACGCGCGTCAGGGCGATCACGCCGATGAACAGCAACGCCAGGCCCGAGAGCACCGGCGCCCCGCGCGTGCCCTTCAGGAACGCGAAGAGATAATAGAACAGGACGGCCAGGCAGAGCATCTCGATCCAGCCGTTCAGGTCAGGCAGGACAATCTGCGGCCACACGGCGTTTCTCCTCCCACAAGGCCGTCACCACCCGAACCACGTCCCGGGCTTCCCGGACGTCGTGCACGCGCAGCACGTGCGCCCCTTCCCCAAGGCAGAAGGCCAGGGCGCCCAGCGTGCCCGCCAGGCGCTCGCCGACCGGCCGACCGGTGAGCGCCTCCAGAAAGCGCTTGCGCGACAGTCCCACCGCCACCGGCCGCCCAAGACGCCCCAGCGCGGCCAGCCCCGCCAATAGCGCCAGGTTGTGCGCCGCCGTCTTCCCGAAGCCAATGCCGGGATCCACCGCCAGGGTTTCGCGCGCCAGCCCCTGCGCCGCGGCCCATGCCATCCGCGCTTCCAGATAGGCCGCCACGTCCGCCCGCACGTCCCCGTAGACGGGGTTCCGCTGCATCGTCCGCGGATCCCCGCGGCGATGCATCAGGATCACCCCCGCCCCGCGCGCCCGCACCGCCGCCGCCATCGCCGGGTCCGCTTCGAGCGCCGACACGTCGTTCACGATCGCGGCGCCGGCATCGAGCGCCGCCGCCGCCACGGCGCTCTTGGTCGTGTCCACCGACAGCGCCGCCGGCACGCCCCGGCGCCCCAGCGCCTCGATCACGGGCAGGACCCGCTCCAGTTCCTGCGCCTCCGGGACCGGCTCGGCGCCGGGCCGCGTGGATTCCCCGCCCACGTCCACGATGTCCGCGCCGTCCCGGATCATGGCCTCGGCTTGCGCCAGCGCCGCCGCGACCGTGCCGTGCCGTCCCCCGTCGGAAAACGAATCCGGCGTGACGTTCAGGATCCCCATCACCAGCGGCGCGCCGCCCAGCCGGAACACGCGGTCCCGGCAGCGCCAGACCGGCGCCTCCCGCCCGCCTGCCTCCGCGCTGGACCTCACGCCTGCCCGCCCTCCGCGCCGCGCCTCCCGGCCCCCGGAACCGGCGGCCGCTTCCGCGCGCGCCCGCCGTGCCCAGCCGTCATGCCCCGGCCGTGCCCGGCCCCGCGGACGCCGCGCCTTCCATCGCCGCGGCCGCGCCGACGGCCGGCGCGGACTCCGCCTTGTCGGCGGCCTCGCGCTCGGCCTCCGGCAGGATGCGGCCGTGCCGCACGATCTCCTCGATGTCGCGGCCGTCCAGCGTCTCGCGTTCCAGCAGCAGCCGGGCAAGCGTCTCGAGCGTCGCGCGGTGCTCCCGCAAGATGTCGAGCGCCCGCGCGTACGCCTCCCGCAGCATGGCATTGACCTCGGCATCGATGCGCCGCGCGGTGTCCTCGCTGAAATCCTGGTTGCGCGCCACTTCGCGCCCGAGAAACAGCAGTTCCTCCTGGGTGCCGAAGGTCTGCGGGCCGAGCGCCTCGCTCATCCCCCAGTTGCAGACCATCAGCCGCGCCAGATGCGTGGCCTGCTTCAGGTCGTTGCCGGCCCCGGTGGTAATGTCCCCGAACATCAGGGTCTCGGCCGCGCGGCCGCCCAGCATCCCCGCCAGCGTGCCCTTCAGCTTCAGCAGGCTTTCCGTGTAGCGGTCCTTCTCCGGCAACTGCATCGTGGCGCCCAGGTAGGATGTTCCGCGCGGAATGATCGTAATCTTGTGCAGCGGCTCGCTTTTCTCCACCTTCACCAGCACCAAGGCATGCCCGGACTCGTGGTAGGCGGTCAGACGCTTGGTCTCGTCGTCCAGCACCCGGCTGCGGCGCTCCCGCCCCCAACGCACCTTGTCGCGCGCCTCCTCGAGGTCCGGCATCTCGACGGCCTGTTTCCCCTGCCGCGCCGCCAGCAGCGCCGCCTCGTTGATCAGGTTCGCCAGGTCGGCCCCCGAACACCCCGAGGTCCCCCGCGCCAGGCGCTGCAGGTCAACCCCCTTCCCCAAGGTCACCTTGGCGGCGTGAATCTTGAGGATCGCCTCGCGCCCCTCGAGCACCGGCAGGTCCAGCACGATCTGCCGGTCAAACCGCCCGGGCCGCAGCAGCGCCGGGTCCAGCACGTCCGGCCGGTTCGTGGCCGCAATGATAATCACGCCATCCTGTGTCTCGAACCCATCCATCTCCACCAGCAGCGCGTTGAGCGTTTGCTCGCGCTCGTCGTGACCGCCGCCAATCCCGGTGAACCGGCTGCGGCCGACGGCGTCGATTTCGTCAATGAACACGATGCACGGCGCGTGCTTCTTGCCCTGCTCGAACATGTCCCGCACCCGCGAGGCGCCCACGCCCACGAACATCTCCACGAAATCCGAGCCGCTGATGCTGAAAAACGGCACGCCCGCCTCGCCGGCAATGGCCTTGGCCAGCAGGGTCTTGCCGGTGCCCGGCGGCCCCATCAGCAGCACGCCTTTCGGCATCCGCCCGCCGAGCGTCTGGAAGCGCTTGGGGTCCTTGAGAAACTCGACGATCTCCTGAACCTCTTCCCGCGCCTCCTCCACCCCCGCCACCTCGGCGAAGGTCACCTTGTGGCGGTCCCGCGCCAACAGCCGCGCGCGGCTCTTGCCGAAACTCATCGCCCCGTGGCCGGCCGACCGCAACTGCCGCACGAACAGGAAATACAGCAGCCCTAGAAACAGCAGGAACGGCAACGCCCCCTGCACGATCTGCCAGAAGTCAATCCGCGGACGGCTGAAGGAAAACGGCACGCCGTGCTTCAGCAGCCAGGCCGGCAGCCCGTCGGTCACCACGATGTCCACGCGAAACTTGCGCGGCTTGCCGGTGCGCGGGTCGGGCTCGGCCAGCTCGCCCCGGATGAACTGGCCGCCCGAGAGCTCGGTGACGATCTCGCAACGGCGGATTTTGTTCTGCTCCACCAAGTTGACGAAGCTCGGGTTGTAGGCGATGTCCTCGATGCCGTTGCGGTTGGCCTGGAACAGGTTCACCAGGAACAACGCCGCCATCGGCAGCAGCAGCCAGAGCGCCAGCGTGCGCATGACGTTCCGCGAGGGATCGTCGCCGGACCGGGGCGGCGGGGTCGGCTTGGAGGGTTTGGAGGGATGCATGAAGGCCTTCTGTCGCTGCGGTGGATGGACTCTAGCATACGGGGTCCGGCTTGGCAACATGCGTCGGCACGCCCCGATGTGCGGGAGTTGCGCTTGTCCGCGGTCACTCCCGGCGCGATCCGTG
>CAZEVX010000119.1:0-9950 GCA_964515705.1 uncultured Verrucomicrobiota bacterium | reverse complement strand
GTTGTCATATCGACCGTAGCGCAGGTCCAACCGTGGCTTACGCGCCAATCATGGGTATGCGGTTCTGGCTTGCGCCGGGCGGCGCATGGGGTATAGTCGCACCGTTGGACGAGTTGCTGGTCCGGTGGCCGTCATGCACCTGGTTCCCAAACCGATTCCCGAGCATTTTCTCAAGGCGTTGCCGGACGGCATCAAGTTCGTCCGCAAGCACCACCAGGATTTTCTGGTGGCCGAATCCTTGGCCTGCCCGCGCGGGCACGGGCTGATGTCCGAGGACGTGCGCATCCATGGCGAGCCGTCCATCCGCCTGCGGATCGAGATCGGGCGCGGCGACGGGCTGATCTTTATCGACGCTTTCTGGGGCGGTCACGCCAAGTTGTACAGTTTTGTCCCCGACCTGGCGGCCGCCGGGCCGCTCGTCAAGGCGTTCTGCCCGGTCTGCGGCGCGGACATGCTGGTCCCGGCGGCCTGCGCGCATCCCGGCTGCACGGCGGATCGCGCGATCGTGTTCCACCTCCCGGGCGGCGCCAACAAGATCTATGTCTGCGCCCGGCTGGGCTGTCCGGGGCACCGCATGGACATCGTGCATGTGGCGCGCCGGGTGCTCGCCCAGGTGGGTGAAATCCAGTTCGAGGGCCCGCGGGCCGAAGACCTCTGCCTGGAGATCTGAACCGCGTCATGCGCACTCCTCGAACGCAGGCCGAACATCGCCCGGCGGGCTGCGGGCGGCGCGCCCGCCGCATCCTGGTGCTCAATCCCGGGTCCACCTCCACCAAGCTGGCGGTCTTCGCCGGCGCGCGCCTGGTCTTCCAGGAGACCGCGGCGCACGCGGCGGCCGGCCGCCGCGCGCGCCGGGTCGCCGACCAGTTGCCGGCCCGGCTGGCGCTCGTCCGCCGCTGCCTAATCGCCCACGGCGAATCCGGAACCCGCGTCGAGGCCGTCATCGGGCGCGGCGGGCTGCTGCGCCCGATTCCCGGCGGGGTCTACCGGGTCAACGCCGCCATGCTGGCCGACCTGCGCAGCGGCCGACACGGCGAGCACGCCAGCAATCTCGGCGGCCTGCTGGCCGACCGCCTCGCGCGCGCGGCGGGCTGCCCGGCCTGGATTGCCGACCCGGTGGTGGTGGACGAACTCGAGCCCGCCGCCCGGCTGACCGGCTTGCCGGGCATCCGGCGCCGCAGCATTTTCCACGCCCTGAACCAGAAGGCGGTCGCCCGCGACACCGCCCGCCGGCTGGGCAAGCCCTACCGGCGCTGCCGTCTGATCGTGGCGCACCTCGGCGGCGGCATCTCGGTCGGCGCCCACCGCGGCGGCCGCGTGGTGGACGTCAACAACGCCCTCGACGGCGACGGCCCGTTCGCTCCCGAGCGCGCCGGCAGCCTGCCGGCCGGCCAACTGGCGGCGCTTTGCTTCGCGCGCGGGCAGACGCTGGCCGGCATCCGGCGCGCGCTGGCCGGGCGCGGCGGGCTGGCGGCCCACCGCGGGTCGAGCAGTTTTCCGGCGCTGAAACAGGCGATGCGCCGCGGGGACGCCCGCGCGCGCCTGCTGTTCGCGGCGCTGGCCGGGCGCGTCGCCCAGGAGATCGCCAAGCACGGCGCGACCCTCGCCGGGCGCGTGGACCGCATCGTGCTGACCGGCGGGCTGGCGCGCGACCAGTCCTTCGCGCGCGCCGTCGCCGTCCGCGTGCGCTTCCTGGCGCCGGTGCGGGTGGTGCCCGGCGAGCGCGAACTCGAGGCCCTGGCCGAGGCCGCCCGCGCCGTCCTCGATGGCCGCGCGCGGGCGCGGGAGTATCCGTCATGACCTTCGACGACCTCCTGGCGGCGCCGCCCGCGGGCCGGCGCAAGACCGTCGTCGTGCCGTTCGCCAACGATCCCGACGGCCTCCGCTGCATCGGCCAGGCGCTCCAGCGCGGGCTGGCGGAGTTCGTGCTGATCGGCGATCCGGACCGCATCCGGCGGGTGGCCGCCGAGCAGGGCGCCGCCATCGCGCGCGCCGAGCTCGTGGACGAGCGCGACGAGCAGGGCGCCTGCGAACGCGCCGTCGCCCTCATTCGCGGCGGACACGGCCAGGCCTTGATGAAGGGGCTGGTCCAATCCGCGACATTCCTGCGGGCGATCCTCGACAAGACCCGGGGCGTGATCGACCGCGGGCACCTGATCAGCGGCGTGGCCGTCTTCCAGATTCCCGCCTATCACAAGCTGCTGCTGGTGACCGATCCCGGCGTCAACATCAGCCCGTCGCTCGACGCCAAGATCGGCATCCTGCGCAACGCCGTGGCGCTGGCCGGCCGCCTGGGCATCGCCCGCCCGAAGGTCGCCTGCGTCTCGGCGGTCGAGAAAGCCAACCCCGCCATGCCCGGCACGCTCGACGCCCAACGGCTCGCCGAACTCGGCCGCGAGGGCGCGTTCGGGGACGCCCTGGTCGAGGGGCCCTTCGGGTTCGACGTGGCCATCTCCCGCCAGGCGGCGTCCGTCAAGGGCCTCGGCGGCCAGGTGCCGGGCGATCCCGACATTGTGCTCCTGCCGGACATCGTCGCCGCCAACGTGCTCTACAAGACGCTCGTCTGGCTGGCCGGCGCCACCGGCGCCAGCGTGGTGGTCGGCGCGCGCGTTCCGATCGTCCTGACCTCGCGCTCGGATGCCGAGCGCTCCAAGCTGGCCTCCGTGGCCCTGGCGGTGCGCGTGGCGCCATGAAGCCAGCGCGAGCCAACCTGTCACGCAGGCAACCCGCCCGCCGCGCGGCGCCGGCCGACTGGCGCCAGGCGGCGGTGCGGCTGGCCCGCCGGCTGCCGGTCCGGGCGCCGCGCCCCGCGCTCGAGCCGGGCGACGAACCCCGTCTGCCGCTGCCCGCGGACATCTCGATCATCGCGCGGGATCGGCGTCTGCTCCCGGTCGAAGGCCGGATGACGGTCAATCCGGACAAGTATGTCCTGCTGGTTGCCCTGGCGGGGCGCGGCCTGATCGAACTCGGCGGCGACCGGGTGCGTCTGGTGCCGGGCGACACGGTCATGATTTTTCCGCACCAGGCGCATCAGTTCGGCGGCCTGGAACCCCGGAGGCTGCACTGGGTGTTCCTCGGCTTCCGCCTCGAACGCGCCGAGACGCTGCTGCGCCCGCTCCGCAACCGGGTATGTCCGCTGCCGCCGGCGCTGCGCGGCGCCCTGGTGTCTTTCCTGGCGGCCAGCCTGGCCGGCGACCCGGCCCGCGTGGCCTATCGCCACGATCTGGCCGCCCAGTTCTGGCTGCTGCTGATGGCGCTGCTGCGGCAGGCCCGGCCCGCGCCGGCCGCCGCCGGGGCCGGATCGGCCGTCCCGCAACCGCGCCACTGGAAACTGATCGAGTCCCTGTGTGACTATCTGGACGAGCACCAGGACGGGCTGCCGTCGGCGAGCATCATGGCGCGGCAGGCGCACGTGTCCCTGACCAGCCTGCGGCGCCAGTTCCGCGCGGCCATGGGCTTGTCGCTGGGCCGTTATATCCGCGGACGCCGCCTGCGCCAGGCCGTCGAGTTCAAAATCCGCTCGGGCGCCACCTGGTCCGAAACCGCCCAGCGGTTCGGCTTCGGTTCGGTCTTTTCCTTCAGCCGCGCCTTCAAGAAGGAATTCAAGCTGTCGCCCACCGCCTACCAGCGCGCCCTCAAGCCGGGCTGAACGCCGCCAGCCCGCTCCCTGGCCCGGCCGCCGCCGCTCCGCCACCGGACGCCGTGGGGCGTGGGCGCGCCTGGCCGTATCGGATAACGAATAGACTGTTTCGGGTATTGCCAGAGACGGTCAGTGCCTTCACAATCGCGTCGTATGTTTTGGTTCGCGCTGTTTTCGGTAGCCAGCAAGTGGTCAACACATCCGATAACGCCGCGTGAGGACTGCCCGCCTCGGGTGGGGCGCGCGGCGTTGTAGGCCCGGTGCCCACACCGGGCGCGCGGCGTTGTAGGCCCGGTGCCCTCACCGGGCGCGCGGCGTTGTAGGCCCGGTGCCCACACCGGGCGTGCGCATCGTGGTCGCTAGGAGTCTCCACTGAAAACAACCCAAAACCAATGGTTTGGATCGCGCGGCTCTCGGCGAACGTGCGGATCGCGGAAAGGACTCCCCATGAATGTCTGTCGCATCGGCGTCCTGGCGTTGCTGGCGGCGGCCAGCGCGGCGGCGGGCGCCGTCGAACGGCCGCGCATCGAGGACTCCGATTTGTTCCGCGCCCGGAAACTGGAACTGTACACCGTCACCAACGAACTCGGCCAGGCGCGCCGCGGCCGGCCCTGGTCCTTCCAGTCGCGGGCGGACGGCAACGTCACCTATCTGTCGCCGGCGGTCCGGGACGCGGTCTTTTCGGCCGACGGGCTGGCCTTTACGGCCGGGCCTGGCGACGTCCTGATCGGCTGGGGCAACTACGACAACCTCCAGCCGTCGGCCGAGCGCGTCAATATGTTCGCGGGCTGGAACGACGTGGAACTGACGGTCAGCCAGACGGCGACCAACAGCGTCTGGCGGTTTCAACTCTGGATGGACGGCAACACGACCTTCGATCACAACGCCTCGCGGCACGAGTTCGGCGGCATCCCCTGGGCCACGGTCTCGAAGGGCGTCTTCGAGGCCGCGGTGACGGGGACGAACCGGCAGACGATCCGGTTCCGGGCCTTCCGCGGCCAGCCGGACGGGTTCAGCCTCAAGCTGGCGGGTCCGGCGGGCAACCGGGTGACGCTCCACGGCCTGCGGATCACGCAGGAGGGGCGGAGCGGCGCGTTCCGGCGCGCGCTGGCGCTGCCGGCCGGCCGCGCGATCTGGCGGGCGGTGGGCGAGGTATCGGGCGGGCGCCTGGTTGTCAACGGGCGCGAGGTGGAGTTCATGCCGGACGTGCTGAAGAACCGCGAGGCGCTCTACCCGGTTGACCTGGCGCCGCACCTGAAGGCCGGCGCGGTCAATGTGCTGGCGCTCGATCCGGCGGGCGGGTCGCGGGCCTATCTCCAGGCACGGGTCGTGCTGGACGATGGCAGCGAACTGCGGCTGGATACGGGGCCGGAATGGAAAGGCGCCGCGGCCGCGGCCGACGGGTGGGTCCAGCCCGGGTTCGACGACGCCGCGTGGGGCGCGGCGACCGACCGCCGATTCGATCCGGTCCACTTGGCGCGGCGCTGGCCGGTGTATGACGGGCGGCTGCTGCTCGAGCATCCGGGTCCGGATGTAAAGCTGTATTTCGACGACACCGCGCCCGTGCGGGTGGCCGCCCGGATTCCCGGCGGCTGGGCCGGCCCGCGGCCGGACCTGCGCTGGACGCTGCGGCGGGTGGAGGCCGATAACCAGCGGCCGGAACTGGCGCGGGGCGGCGTGGCGGGGTCCGCCGCGCAGCCGCGGCAGGACTCGCTGATCTACGAGATCGACGCCGGAACCCGCGCCCAGGGGGTCTATACGCTCGAGGTCGAGTTGACGGCCGGCGGCGCGGTCGTCGAGCACCGCTTCGAGGAGCCGCTGATCGTGGTGGGCCGCCTGGCGATGCCGGAGGTGGCGGGCGACACCTACGAAGAGGGCCTGGACCTCGAGTTGGAGGACGTCATCGATTTCACCGACCCGGCGGACCCGCACTCCTGGACCGAAGCGGCCGCGCCGGAGGGCCTCAAGAAGGGCGCGCCCGGCCGGCGCGTGACCGCGCCGCGGGTGGTGCACACCAACGGCCTGGCGTACCGGGAAGTGACGGACGGCGGGGCGGCGGCGTTGTTTGCCTACCGCTTCGAGTTCCAGAACCCGGGCGGCTGGTATCTCCTGGAACTGGAGTATCCGAACGACGCCGAGCGCTGGATCGGCGCGGCCGTGGTTACGGCGCACCGCGGGGCGTTCGATCAGAACATGGCCCCCGGGCGCGGCAGCGGGTATTCGCGGAGCGCGCCGGCGCTGGTGACGGGCGGGAAGTTCCCCGTGGACCGCGCGATGCATACCATGCGCTGGCTCTGCTGGGCGGGGCCGGAACCGCAGTCGATCGAAATCTTGAACCTGCGCTCGGACGTCCGGCCGGCGGCCGCGGCGTGCCTGCGCCTCTACCGGGTCAAGGCGCTCCCCGCCCTCAAGGGCGCGGCCGGCGGCGAGCGGCTGCTCGGCCTGCACACCGAACGCGCCAACCACATCGCGGGCTCGTTCTTCGGCTTGGACGGCATGGACGAGTACCAGAACATCTACAAGAGCATGGGCTACGACCTGCTGGCGCGTTTCACCCAGCAACTCCGCTGGCAGGCGGAGGGGGCGCGCAACTACACGGCCTACCTGCGCTTCTGCGGCCTGAACGCCGATGTCTTGAGCGCCTTCCAGTACAACGAGGAAAATACCGCCTATGTGCCGCCCGACCGCGTGCCGGGCGACGGCCGGCTGCCCCAGGACATCCGCGAGGTCGCCCTGCGCTACTTCGAGCGCAACGGCATCGCCATGTTCTCGCTGGTGGAATACATGGAACACAAAGGCCTGCGCCGCATCCGGGCCTCCGCCGACGAGGTCGCCAAGGGCGCCGACACGCTCACCTATGTCTCGCGCACCGGCAAGCAGGGCGGCTGGTGCGTCAATGCCAATCACCCGGCGGCCGAAACGGGCTATCTGCGCATTGCCGACGACCTGGCGGTCAAGTTCGCCGGGTCCCCGGCCTGGAAGGGCATCTTCTACAACATCGATGGCAGCGGCACGTTCGCTCCCGGCCCGTATGCGCCGCCGGCCGCGCCCTTCGACTATGACTACGCCGACGCCACGATCGCGCGCTTCGAGCAGGATACCGGCATCCGGACGCCCGGCGAACCCGGCGACCCGGAGCGCTTTGCCCTGCGGCACCTCTTCCTGACCTCGGATGCCATGCGGGAACGCTGGATCGTATGGCGCGGCCGCGCCATGGGGAGCTACCTGACCAAGACCCGCGACGTGCTGCGGCGGCACCGCCCGGACCTGACCGTGCTCTGCGGCTGGCATCTCACCCCCCCCGTCATCCGGGCCTGGCTGCTGGACTCGCCCGGCGCCTACGAGCACTACGCCCGGCAACTCGGCATGAACCCGGCCGCGGTCCGGGCCGAGCCGGGCATCTGGCTGGGGCGCACGCTCTACCCGATCGGATCGGCGCACGGCGGGCGCGGGTCGGATGTCTGGGCGCAGGCCGTGGACCCGTCGGCGCTCGCGTATTATGACGGGCCCAACCGGCTGGTCGTGCTGAACACCGGCTGGTATGAATATCGCACGCGCTTCGATGATCCCGGCTGGCCGTTCGCCCTCAAACCCGGCACGCTCGGGCTGACCGCCGAGGCACACGACGCCTTCGTCCTCGAGCCCTTTACCCAGGCGATGATCGGGGGCGACCCGGATATCCTGCTGTACGGGTTCCTGGACAGCCCGATCCTGGTCGGCCGCGAACAGCAGCGGCGCGAGGCGGCCAGGGCGATCACGCCCCTGCCGCGGGCGCCGTTCCAGAACGTGTTGGGCACGTCGGATTTCCGGCACAACCTGGCCGTCCGCGCGCTGCGGCAGAATGGCGACACCTGGTTCTACGCGGCCAATCCGGGCTATTGGCCGATCCGCGGCGAGGTCGTCCTGAACGCCAAGGTCGCCGTGCAACGGGCCTTCGACGGGCGCCCGGCCGAGACCCGCGCGGTCGGCGGCCACACAGTCGTGCCGATCAGCCTCGGGCCCTATGGCCTGGCGTCGTTCCGGATTCCAGCCGCGAACGCCGGGGCGGGGGCATCGCCGCTCGAGATCGTGGCGTGGACCAACGCGCCCCTGCCCGAGTCCGAGCTGGCGCACATGCGCGGGATCGTCGCGGCGGTGCGCGGCCTGCTGGCGGACCCCGCGTCGGCCCTGGCGCTCCCGCGGGCGGATCGCGACTATCTGCGCGCGGTCTGCGGCCTGGCGGAGACCCTGATCGCGGCGGGCGGGTACGCGGCGGCCTGGTCCGAACTCACGCACTGGCGCATCTGGGAACTGTGGCAGCAGGTGCTCGTGCCCGCCAAAACGCGCTCGGCGCGGCTGGCGAACCGCCCGGCGCCGGACGACGCCGAGCAGCCGGCCGAGCGGCCCGCGCTGCGCGTGGCGCGCGCAACCGACGCCCCGCCGGTCATTGATGGCAACCTGGACGACGCCGTCTGGACGCGGGCGCGCCCGACGTTCCGCTTTCTGGGCATCGGCATGGGCAGCAGCCGGCGCCTGGGGTTCCCGCTGATGGACATGGCCGTGCAGACGGCCTACGACGACCAGGCGCTCTACGTGGCGCTCCGCATGGCCGACCCCGACGTCAAGGCCCTCAAGCAGACCGCCACCCCCGACGCCCCGATCGGCGTGCTGCGCCAGTATGACGACACGGTGGTCATCTTCCTGAACGCGGCGGACCGACAAGTGCGCCAGTTCGCGGTCAACGCCGGGGGCGTGCAGTATGCCGCCGCGTCCGGCGCCTGGGGGGTCGGCGCGGATGATCTCCGCCAGGTCGCGTGGCAGGCGAAGGTCAGCGCGCGGCCCGGGGAATGGGTGGCGGAAGCGGCCATTCCGTTCGCCGCCTTGCAGGTCGCGCGGCCGGCGTCCGGCGACGTCTGGCGCGCCAACTTCCTGCGCCGTTTCCGCGACTTCGGCAATGTCCCGGAAACCTGGTGGGCGCAGGTCTCGCGCTGGGAAAACACCGAGCAATACGGGGCGCTCACGTTTCAGTGACCGGACCGCTGGCGAGGAGATACACCGTGCAACGAACGATGCTGACTTGGGCGGCGGCGCTGGCGCTGGCGTCCGCGCTGTACGCCGAGACCTACCAGGGCGCGATGCAGCAGGCCCGCAGCCTGCTGGAGGCGCAGCAACAGCCGGCGCTCGCCGCGCCGGTGTTCGAGGCGGCGCTGGCCCTGGCGACCAACGCCGCCGACGCGCGGGCGGCCCGGGCGGGGTTGGGCGTGAGCCTGGCGCGCGCCGGCAGGCAATCCGGCGAGCCGGCCCAGGAGGCGCGCGGCCAATCGCTGATCCGGGACGTCCTGGCCGACCCGCAGACCCCGCCGGACCTGCGCGCGCTGTGTCTCGAGGCCGTGGCCGCGGGCCAGGCGCGGGCGTTGCGGTTCGAGGATGCCCGCGCCGCGTACCAAACGATCGCCGGCCTGGACGGGGCGCCGGCGCGCTCCCGCGCGCAGGCGTGGATCGGGACCGGCCAGGCCGAGTATGATTTGGGCCGGTTCCCACTGGCGCGCGAGGCCTTCGAGCGCGCCCGCGCCCTGGCCCAGGAGGGCGCCGGCTGGAATGCCGCGCAGCGCGCGGCGCTGCTGGCGGAGGCGCACCGCGGGCTCGGGCGGACGGCCTCCGCCGAAGGCCGGTATGACGAGGCGGTCGCGGCCTATCGCGCCCTGGCGCAAGCGGCGTGGGCCGACGAAAAAACCAGGGCGGGGGCCCGCCTGCTGGCGGCCCACGCCCTGTATGAGGGCGAACGTTTCGCGGACGCCTGCCCGGAGTACCTGGCGCTCTGGGAGACGCTCGGCGGGGCGGCGCGGCGCCTGGTGGTCGGGCGGCTCGACGGCATCTACCGCGCGCAGTTGCAAAAGGCCGACGCCCTGCTGGCGGCCGGCCAGCCCGCCGCCGCCCGGGCGGAATACGAACGCCTGCTCGGCATGGACCGGGCGGAACCGCATCACCTGGCATCCGCGCGGTTGGGGCTGGGCAACGCCTGGGCGTCGGAAAAGAAATACGCGGAAGCGGCGGCGGCCTACGAACAGGTGCTGGGCATGAATGGCGCCCACTGGCCGGACCGCGGCCGCGCGCAACGCGGCCTGGCAGCGGCGCTGGCGGCGCAGGGCAAGCGGGCGGAAGCCCGCCAGGCCTACCAGCGGCTGCTCGCCATGAAACACGCCGCGCCATCGGACCTCGCGGCTGCCCGAACGGCGTTGAATATGCCTTGAAGCCCGCCGGTGTGGTGCGTCATACGTCCATTGACATAAGAGAGCGCTCATACCGCAATGATAGTGGGCCTTGATGCGAA
>CAZEVX010000118.1:0-9983 GCA_964515705.1 uncultured Verrucomicrobiota bacterium | reverse complement strand
GCTGTGCTCCCGATCACGCGCAGCGTGATCCTCATGATTGGCGCGGTCTTACGGCCCGCGCCGCTGGGCGTTGTCATATCGACCGCGGCGCAGGTCCAACCGTGGCTTACGCGCCAATCATGGGCGGTCGGTTTGCCGCTTGCCCGCCGGGCCGGGATTACGGTAGGATAGGGGTCGGGAGTGAATGGCGTCTGGTGGCGCTCCTGGTCTTCAAAACCAGTGTGGGGCTGTAACAGGTCCCGGGTCGGGTTCGATTCCCACTCGCTCCCGCCACTCATCCCCCCCCCCACGCACCCGGATCACCCCGGCATTCCTGTTCGCGCGCTTGCCGGGTTCTCCCCGTCGAGGGTGGCGGGGTGGCCCGGGACCAAGGGAGACCGTCAGGCGCCGTCCGAGGGATTGGTGTTGCAGGCGGGGGCGATGATGCCGACGTGGCGGAAGGCGTCGAGGGTGACAGCGAGCGGCGTCGCGAGGCGCACATGGCGCACGAGGCCGTCGTCGAACGCGGCTGGCAGGGCCTCGAGGCGGTCCCACCGGACGAAGGTTTCGGCATCGTCGCGCAGGATGGTGAAGTAGGCGATGCCGGTGGCGGCCAGGTTATGGAGGAAGTGGGCGCCCTGGGAGAGGTCGATCCGTTTCCCCGGGGCCGCGGTTTCGACGATCGCGGCGGCGCCGGCGACGTCCTGCCAGGAGACCGGGATGCCGAGCGACGGCAGGCGGGTGCCCCAGCGGCCGGGGCCGATCAGGACATAGCGGCGTCCGGCTTGGAGCAAGGTCAGGTTGAGGCGCCCGATGGCGGCGGCCGCCTGGCGCGAGCGCGCAAAATCGAAGCGGCGGGGATGGCAGTAGAGCAGGTCGCGGATGCCGTCCGTGGCGCCGTGGCCCATGATCGTGCGGGAGGCGCAGAGCGCCGTGTCGAGGGGCGGCAGGTCGGCCCGCGGAATGGCCGCGCCGCCGCGGGTGGCGATCATCGGGCGAATCTGGAGGAGGGCAAACTCCGGGCGGGATCCCGGCTCGAGATCCACGTTGCCGGCGAACTCGATTTCGACGTCCGTGCCGAGGCTGTCGCGGCCGAGGCGCAGCAGGGCCTGGAGCATATCGGCCAGCGGCAGCAGGCGGTGCCGCAGGATCGGCCCGAACGACACCACCCGTTGGCCGGCGGCGAACGGGTCGTCGTCGACGAGGTCGTCGCCGGTGATGACGCTGCCGACCGGCGCGAGGGTCTGGTCGCGCTCCGCCCGGTCGAGCGGGAACAGCGCCAGGTCGGAGCCCTTGCCGAAGTCGAGCCGGGGCGGCGGGCCGTCGAGGGGCAGCGCGTAGAACCGTTTCTGGGACACCTGCCGCAGGTCGGCCGGCGTGGCGGCCTGGGGCAGCACCGTCGGGAAGCGCGGGCAGAACCGCAGGGCTTCGCCGCCCTCGACGACCATCTTGCCGAACCCGAGGGCGACGGACGCCACGCCGTCGTGGGCGGCGGCCGGCGCGAACGGGTAAAAGTTGAAAGACTGCGCCACGCCGGAAAACGCCGGGTAGAACACGTCGCCGTGGCGGCGCCCGACGAGTTCCTGGACGATCACGGCCATTTTTTCCTCCGGTCTGTTCAGCCGCAGGGTTTGGAAATAGCGTTGGACCTCGGACCGGTAGGCCGAGGCGTAGACCAGCTTGACGGCGCGGGCCAACTGGTCCAGGCGGACGGCCGCGTTGGGATGGCTGTTGGGGAGCATGCAGGTCTGGTAGAGGCCGGCGAACGGCTGGTTCGAGGAATCCTCGAGGTGGCTGGACGAGCGCACCGCCAGGGGGACGCGGACCTGCCGGATATAGGCCTGCAACTGGGCGAGCAGCGCCGCCGGCAGCGCGGCGCCGAGGAAGCGGCGCCGCAGGGCGGCGTCGCTGTGCGTGCCGCCGGCGAAACGGTCCAGGCCGTTGGCCGCCATGAAGGCGTTGAAGGCGTCGCTGGTGATGACCAGGGTGGGCGGGAAGCGGACCGCGACCCCGCCGGCGAAAGCCGGCAGGGGGTGTTGCTGGAGCCAGCGGAACATGAAGGCCAGGCCGCGCGCCTTGCCTCCCAGGCTGCCGCGGCCGGTGATCAGGAAGGCGTATTCGGGCTCGAAATCGTCGGCGCGGAAATCGGCGATCGTGGCGCGGTGCTTGGCGCGGCGCACCCGGCTGACGAGCGTTACCAGGGCGCGGCGCAACTCGGTGGCGGACCCGAAGTCGCGGGCCTGGAGCGGCCGGATCATGGCGGCGAGGGCGGATTCCCCCTGGGCGAGTAGCCAGTGCGAGAACTGGTTGCGGCGGCTGTGGTACTGGATGGAGGTTGCGGGGGCGCGCGCCAGGGCGGTCTCGAAGGCGCGCAGGGAGCGCACGCGTTCCAGCTCGCGGCCGCGGCCGTCCCGGAAGACGAAATCGCCGAAGCCCAGGTCCTGCATGCAGAACTCCTCGAGCTGGCGCACCACGCGCGGCGAGTTCTTGGCCGCGCAGCGCAGGCCCAGGGCGCGCGCCACGGCCGGGGCGGTCTCGTCGGCCGAGAGCAGCAGCACCGGCACGCCGGGCGCCGCGGCCCGCAGGCGGCGCAGGAACGCCGCGCCGCGCCGCCGGCCGCGGTTGCCCTCGCCCTCGACCTGGAGGTCGGAGATCACGCCGTGCAGGAACGGCTGGTAGCGGGCGAGGGCGTCATCGGCTTCGGCCAGGGTGCGCGCCAGGACGATTTTGGGACGGGTGCGCGTGTGGAGCTGGCGTTCGTTCTCGTCGATCCCGAAGGGTACCCGCGCGAAGGCCTGCCGCATCAGCAGACTATAGAGGTGCGGCAGGAAGAAGGAGTATTGCGGGGGAGAATCCTCGATGACCAGGATGATGCCGATCCGCACCAGTTCCAGGTCGCGGTCGGTGTTCAGCTTGTCTTCGACCAGCTTGATGATCGAGAGCAGGACCTTGGCGCTGCCCTGCCAGTGGAAGACGTAATCCACCGCCGGCGAGACCGCCGCGCGACGGGCGGGCAGCGCGCCGCCGAGGGCGAACATCAGAGCGACCACCGGCAGGCCGGGCGCGGCGGCCTTGACCGCCTCCCCGAACTCGGCCAGGCCCATGTCGGCCAGGTTCGAGGAGACCAGTACCAGGTCGAAGGCGTCCTGCCGCAGGCGGGCGAGGGCCTCGCGGCCGGAGGTGACGGTCGTGATCTGCGGCACGTTCTGCAGGTGCAGCAGCGAGTAGGTTCCGTAGATATCCTCGGCCAGGCTGCCGTCCCAGGCCAGGCTGAAGGCCTCGTAAGGGGTCGAGACCATCAGGATGGTCCGGACCCGCCGCGCCATCAGGTCGTGGAAGCGGTGGCTCTCCGACTGGCCGGCGAGCGCCAGTTGTCGGGTGAGTGTTTCCAGCCGCAGCGGGCCGGCCGGCAGAACCTCGGCTGCCATCGTCGCTCCTTGCGCCCGGGCCCCGGGCACGATGCGTCGCGCGCGCCGCCCATTGTGCTTGCCATCCGATGCCGGCCATGCTATCAAAAGGCGTAGTGTATCGCAACCGTCCGCCAGAGAAGGAGTCCATCATGGCCAACGTGCTCGAGAATGCCGTCCGTCTGGTCGAGAAAACCGGGGATGTCCTCAACTTCAGCAAACGGTTTCCAGACCAGGCGCTGATCGAGCGCCTGCGGGTTCCGGACAAGGTCATCATGTTCCGGGCGACTGTCCAGCTGGATACCGGCGGCCTGCGGGTGTTCCACTGTTACCGCATCCAGCACAGCGACGTGCTTGGGCCCTACAAGGGCGGCATCCGGTTCCATCCCGAGGTGGATACCGACGAAGTCACCGCCCTGGCGCTCTGGATGACGCTCAAGACGGCGCTGGTCGGCATCCCCTATGGCGGGGCCAAGGGCGGGATCACGGTCGACCCCAAGACGCTCTCGGTCACCGAGCTCGAGCGGCTGGTGCGCAAGTACACCTATCGGCTGGTCAACGACATCGGGCCGAACATCGACATTCCGGCCCCGGACATGGGCACCAGCGCGCGCGAGATGGCCTGGATTTTCGACGAGTACCGCAAGCACCGCGATTCGGCCCTCGGCGTCGTGACCGGCAAGCCGGTGGCCCTTGGCGGGTCGCTCGGCCGCAAGGAGGCCACCGGCCGCGGCGTGGTCTGCGCCATGCTCGAGGCGGTCAAGGATCTCGGCCTGAAGTCCTACAGCGTGGCCGTGCAGGGGTTTGGCAACGTCGGATCGCATGCCGCGCTCGATTGTTTCGAGCGCCAGATCAAGGTGGCCGCCGTGCTGGACATTACCGGCGGGGTCTGCAACCCGGCGGGCCTGGATATCCCGGCCCTGATCCGGCACCGCGACACCACCGGCGGGATCGCGGGATTTGCCGGCGGGAAACCGCTGGACGAGATCGTCCCCTATCCCTGCGACGTGCTGCTGCCCTGCGCCAAGGAAAACATGATCACCGCGGACAACGCCAAGGCGGTCAAGGCCAAGCTGGTGGTCGAGGGCGCCAACGGACCGACGACCCCGGAAGCGGACGCGATTCTCGAAAAGCGCAAGGTGCTGGTGGTGCCGGATATCCTGGCCAACGCCGGCGGCGTGATCGTCTCCTACTTCGAGTGGGTCCAGAACCGCGAGGGTTTCTACTGGGAGGAAGACGACGTCAACACGCGCCTCTTCACCCGCATGCGCAAGGCCTACCGGGCGGTGCGCGAGTTTGCCGTCGCCAAGAAGGCATCCCTGCGCCAGGCGGCCTATTGCATCGCCCTCGACAAGATCGCCCAGGCCATGATCGCCCGCGGCGCGCAGTAAGCCGGTGCCCCCCGGCCCCGGTCCCCGCGCCAGTCAAGACGGCCGAGAACAGCAGGGACGCGCCATGGATAAACAGCGGACAGTTTGGTGGGCGGCCCTGGCGCTGGCGGCGGCCGCGGCGCTGGGGGCCGAGGTCGGGCTGTATGATCCGGCCACTGACGGCGGCAAGACCGCCGGCGGCGAGGCCATCCGCAAGACGCTGCGCGAGGCCGGGCTGGAGGTCGCATCGCTCCCGCGGCTGGCGCTGGCCGATCTGTTGCGCCACCGCGTGGTGATCCTGCCGAACACCCGGACGGTCGGCCGCGGGGAAGACCCGCGCTGGCGCGACATCCTGCGCGCCTACGTGGCGGAATGCGGGGGCGCGCTGGTCTTCTGCCACGACGCCGTCGGCGCCGCGCGCTCGCCGTTCGGCGCCGTGCCGCTCTTCCCGGAACTCGTGGTGCCCGGCACCGTCGAGCGCGCCGCCGCCAGCGAGGTGCGCGTAGCCGTCGATCCGGCCGACGCCGAGCACCCGTTCCTGCCCGACTACCCGGCGGGCCAACTCGCGCCGCACATGTACGATGACCATTTCCGGTTCGAGGCCGCCGGCGGACGAATGCTGCTGGCCGATCCCGAGACGGGCCGCGCGGTGGTGATGGTCGGCGCGGTCGGCGCGGGGCGGGTGGTCTGCAATGGGCTGTTCGGCGGAACGCCGGGCGGGCTGGCGGCGCGCCTCGAGGGGCTGGACCGGGCGGTCCTGCTCGGCACGGTGTCCTGGTGCCTGGCCGGCAAGGGGCTGGCGATCACCAACGCCGCCCAGGCGGTCGTCGCCCCGTGGCGGCCGCCCCCGCCGGAGCGCCACCCGGCGCGGTCGAAGGTGGCGGTGATCGGCATGCCGGATTACGACATCGCGCACCGCGCCCGGACGAAGATCAGCGAAGCCGGCCTTGTCAATGAGTTCATCCCGTTCCATCTGCTCGGGCTGCGGGAGCTGACGCCGAGCGATTACGCCCTGCTGGTTGTCTTCCTCCCCATGGCCTGGGAAGAGCCGCAGGTCCCCGACGCAACGTTCGAGAACATCCGGCGCGCCCTCGACGGCGGCGTCAAGGGCCTCGTGTTCCTGCCCGGTGGCATCGGAAAAAAGACCGAACGCTATTTCCTGGCGCCCGCCGGCATGACGCCCGGCAAGGCGGTCCGCGACAACCCCGGCGAACTGCGAGCGGTCGCCTTCGCGGACGACGCGGGGCAGCCGGCGCGCTTTCGCGACATTCCCGGAAATTGGTTTGCGGATCTATCCCCGCCGACGGCGCCCGGCGCGGCGCTGGTCGGGTCCTGGGTGGACCAGGCCGGCAAGACGGGCACGCCGGCCGTCATCCGTGTGCCGTTCGGCTACCTGCTGAACGTCAATCCGGCCGGGCAGGAGCACCGGCGCTTCGTCGCGCCGGCGGTCGCCGCCCTGGTCCCGGAACTCGGGGCGCCCGTGTTCCGCGAGTTGCTGGCAACCTGCGACGGCGAGCAACGCGAAGTCGCCGCCGCCGCGCTCGCGCCGCCGGGCCGCGCGCGCCTCGCCCAGGCCGAGGCCGGCCGTCGCGCCGCCGAGGACGCCGCGCGCGCCGGGGCCTTTCCCAAGGCGGTGCGCCTGCTCCTCGAGGCGGAAGCCGACCTGGAGCGGGCCTATGCCGTGTCCATGCCCAGCCCGACCAACGAACTGCGCATGGTCTGCGTCCACATCCGCGAACAGCCCGATCCCGACCTCACCTGCGCCCGGCTGAAGCAGGCGGGCTTCAACGTCGTGACCCTGATGCACCACGAGGGCCAGTACCCCAGCCCGCTCTACAAGCGCAAGGACCCGGCCGACACGACCGACTGGCTGCAGCGCTGGATCGAGACCGCCCACCGCCACGGGCTGCGCGTCGGGCCGACGTTCCCGGCCTTCATGCTCTACGAGGGAGCGCCGATCTACGAGCGTGCCGTGGCGGAGGACTGGCGCGTGGTCCCGGCCGGGCTGGTGGGCAAGACGCGGCCGCCCCTGGCGCGCGCGGCGCGGCTTGACGACCTCTGCCGGTCGCACCCCGAACTGGTGGACTACGCCATCGCCAAGTCGCGCGAGGTCGTCGAGAAGTACCCGGTGGATTTCATCGGCTACGACTACATCCGCTGGGCGGAGACCTGCTACTGCGACACCTGCCGCGACCGCTTCCAGAAGGACACCGGGCTGAAGGTCGAGGCTTGGCCGGACGACGCGATGGGCAAATACCAGCAGGCCTTCAACGACTGGCGCGCCGCGCCGGTGACGCGCGTGATCCGCGAGAGCGCCGCCCACATCGCCCGCGTGCGGCCGACCGTGCGGCTGGGCGTCTACACCTTCCGCACCCGCCGGGAATCCTATGCCAAGGGCCAGCACTGGTGGACATGGACCGACGCGGCGGACTACGTCATGCCGATGTTTTACGGTCCGGACAACGCCGGCCTCGAGGCGCTGTTCCGCGAGGTCAACGGGCTCCTGCCCGCGGGCGGCAAGGCGCGCCTGGTGGCCTGCCTGGCGCCCCCGGGCGCCAGGGGCGGCAGCAACCTCGTTCGCCTCCGGCAACTGGACCTCCAGCGGGCCTATGCGCCCACGGGGGTGATATATTTCTGGTATCACGGGTTGAGCGACGAGTTCATGGACCGGCTGGCCCTCGGGCCGTTCCGCGACCGCTGACGGCATGCCATGCGTCGCGCCGCCTGCATCCTGCTGGGGTTGATCGCGCTGCGGACCGGGTCGGCGGCCACGGTCGGCGTCCTGGACGCCGGCGCCGATCCCCGCGCCCTGGATGCCGAGCTGAAGGCTCTCCGCATGCTGGGCCACCACGCGGAACGCCTGCCGGAGGCGGCGCTGTTCCGGCCCACGGGCGTCGGCCACCTGGACTGTATTCTGGTGTCGCAGCGCGGCGGCGACCCGACGGAGCCGGCCTGCCGCGCACTCGAGACCTACGTGGCCGAGGGCGGAACGCTGCTGCTGGCGGGCGCGGCCGGCGCCTGGGTCCGCACGCCCGGCGGCGCCCGGCCCCGCGAGCGCATGGGCGGGCGCCTGCTCAACGCCCTGGCCGGCGCCGCGCTGACCGGCCAGCGCGAGGCCGCGATCGTACGCCTGGCGGTCGTGAGCAACACGCCGGCGACCGCCGGCCTGCCGGCCAGCTTCGCGCTGCAGCCCCAGCCGCCCTGGACCGTGGAGGATCCCGTGTCCTGGCGCGGGTGCGGCGCCTTCGCCTTGCGGGCCGGCACGGCCGCGGCACTGTTGCGGGCCGACCTCGTGGACGCCTCCGGCGCGGCGGCGGCCGCCGATGTCCTGACCGTCCGCGAGCACGGCCGTGGACGCTGCTACCGTCTGGGGCTGTCGCGCATCGCCCCGCTGGCGATCGACCGCAGGGAACGAACGATCGCCCATCTACTCGACGCCCTGCTGCGGAGCACGGAGGCCGGGCCATGAGCGAGTTCGAGGTCGTCTTCGCCAGCGCCCTGGGTGCCGCGCGCCGCATCGCGACCGCACAGCCGAAACACGCCCGGATCTCCCGAACGGCCGCGGCCCCGACGCTCCCGTTGATCATCCGGCCGCCGGCGGCCGGATGATCATTTCCGTTCCAGGGTCAGTTCGCACAACGCCGCCGATCCGGTGAACCGGCCCCGCACTTGCACCCGCAGCGCGTCGGCGCGCGCCGGCAGATCGAAGGTGGTCTGTACCAGCGACCAGCCGTCGTTCCGCACCCGCAGCGGTTCCTTGACGACGAACTGCTCGAGTTGCTCGGGCCCGGCGGCGGTCTGGCGCACCAGGACGACGGCCAGCGCCAGCGAGCCCTGGAAATCGGGGCTCTTCCAGAGACGCCCGCGCAGCGTGAACTTCATGGCGGGGGCGGCGAACACCGGCGCGGCGACCAGGCGCAGGTCCTGCGGGCGCGTCGAGGCCAGCCGCCAGCCCAGCCGACCGTCGGGCAGGGGTCCCCAGGCAGCCTGCTGGTGGTAACGGTCCCCGAGGTGAATGTCCCAGCCCGGCACCGGCTGGCCGGCCGGCACGGCGGCGGCCGGGAACACCAGGGCGTTGTCGCCCGGCGCCAGGTGCCGGGCGTGGCGCGCGGGCAGCGGCGCGCCCGCGCGCGTCTGACGGCGGTGCGCCTGGCGCCAGGACACAACTGCCGCCGCGGCCGCGGCCAGCAGGAGCAGCAGCAGGGCGCCGGCGGCCGCCTGCTGCCAGCGCCGCACCCGCCGGCGCAGGAGTTCGACGTGCTGCACCTCGCGCGCGTTGCGCACGGCCTGGGCGGGATCGGCCGGCGGATGGAACGAGACCCGTTCCCGCAGCGGTGCCCGCGCCTTGCGCGGGTCGGACTCCAGCCAGGCACCCGCCCCGGCCGGCAGCCCGGCGCGCTCGATCGCGCCGCGGAAGGCGTCGAGGTCGAACGGAATTCGGCGCCAGAACACGGCGTTCTCGGCGGTGTCGAAGAGGCAGTAGCTGGCGCGCGGGTCGCCGTCGCGCGAGCAGCCGATCGAGCCGACGTTCACCAGGTAGCGCTTGCCGGGCTCGAGCGAAAAGTCCTGCGGCTCGAGCAGGTGCGGCGTGCCGCTCGGCCCGATGACGCCGAGGCACGGCTGGTGGGTGTGGCCGATGAAGAGCAGCGGCTCGGGAACCGCCTGCCAACTTGGTCGGCTGTCTTCCGGCTCGAACACATAATGGAAGTAGTCCGGCTGCCCGAACTCGCCGTGGGCGCAGCGGAACCCCGGGCCGGCCAGCGTCAGCGGCCAGCCAGCCAGCACCTGCCGCGCGCGCGGCGCCAGGCGCGCCGCCGTCCAGGCCAGGATCTCGCGGGCGGTCTCGTTGAACAGGTCGGACTGGAGTTTGCCGCACAGCGCGGCGTCGTGGTTGCCCAGCACGAAGAAGTCGACCGCGGCGTAGAGTGCCTCGAGCACCTCGGCCGGGTTCGGCCCGTAGCCGATGGTGTCGCCCAGGCAGATCACCCGGTCCGCGCCCAGGCTGCGGATGTCCAGCCAGACCGCGTTCCAGGCCTGCAGGTTGGCGTGGATGTCCGAGACGACGGCGATGCGCATCTGGGATTTGTGCCGGAGCGGCCCGCCGTACGCGACAGGCGGCTTTGTAGTTGACTCTACAAGGACCATCCCGCGGGGGCAAGGTGGAAATCCAAGCCCCAACACCGCGGGAGTTGCGCCTGCCCCTGTTGCCCAGTCAGGCGCCAGACCG
>CAZEVX010000117.1:0-10037 GCA_964515705.1 uncultured Verrucomicrobiota bacterium | reverse complement strand
GAGTGACCGCGGACAAGCGCAACTCCCGCAAATCGGGGAAGCGCTTTCGGTATTGACCTCGTCCCGGATCGCGGATAGCTTGATTCTCATGCGCGCGGATTGCGTCTGAGCGGATGGGGACCGGCGCGCGGCATCCCGCACCCCAACAAGGACCCATACCATGACCGACGATGCCATTAGACGCGGATGGTTACGACCCCCCGCCCCCCGGCGCCGCCTGCTGGCGGCCGGCGTCCTAGCCGGGTGGCTCGGCGCGGCCTCGGGCATCCCGCCGATCCCGCCCAAACCGGCGACGCCGATCACCGCGGCGCGCAATGCGGCCGTCTATGGGGAGCTGGACTTTGCCGACCAGCAGGATTTCGTCGATGCGCAACGCGGGTTCATCGCGGGGCTGGAACCGCCCCGCATCATCACCAATGACCTGGCCGCGCTGAATGCGCTGGGGCTCTACGCATGGAACATGGAAAGCTATCAGTTCCTGAACGCCACCAACGCCCCCGCGAGCGTGAATCCGAGCTTATGGCGGCAGGAACGCCTGAACAACCTCAACGGGCTCTTCGAGGTGCTTTCGAACACGATCTACCAGGTGCGCAGCTACGACCTGGCGACCATGAGTTTCGTCAAGACCGACAACGGCTGGATCGTCATCGATCCGTTGACCAGCAAGGAAACCGCGCGCGCCGGGCTGGCGCTATTGCGGGCGCATGTGTCGTCCGACCCCGTTGTCGCGATTCTCTCCAGCCACAGCCACATTGACCATTATGGCGGGGTCAGCGGCATCCTGGCAGCCGAGGGCAAGACCATCGCGCCCGACACCACGCCCGCCCCGGGCGAGCTGCTCTACTATGCGCCCGATCACTTCTACGAGGAATCCTTGTCCGAGAATCTGTATCTAGGCAACACCATGTTTCGCCGGGCCGATTACATGTATGGCAGTTATCTCGCGCGCGGCCCGCTCGGGCACGTCGGGTCGGGGCTGGGCAAGACCACCGGCTTCGGGGCGAGCGCGCTGTATCGGCCGTCCGCCGAAATCGGGAGCAACGGGACCGTGACCATCGACGGCCTGGAGGTCATGTTCCAGCTGGCGCCCGGGACGGAAGCGCCCGCCGAGATGCACATCTTTTTCCCGGCCTACGGCGCCTTCTGCCCGGGGGAGAACGTGTCGCACACCATGCACAACCTACTCACCTCGCGCGGGGCGAAGGTGCGCGATCCCAAGGCGTTTGCGCAGTACATTGACGAAGCCATCCGCCTGTTCGGCCCGCAGATCGAGGTGCTGATCGGCGTCCATCACTGGCCGGTGTGGGGCAACGCGCGCTGCCTGAAACTGCTGCAGGACCAGCGTGACCTGTATCGCTTTTTCAACGACCAGGTGATCCGCCTGCTGAACCACGGCATGAACATGGAGGAGATCGCCGAGGCCTTCGAACTCCCGGTGGCGCTGGCCAGCGTCTTCTACAACCGGGGTTATTACGGCACGCTGAATCACAACGTCAAGGCCGTGGCGCAGCGCTACGTGGGCTGGTGGGACGGGAATCCCGCCAACTACTACAAGTATCCGGAGGCCGTGGCCGCCCGGAAATACGTGGACTTCATGGGCGGGGAAAACGCCGTGATCGCCAAGGCCCGCCAATGTTTCGCGCAGGGCGATTACCGCTGGGTGGCCGAAGTGCTGAAACACGTCGTGTTCGCCAATCCCGCCAACCAGGAGGCCAAGTCCCTGCAAGCCGATGCCTTCGAACAGCTCGGCTACGCGTTCGAGTCCGGGACCTGGCGGAATATCTTCCTGAGCGGCGCGGAAGAACTACGCAACGGCACCATCGGCCCGCCGGCCACCGGCGCTTCCGCCGCCGGATCGCTCGCGCAAATGACGCCCCGCCTGATCTTCGATTACCTGAGCACGCTGATCAAGGGGAAGGACGCCGAGCACCTGACGCTCTCGATGCGCTTCGTGTTCACGGACCCCGATTTGCCCGCCACGGAAACCAATCTATACGTCCTGTTGCACAACGGCGTGCTGCACTGCTGGAACGACAAGCCCGGCGAGCCCGCCGGGGCGACGTACACCCTGACGCAGGCGCGCCTGCTGGCGTTGCTGACCGCGCCGTCCGACCTGTCCGGCATAACGGTGGAGGGGGACGGGACGCTGTTCGCGCAGCTGGCCGCCCAGTTCGACACGGTCAACCGGCTGTGGAACCTGGTGCTGCCGCTGGACTACGACAACAGCCGCAGCAACCGGGTCGTCAAGGCGAACCAGGTCATCACGTTCCCGGCGATCCCCGACCAGGTGGTCACGACCCTCGTGGTGCTGTCGGCCACGGCGTCGTCCGGCCTGCCGGTCTCCTTTGCCGTCGAACCCGGACCCGGCGCGATCCCGGAGCCCAACCGCCTCGCGTTTTCCGGCACGGGCCTCGTGGCCATCGCGGCGCGCCAGGCGGGAAACTCCAACTGGAACGCGGCCGCGCCGGTCATCAACACCTTCGCCGTGACGCCGATTCCCATCCAGGGCGTCGCGGGCGCCGACTTCGATGGCGACCGCCTAGCCGACCCAACGATCTACGACTCGCGCACGGGCACATGGACGGACCTGTTGTCCGGCCTCGGGTATGCGCGGATGGTCTCGGCCGGCCTGTTGGGCGGGCCTGGCTACGCCCCAGCCGCGGCGGATTACGACGCCGACCGCTTCAGCGATCCGGCGGTTTACCAGGAATCCACCGGCAACTGGATGGCGCTCCTTTCCGGGAACGGCTATACGCGACTGGACCGCATCGCGTATCTGGGGGGGCCGGGATGGACGCCCGCCGCCGCGGATTACGAGGGCGACCGGCAGGCCGACTATGCCGTCTACCAGGAAACGACCGGCAACTGGTCGGTGAAGTTATCGTCCGCGGCGTACGCCCAAACCGACCTGGCCGGCTTCCTCGGAGGCCCCGGCTACCGTGTTGCCCCGGCCGACTTCGACGGCGACGGGCTGGCCGATCCGGCCGTGTATCACCGCGCCAGCGGCACCTGGAAGATGCTGCTGTCCGGCTCCGGATATGGGCCGTTGACCTTGTCGGCGACCCTGGGCGGGACCGGGTGGGAGCCTGTCCCCGGCGACTATGACGGCGACGGACTGGCCGATCCGGCCGTGCGCAAATCTGACGGGAGCGAATGGCGCGTGCTGATGTCGGGCAGCGGGTATGTCCCGTTGACCGTGCCCTTGGGGCTGTAGGGAAAACGCCGCCCGCGCGGCGGGGCCCGGCCGAGACCGGGCATCGCCGGCCGGCGGGAACTGGCCGCACTGGAGAAGCGCGGACATGAAGCCAAGATGGCGCATCGGTCGCTGGGTCGCACTCAGCCTGGTTTTGGTTGCGGCGTCCGCCGCGGGATGGGCGGCGGAAGTCAAAACCTGGGGGAGTAACGATCGCGGCCAATTGGGGCACACCACCCCGTTGACTACCTCGCCGGCGATCGTGCCCGACCTCTCGGGCGTGCTGGCGATCAGCGCGGGCGAACGCTGCACGCTGGCGCTGATGAGCGGGGGCGGCGTCCAGGCGTGGGGATACAACGAGTCCGGCCAATTGGGGATGGGCGACACGGCGGACCGCCTCGTTCCCGCGGCGATCCCGGATCTAACGGGCGTGCAGGCGATTTCCGCCGGGCACCTGCACACCCTGGCGCTGATGAACGACCGCACCGTCAAGGCCTGGGGCAACAACGACGGCGGGAAACTGGGCCTGGGCGACATGACCACCCGCCTGTCGCCCGAGACGATTCCCGGCCTGTCGAACGTGCAGGCCGTCGCCGCCGGGGGCTATTTCAGCATGGCGCTGATGGACGACGGCACCGTCAAGGCCTGGGGCTACAATTTCTACGGCAATTTGGGGATGGGCGACAGGACGGAGCGGCTCGTCCCGACGGATATTCCGGGCCTGTCGAACGTGCAGGCCATCGTCGCCGGGCACTTTCACGCCCTGGCGCTGATGAGCAACGGCACCGTCAAGGCCTGGGGCGGGAACAACGCTGGCCAGCTCGGCCTGGGCGACACCAGCGAACGCCTGTCGCCCACGGATGTCCCCGGCCTGTCGAACGTGCAGGCCGTCGCCGGCCGGCTCTACCACGCCCTGGCGCTGATGAGCAACGGCACCGTCAAAGCCTGGGGCAACAATGCCGACGGCCAATTGGGACTGGGCGACACGACCACCCGGCTGTCGCCCGTCGCCATTCCCGGCCTTGCGGACGTCCTGGCGGTCGTCGGCGGGGGGTACCACGCCCTGGCGCTGATGAGCAACGGCACCGTCAAGGCCTGTGGCGCTAACGGCAACGGCCAACTGGGACTGGAAGATATCCGCTACCTCTCGCCCACACTCATTCCCGGCCTCTCAAACGTGCAGGCGCTGGCTGGCGGCGGATTTCATTCCGTTGCGCTGGGCAGCTTTGGCGACGTCCGGTTCGACTCGCCGACCCAAACCGTCGCCGAGCCGGCGGGTTGCGTGACGGTGTCCGTGAGACGGGTCGGCCGCAGCGCGGGGGCGGCCAGCGTGCAGTATGCCACGGCCAACGGCACGGCCACGGCCGGGGTGGACTATGCGGCCGCCACCGGGACGCTGGACTGGGCGGGCGGCGACCTGTCGACCCGGACGGTGGCCATTGCCATCCTCGACAATACCGCCTACGAACCCGACCGGACGTTCGCGGTGACCTTGAGCGGCGCCACGGGCGCGGAGTACGGCTGGCCGTCGTCCGCCATCGTGACGATCGTCAGCGACGATCCATTGCCGGCGCCCGCCGTGCGGCCCGCCACGAACGGCACGTTCGACGCCTTCTGGGCGAACTGGCAGGCGGTGGACGGCGCCGTCTATTACGGGCTGGACGTGGCGCCGACCCCCGATTTTTCAACGGTCCTCGACGGCTACAGCAACCGGCTGGTCTGGACGGAAACCACCTGCCACGTGACGGGCCTGCAGGCGCGCACCCCCTACTATTATCGCGTACGCGCGGAGAATTACACCGACCGCAGCGGCGATTCCGCCACGCAGACGGTGACCGCGGCCGCGCTCGGGATGTCGGCAACCAGCCTGGTGTATGCCGCCACGCTGGGCGGCGCCGATCCCGCCCCGCAGACCCTGCTGCTGACCAACCAGGGGAACCGCGGCCTGGCCTTCACCGCGGCCGTCGCCTACGCCGCCGGCGGGTCCGGCTGGTGGTCGGCCGTCCCCGCCACGGGCACCCTGGCGGGCGGAGCGGCCGCGCTGCTGGTCGGCGCCGTCCAGGCCGCCGGCCTGTCCGCCGGCGTGTACGGCGCCACGCTGACACTCGAGGCGCCCGACGCCACCAACTGTCCCCGAACACTGGCCATCATGCTGACACTCCACAAGGCCCAGCCCACCGTCACCCGGTGGCCGGCGGCCAGCCCGATCGTCTATGGGCAACGCTTGTCCAACGCCGTCCTGAGCGGCGGATCGGCCACGCCGGCGGGGCGTTTTGCGTTCACCGCGCCGGCCACGGCGCCGGTTGCGGGCACCGCGTTGCATGGCGTCGCGTTCACCCCGCTGGATACCGGCAACTATTCCACGGTGACGGGGACCGTCCCGGTGACAGTCGCGAAAGCCGCCCAAACCATTGCCTTCCCATCCATCCCGGACCAGGTGACAACCTCCGTGGTGACGCTCGCGGCGACGGCCTCCTCGGGCTTGCCGGCGGCGTTTTCCCGGGTGTCGGGGCCGGGGACCATCACCGGAGGCAATACACTCTCGTTCACCGGCACGGGCACGGTGACCGTGGCCGCGAACCAGGCCGGGAACGCCAACTGGAAGGCCGCGGCCACCGTGCAGCGCACGGTCAAGGTGAATCCGGCGCGGCCGATGGTCGCAGGCCTGCTGAAGGACTTTGACGGGGACGGCCGGGCCGACCCGGCGACCTACGACGAGCGTTCGGGGACCTGGCGGGTCAAACTCTCGACCGCCGGCTACATGACCTTCAACTTCGCGGCATTGCTGGGCGGGCCGGGCTGGCAGGCGGCGGCGGCCGACTACGACGGGGACGGCCTGGCCGACCCGGCGGTCTATCGGGACACGACCGGCAACTGGAAGGTGATGCCATCGGGCAGCGGCTACGCGCTGCTGGCGCGCGCCGCCTTCCTGGGCGCCGCCGGCTGGGCGCCGGTCTCGGAGGACTTTGACGGCGACGGCAAGGCCGACTACGGGGTCTACCAGGAGACCACCGGGACCTGGAAGATCAAGCTGTCGAGCGGCGGGTATTTTCTTCTAACCCTGACATCATTCCTGGGCGGGCCGGGCAAAACGGCGCTGGCCGGGGACTTCGACGGCGACGGCCTGGCCGATCCGGCGGTCTACACGCGGGCGGACGGGACGTGGCAGGTGCGGATGTCGAGCAGCGGCTACGTGGCGGTCACCGTGCCGCGGCTGTTGGGCGGAACCGGCTGGGACGCCGTGCCCGGGGATTACGACGGGGACGGTCTGGCCGACCCGGCGGTGCGCAAGGCCGACGGCAGCCTCTGGCGCATCCTGCAATCGGGCAGCGGCTACGCCGCGACCGACTTGCGTTTGGGATTGTAACGCCGCCGCCGACGCGCCGCGCCGCGGGACCAGCGCGCCGCCGCCAGCTTGCGTCGCTGGCGCATGCCGCCCGAACGCCGCCTCGCTGCACGCCTTGGCGTGCCCAGCACGGCCGATTCCCCGCCCTGCGCTTCTCTCCGCGCGCGCCGCCCGCCGATCGGCCCCAAAAAAAATATAATAAATCACTACTTGACACTGTTTTTATTTCCGGCTAGGGTGGCCCGCAGAACAGGGAGGATGTCGTGATGCCCAGTCCGCCGGCCCCGAAACGCTATGCTTTCCGGCATCTGGCCGAGCTGGCCGGGATTCCGCCGCGGACCCTGCGGTTCTACATCGCGCGGGGCCTGGTGGCCGGGCCTGGCAAGGCCGGGCGTGGCGCAACGTACGGGGACTCCCATCTCCGGCAGGTCCGGGAGGTCCGCCGCCTGCAGGACGGCGGCCTGACGCTGGCCGAGATCGGCCACCGGCTGGCCATCCCCGCCGGCCGGGCGCCGCTGCCCGCGGCCGAGGTCTGGCGGCATGTGCGTGTGGCCGAGGACCTGGTCCTGATGGTCCGTGACCCCATTGCCCCCTGGCGCCTGCGGCAGATCCAGCGGGCTGCCGCCGACTTGTGCGACCGGCTGAACACCCCCACCCCGCCCCAGGAGTCCTCCCCATGAAGTTTCCCTTCCTCAAGCCTTCCCCGCCGCCGCCGCCGGGTTCGGGTCCGGGCCCGGACCTGGAATCCCTGACAGGGTTCGCGCCGCGCAACGCGAGGACCGGCCGGGAGATCAAGCTGGCGCTGCAGGACCTGTTCCTGACCGGCCGGATCCTGGCGACCGGCGCGCGGCTGGCGATCCGCCACACGTTCGTGTCCGCGGAATCCGCGTCCGTGGAAATCGTGTATGCCTTCGTCCTGCCGCGCGACGCCGCGCTGCGCCGGTTCCGGATCGCGGGCGACGGGTTCACGGCCCACTCGGAGCTCCAGCCCGCCGAAGAGGCCCAGCAGGCGTACGAGGACGGCATCGAGCGCGGCCACCTGTCCACGCTCGCCCGGCAGTACCGCGACGGCTACGTCAACCTCACCGTCGGCAATGTCCGGCCCGGCGAAACGGTCACGGTGCACCTGGATTTTCTGGCGGGCGTGGACCTGCGCGATGACGGGCTGCGGTTCCGGTTTCCCTTTACGCTGGCGCCCTGCGACCACGCCGGCATGAAGGCCGTCCGGCTGGACGACAACACGGGCGAACTCGAGCTGCCGGAGACGGAGTTCGGCGACGTGCTGTTGCCGCCCTTCGTCAAGGACGCCGCCGCCCTCCACCGGGTGGGGTTCGACCTGTCCGTGCAGATGCCGGGACCGATCGCCGAGACCGGCTCGCCGTCCCATGCCGTCCGGGTCGGCACCCTCGATCCCCGGCGCGCGCGCGTGCGGCTGGCGCCCGACCACGACCTTCCCAACCGCGACCTGGTCCTGGACGTCCGCCTGGCGGCCCCCTATTCCGGCGTGCTGTGCGGGCAGGACAAAGACGGCCGCAGGCAGATGGCCGCGGTGATCGCCTCGGACCGGTTCGGCCAGGCCGGCAAGGACCCGCGGCGTCTGGTCTTCCTGCTCGACCGGTCCGGCTCGATGGGCGGCGAACCGATCCGCCAGGCGCGGAACGCCGTGCTGGCCTGCCTGGGCGCTCTGGCGGCGTCGGACCAGGTCGGCCTGATCGCCTTCGACGACAAGATCGAACGGTTTCGCGACGCGCTGGCCGACACCGACGCGCCCACGCGCGACGCCTTGCGGACATTTCTCGACAAGGTCGCGGCGCGCGGCGGCACCGAACTGTTCCGCGGCCTGGACGCCGCCGCCGCGCTGCTGGGGCAGGACGGCGGCGATATCTTTGTCCTGACCGACGGCCAGGTGGCCGGCACCGACACCGTCATCCGCAAGGCCGCCGCCCTGGGGATTCGGGTGCATTGCCTGGGAATCGGCAGCGCCAGCCAGGACCGGTTCCTGGCCCAGTTGGCGCGGGAAACCGGCGGCCTCAGCCGGTTCGTGACGCCCCGCGAGCGGGTGGACACGGCCGCTCTCGAACTCTTTGCCGTCATCGGCCGGCCGGTGGCCGCGGCGGTGACCGTTACGCCGCGAGGATTGGACGACGCGCGGCTCGCTCCCGCGCCCGCGGACGCGGTGTTCGGAGGACACCCGCTGGTCGTCTACGGCGAGAGCGCGCCGGGAACCGGCAGTCTGGAGGTGGCCTGGACGCGGGACGGCCAGCCACGGACCCTGGCGCTACCCGTAAGCGCGGCCGACGGTGCCGACGCCGACACCCTGCGCCTGCTGCGCGGGGCCCGCCTGATCACCGACCTGGAAAGCCGGCTGGGCGGCGCGGCGGACGGGGATGCCGCCGGCCAGCGCGACCGCCAGCGCCTCGAACGGGCGCTGGAGGAGTTGGGGCGGATCTACGGCCTGGCCAATCGCCGGCTGTCGCTGGTCGCCGTGGTGGAACGGAAAGGCGACAAGGCCGGGGACCCGCCACGGACCAGCGTGGTGCCCGTCGGCATGCCGCAGGACACCGAATGGGAATCTTACGTCGGGCGGCTTTGCGTACAGGCGCCGCCCATGCGGTTTCGCTGTTGCAACAGCGCGCCGGACATGGCCAGCCGCCTTGGCGGGATGGACGCCTCGCGCCACGTTCAGTTTTCCCTGGCGCCACCGGAACCCCAGCGGGACGCCATGGATCTCTGCATGGACCTGGCCGGGCGCATCGCGGCCGACGGCGGCCTGCCGGGCAAGACCGACGCGGACCGCATTTGTCGGACGCTGGTCGTGCTCCTGGCGTTGCGGGAACATCCCTCGCCCGCCCTCTTCGCGCCGCATTGCGCGCGGCTGCTGGCGTTCCTGGACCAGGCCGACCTGACCCGCCTGGACGACGCCTTTCAGGAGGTGGTCCGCCAGGTCGTGGACCGGGCGCGCCGGAACGTTCCGGTGCCCGGCCGTTGGGCCGTTTTGGCGGTCGCCTTGATCGTGACCCGCAGGACCCGGGCGCCCGCCGCCTGGCGCGCCCTTCAGAAAGCGGTCACGCCATGACGCCGGAAGAGCGCGAGCAGCGTGTTGGTCGTTGTGCCGATCCTTGGCACTTGGGGAAGGGATCACCCCTGAGCCTAACGGCCGCACAGGCTGTGCGGCCCTACCCCTTCCGGACATCGCGGGTAGGGCGGGACAGCCTTGTCCCGCCGCCTGATCCCACTGGCTCGAGGAATTCGAGAGCCTGGCCGCCGTCCTCGGCCTGCCGCTGGGCGAGTATTTGCTGCTGCCGGCCCCGGCGCCGATCCCCGACCATTGCACCAGTTGGATCATCATGCCGGACGCCGCGGAACACGGGGGCGTGCTGCTCCACAAGAACCGGGACACCGAGCCGACAACCTGCCAGGGGCTGATCGTCAAGCGGGTGGCCGCGGCCCCGATTTGCGGGAGTTGCGCTTGTCCGCGGTCACTCCCGGCGCGATCCG
>CAZEVX010000116.1:3807-10117 GCA_964515705.1 uncultured Verrucomicrobiota bacterium | reverse complement strand
CGCCGGCCGCCAGCAGCAGGCCGCCGGCGGCCAGCCAGGCCGCCGCCATCGTGATGCGCCGCTGCATGCCAAACCCCGCGTGCTTCAGACCGGCTGCCCGTCGATGCCGCCGATCTGGATCGTGATGTTCTTGCGTTGTTCGAGGCGGTCAATGCGGCCGTCGCGAATCCAGAGAATCCGGTCGGAGACGTCCAGCATCTTCATGTCGTGGGTCGCCGAAATCACCGTGATGCCCTCGGTCCGCTTGAGGTGCACCAGAAGATCGATCATTTCCTTGCCGGTCTTGACGTCGAGGTTGGCGGTCGGTTCGTCGGCCAGGATGATCACGGGATCGTTGGCGATCGCCCGGGCGACCGCCACGCGCTGCTGCTGGCCGCCCGACAGTTCGTACGGCCGGTGAAAGATGCGCTCGCCGAGGCCGACCTTGCGCAGGATCGCGACGCCCTTCTTGCGGGCGTCGTCGGCCGACAGCCCGGCGAAGATCATCGGCAGGGTCACGTTTTCCAGGGCGGTCAGGACCGGCATGATGTTGTAGGTCTGAAAAATATAGCCGATCTTATGGCAGCGCATCCAGGCCAGCTCGAAGGAATCGAGCTGGGCGACGTCGATCTCGTCGATGAAGACCATGCCTTCGGTCGGCGAATCGATCCCGCCGATCATGTTGAACAGAGTGGACTTGCCGGAGCCCGAGGGCCCCATGATCGAGAGGTATTCCCCGCGATAGACATCCAGGGAAATGCCGTCCAGGGCCTTGGTGACGGTGTCCCCGCTGCCGTAGTAGCGCTTGACGTCCAGGGCGCGAATGACGATGTCGCGCGGCTGGTCGGGCGGCGGCGCGGCGGGTTCCGGAGTATCCTGTAGGTCTGCCATGCCCTCGAATCCTTCAAGCCGGCGCAAAACAAAAACTTTAGAAGCGCCGCGGCGCGCTGGCAACCTTTATTTTCCGGAAATTGCATGGCCTCCGTCACGCGCGGCGCGGCGCGCCGGGCGGATCGCCCGCCCGGCGCCCGCGCGGCCCTCACGATGCCATGGTGAAGACAATCTTGGAGGCCTCCCGCCGGCGCAGCAGCTCGAAGCCGCGCGCGCACTCGGCGAACGGCAGGACGTGCGAATAGAATCGGCGGAACGGCACGACGCCCAGGCGCGCCAGGTCGAGGAGATAGGCGTGGGTCGAGGACTCGTCGGGGGCGCCGCGCACGAGGGTCCAGAGGCCGCCGAGCTTCTCGATCTCGAGCGGACCGTGGCGGACGGCATAGGTGGCGATGACCCCGCGGCGGACCAGCGCGCGCGCGGACTCCAGGATCAGGGCGTTGTCGCCGGCGGCGTCCAGGAGGAACTCGACGCCCGCGCCCCCGCTCAACGCGCGCAGGCGGTCGGCCAGCGGTCCGTCGCCCGTCAGCAGGACGGCGTCGGCGCCGGCGGCGCGGCAGGCGGCCAGGGGCTCCGGTCGCCGGCCGACGGCGATGACCGGGCGGGCCCCGCGGAGTTTGGCGAAGAAGCACATCGCCATGGCGACCGGCCCGCTCCCGAGAATGGCGACGCGCGCTCCGAAGGGCATGCCGAGGTCGCGCACGAAGCTGGCGAGTTCCTTGAGGGTGACCAGCAGGGTGGCGTCCGGCGCCTCGATCGGCAGGTCCGGGGGCAGCGGCTGCTGGTAGACGCAAAAGGCCGGAATGGCGGCCGAGGGGTCGTCCTCGCGCGCGGTGGCCGTATCCGTCACCAGCCCGAACTCGGCCAGGCCGCCCAGAATGGACTCGAACCCGCCGAGGCGCGTGCCGGGATAGGCGGCCACCGGCCGGAGCAAGCGGTCGCCGACCTTGAGGCGCCGGACCTTGGCGCCGCAGGCGATCACGGCGCCGACGCTCTCATGGCCTAAAATTCCGGGATACTTGCCCCAGGACATCGTGCCTTCGATCAGGCGGCGGTCGGTGCCCGTGCAGGTGGCGCAGGCCTCGATGCGGCAGAGGCACTGGTAGGGGCCGGGCTCCGGCATCGGGATATCCTGCAGGGCGACGCGGCCCTGCCCATCGGTGATCGCGGCGTTCATGGCACGGTCCTCCTGGAGGCGGTTGGCGGACGGATGGTGGGGCGGGAGTTGGATGCGGACATGGCGTGCAGGGGCCGGCCGTCGCCCGGCGCAGGGGCGGCCACGCCGCGTGTGGTCATGGGAGCGGCGCCACCGTGCGCGCCAGGTCCACGGCGGCCTCGACCAGCAGGTCCCCGGCCTCCGGGGCGAGCCGGCTGGAACTGGTGAACGTGGTTTCATAGCCGCCGCGGGCGAAGGCCGCGCGGGTCGGCAGGTAGCCGACCATGCCGTTGGCGTACCCGATCACCAGGGCATGCCGCGGGTGGCAGCGTTCCTTGATGGCCAGGCCGAGTTCGACGAACAGTTCCCCGGGAATCCCCAGAAGCACGCGGGAGCCCAGCCGCAGCGCCTGCACCTCGGCCGGATTGGCGCCGCGCGCGCGCATGCGGCGCAGCAAGCCGGGGATGACCCGGTCGTACAGGCCGGGCGGACCGGCGCGCCGCGCGCCCGGGGCCGTGCCGGCGATGTCTTCCGGCGTTGCCTGGCGGAACGGCAGTTCCAGCGTCCGGGCCGCGACGCGGATGGCGGGGGAGTCCTCGAAAGCCAGGGCCGGCAGGGCGCGCCGGACGGCGGCGGTCAGCACGGCGGCGGCCTCGGCTTCCGAGCGTTCGAGCGGGCGGCGCCGCGGGGAGGGCACCTGCTGGTTGCCGGCCGCCCCGTTGAGAAACAGGGTGAGCGGGACGCCGTCGGCCCGCAGGGCGCGTTCGAGATGGCCGGGGATGCCGGCGCCCAGCGCGGTGTCCATGGCCTTATCCCAGCCGCAGTTGGGATGCGTGGCGTAGTTGACCAGCAGGCCCAGCCAGCGGCCGCCGGTGTCTTGTACCCCCAGCACCGCCACTTCGGGGTCCGTCGGGCCCTCGATGCACAGCGGCGGACAGTCCGGCGTCGGCGCCTTGCCGACGGTCCCGTCCCGCAACACCAGCCGGCGGTTGACGGCCAGGTCCCATTCCAGGACGCTGGCGGCGCCGAGGCGCGCCGGCTGCCGGGCGTCCAGGGCCGCGCCGAAAGCGCGCACGACGATCTCCGTCAAGCGCTCGAGGTAGTCCTCGTCGCGCGGGATGTCGGCCAGCCCGGCGGCCGGCGGCCCGCGGTGATTGTGGGTGGCCGCGACCAGGATGTGCGCCGCGGGAAAGCCGTAGGCTTGCGCGATGGCGCGGCGGAACCGGTCAGTCTGCGTCCAGCGGATGCTGAGCAAATCCAACTGGACGATCGCGGCGCGGGCGCCGTCATCGGCCTCGAACACGGCCACCCGCACCGCCAGCGGCGACTCGACCCAGGTCGCCACGGCATCGCGGCGCATGCGGCCCTGGAGGATGCCGCCGAGCGGCGGGGTGATGTCGCAACTGGCGACCCCGGCGTTCATGGACAGCCTCGCGTTGGAACCTGGAATTGGCGTCCCGATCGCGCGGTGCGCCCGCCGGGGCGACGGCCAGGCCGGGCCTGTAGGCCGCGTGCCCACACGCGGCGACCGACGGCATCCGGTTGCTCGGGTTCAATGGCCGGCAGGGTCTGGCAGCGCATGCAGTTCGTCCGCGTGCTGTTGAATCTTGAGAATCGCGTCGGCGATGGCGTCCATGTCGGAGGGCTCGCCCAGCAGGGTCGAGGTGGCGGTGATGCCGACGGCCTCCTCGGCGTAGGCGCGCTCGGCCACCGGGCAGCGCACGCCGCGGTAGTCGTCGTGCGCGCGGAAATAGGGCGAGCGGTAGACCGGTTCCTGGTGCGAGGGCGAGGAGAACGGGCGGATGTTGGTTTCGCGGAACAGCGCCGCCATGAACTTGCCCTTGGGGACGTTGTGGAAGTGCGCGCGGTCGTATTGGAAGTGGAAGGTGTAGTAGTTCTGGTCCGGCTCGGCGGGCACGTTGCGGATGCCGGCAATCTCCGCCAGGCGCGCCCGCAGGCGCGCCGCGTTGCGGATGCGCGCCTGTTTCTGGGCCTCCATGCGCGGCAGTTGCGCCAGCAGGATCGCCGCCTGGATCTCGGTCATGCGGTAGTTCCAGGCGTCGCGCTGGCGGCCCTGGCTCAAGCGGTTGATCTGGGCGCCGGCGTGGCCGAGCGAGCCGTAGACCCACTCGCCCAGGGCGTCGTCGTCGCACACGAACATGCCGCCCTCGCCGGCCGGCATGAGTTTGCCGAGGTCGAAACTGTAGCAGCCGTAATCGCCCCAGGCGCCGACGTGGCGCCCGTGGTAGATCGAGCCCTGGGCCTGGGCGCAATCCTCGATGACCTTGAGCCGGTGCTTTTGGGCGATCTCCAGGATCGCCTCCATCCGGCAGCAGTACCCGCCGATATGCACGACGATGATCGCCCGCGTGCGGGGCGTCACGGCCGCCGCGACGGCCTGTGGATCGAGGCAGTAATCCTCGGGGCGCACGTCGGCAAACACGACCTTGGCCCCGACCTGCAGCGGCGCCAGGGCTGGCGAGACCCAGGTGGTCGGCGTGGTGATGACCTCGTCGCCCGGCGCGAGCCCGGCGTTGCGCACGGCCATCTCGAGCGCCGCGCAGCAACTGGCGCAGGGGATGGCATACGCCTTGCCGGGATAGGCCTGGAGCCAGGCTTCGCGGAGGGTGTCCGTGCGGTTCTTGCCGGTGTCGCCGAGGCGGGCGATGCGGCCGAGTTGCCCGTCGCGCACCACCTCGAGCGCGGCCGCCACCTCCGCCTCGCCGAGCTGCGGCCAGGGCGGCACGGGGCCGCTGCGCACGGGGGCGCCTCCGAAAATCGCCAGCGTGGACATGGATCGTGTTCCTTCGGCTTCGGGCGCGCCGCCAGGGCGGGCCCCCGGTTGGCTACTCGGTCGTGAAGTCCGTGGGCCGGTCGCCCAGTTCGATCTGCACGGCGTCCACCCAGAACTCCACGGCGCCGGCGTCGGCCTGCACGCCCACGAACCCCATGTTGCCCGGGCCGATGGCGAAGGGGACGGCAATGCGGTCCCCGACCCGGGAGACCCACTCGAGGCGCGCGGGATCGAACCGGCCGGCGAAGATCACCCGCTGCCACGCGGGGGTTGGCTCGACAAAGGCGAAGGTGCCGCGGCGCCCGTCGGGATAGCGCCAGGCCTGGTCGGAATCCATGCCGGCCAATGACAGGTACGCCTGCTTGAGGTTGGCGGAGGCTTTGATGTAGGCCGAGAGCACGATGGGGGTCGGCGAGGTCACGGCGGGCAGGTAGGCCATGCTGCTGAAACCGCGGCGGCCGCGGGAGGGCAGCGGGACCGTTTCGCGCAGGCTGGCGCCGCCGTGCACGGCGGCGCCGGGATCGAGCGTCAGGCCGCCGCCGGGACGGCCCATGCGCACGGGGATTTCGCCCGCCGGCCGCACGTAGTCGGGGATGCCGGGCAGCGCGGCGTCTTCGAAGGAGGGGTTGGCCGCGCCGTTGCGCCGGTGCTTGAAGTCCGACGCCGGGTTGAACCATTTGAGGGGCAGGGCGCGGTCGGGGTGCGACACCAGGGCGAGCGACCACGCCGCGGGCGCGGGCGCGGCCGGGCGCAAGGCGAGCACGTAGGCGCGCGTGGCCAGGGGTTCGAGCGTGTCGCGGAAGGTGTCCCCTTCCGGGGCGATGGGATCGCCCCCAAACCGCCGCGCGACGGGCGCCCGCGGGTCGAGGCCCGGAATGCTGAAGGCCGCGTCCACGGGGTGGTAGGCCGCGTTGGCCGCCAGCAGGACGCCGCCGCCGGCCGGGTCGCGGAACAGCGCGGCCTGGACGTCGGGATAGACCTGGCGGTCGGGATCGAGCGCGACCGGCGTCGTGCGCGCGGGGGGATACGCCGCGCCGGCGGTGACGGCCGGGGCGAGGGCCGCGACCTGCCGCGCGAGGTCGGCCAGCGTGTCCCACATGGCCTGCGTGTAGAGCGAGACATCGGTGAAGTAGAACAGCCCGCGGGCGCCGTGAATGATGGCGAGGTAGGTCTGGCAGCGCTGCTCCTCCGGCAGCAGCAGACGCGGGCAGCGCAGGGGATCCAGCCCCTCGCTCATGAGCACCAGGAAGACCGGCTTGCCGGCGGGCTCGGCCTGGCGTTTCAGCCGGATGACCTGGTCGCTCATGTAGCTCGGCTGCCCGTAGAACCGGTTGGCGAAGCCCGGGTAGTTGTAGACGTCGTAGCCGATGGCGTCGCCGGTCTCGAGGCCGCCGGGCGGGATCTCGCGGGCAAAGAGGGTGAAGACCGGACGCCAGGGATCCGCCTCGCGCAGGACGGCGTACAGTCCCCGCGCGCCGGCCATGCGCGCC
>CAZEVX010000116.1:2479-3797 GCA_964515705.1 uncultured Verrucomicrobiota bacterium | reverse complement strand
TGGGTTCGTCCACGTTGTAGTACCCGAGCAGGTTCGGGAACCCGGCCAGGCTCCGGGCGTGCGCCGCGAGCGCGGGGCGCGCCGCCTCGAGGCCGGCGGCCAGCCGGCCGAGCAACTCGCGCTGGTGCGCGGGGTCGCGCGGCAGGATGTTGAAGGGACTGGCGCGCCGGTCGGGCAGGTGCTCCCGCAGGACGGCTTCGGCCTTGTCCACGACGTCCAGGCCGGCGGCGCGGGCGGTCTCCATGAGTTGCGTGAGCGACGCGGCGCCCTCGGCGTCCCAGCGGTTGTTCCAGCGCAGGATGGCCGTGTGGCCGGCCGCGGCGACGGCCCGCAAGGCCGGCGCGGAGACGTCAATCTTGACGAAGCCGAAGGGAAACACGGCCGCGCCGTTCTTTTCCAGCACGCCGCGAAAGCGGTTGGCCTTGACCTCGCGGCCCGGCCGGGGCTCCCGCTTGACGAGTGCCGCCGCGCGCGCGGCCAGCACGGCGCCGGCGCCGTCTTCGAGCGTCAGCCGCAGGGTGTGCGCGCCCAGGGGCACGGCCGCGAGCGGCACGGCCAGTTCCAGGTCCCGGCCGGGCGCGGCGGCCCGCGCCAACTCGGCGCCGCCGGCCAGGCGCGCCACGGCCGCGAGGCCGGCGAGCGTGTCCTGCGGCAGGCCCAGCCGGCAGCGCAGGCGCGCGGCCGGCTCGACGGTGTACCCGGCATAGTCCAGCAGCACCTCGCCCATGGGCGTCAGGACCGCCGGGTTCGAGACCGTCAGCGCGCGCAGGGCCGCGCCGGCGGCGTCCTGGAGGGTAACCGTGACCGCGCGCGGCCCGAACGCCGCGACCGGCACGAAGACGGACAGGCGGTTCGTCTGGAGGGGGATCACGGGCGCCGCGACCTCGATCGCGGACGGCGGGCCGTCCTCCGGCCGGTCGGCGATCCCGAGCACGAGCGCGCCGGCGGCGTCCGAATAGGAGCGGATTTCCGCCTGCACGGGATACCCCTGGCGCCCGCCCGCGCGCGCGTAGGCGCCGATCTCGACCCGGCCGAGGTCGGCCAGGAGGGGGATGCGGACGGCGGCGCCGGCCAGCCCGTCCACCGCGCCGAAGACGGCGGGCGCCGCGTAGGTTCCGCGCACCGACCGCCAGCTGCTGCGCACGAGTTCATCCTTGAGGAAGGCCCCGTAGGCGTCGAGCTCGATGCGGCGCTCGGTCCGCGAGACGTTCAGGCGCGCGGGCCCGGCGTCCCCGCGGGGGACGGCCAGGAAGAGCGGCACGGCCAGTTCCGCCGTCCATCCGCCGCCGTCGCGCCGCGCGGCCGAGCGCCAGGGCAG
>CAZEVX010000116.1:0-2469 GCA_964515705.1 uncultured Verrucomicrobiota bacterium | reverse complement strand
GGCAGGGTCCAGGCGGCGTCGCGCTTCCCGCCCGTGTGCCGGCGCTGCGCCTGGACGTTGGCGAAGGTCAGGATGAACTGGACGTAATCTCGGCCCGCGGTGCCGGGATCGAGGAACAGTTCGAGGCAATCGTCGCGCGTGGCCAGTTGGTTCTCCGCCGTGCCGACGGGCGCCAGGGACGGCATGCCGGAATTGCGGCAGCGGGCGCCGAGATAGAACCAGGCGTCGTCGCGGAGGATCAGGCAGTCGGTGGCGTCGGTCGTGTTCGTCCCGCCCAGCAGGGTGAATGGCGGCAGCCGCGCCGCGGCCTGCCAGGCGGCGTCGTCCAGCGCGCCGTCCAGAACCGGCCCCGCGGACACCGCCGGGCAGGTCAGGTCGGCCGCCGGCGCGGCCGCGGCCGCCAGCAGCGCGGCCGCCAGCGCCAGAGGGCGCGCGGCGCCGGCTCCGCGGCGGGCCGGGCGGCCCGGCGATGGCGTGGGCGACGGGGCGTCCGCGGGATGGCGGGGACTGTGGTTCATAAGATTCCCGAAATTGACGCGGCGAAGTCCGGCTTCCGCGGCGGCCATGGCCCTGCGGGCGCGGCCGCGGGGGCCGGGCGGCGCGCCTCAGCGCAGCAGCAGCAACGCCCCCGCGGGCATGCGCTCGTAGGCGCCCATGTCCACGCGGCGGGCGGCCCAGTCGAGCCGGGCACGCCCGTCCAGGTCGAGGGCTCCGTCCATCCAGGGCAGGTTGGTGCCTTCGTCAATGCCGCGCGACCCGCGCTGGAGCCGGTAGTCGCCGGCGCCGGCGTTCACCCAAACCGGGGTGTCGGAGATGTTGCCCTGGGCAGGGGGCAGGGTCTGCGAACTGACGCCGGCGCCGGAATAGAAGAAGGCATTGGTGGCGCTGGCGACGCCCAGGCTGATGTCGTACGGCGTGCCGTTGGTCAGCCAGTTGCCATAGATCAGGCTGTTGACGATCCGCATGTCGTTGGCCACGACCAGGCGCAAGGCGGCGAGCTTGTCCGCGGTGTTGCCGACGATCGTGCAGTTTTCCAGCGTACCGGTGTTTTGCACGTAGATCGTTGCCTGGGCGCCGGTGTGGGCTGTTACCAGGCAGGAGCGCAGGATCGCGCCCGCCTGCATCCAGGCGGCGGCGCCGTGCGAGGCGGGGCCGTTGGCCAGGAAGATCGAGTCGCGGACTTCGATGGGGCCAACCAGGTACCCGCCACCGCCGTATTGCGGCGTGGTGTTGGACGCGATGGTGCAGTCCCAGACGGAGCCCGTCGCGGTCGTGCTGGAGAAATACAGTCCGCCGCCGTACGAGTTGGTGGCCGTGTTGTTCGCGATCAGGCAGTCCTCGATCCCGAACCGGATGAACGTGCCGCCGCTGCTGGCTCCGCCGCCGGAGTTCGCCCGGTTGTGGCGGATGGTGCAGTCCCGGTACATGCCCGAGCCGCTGTAGACCATCACGCCGCCGCCAAAGTTCGACGAGAGGTTGTGGGCCACGAGGCAGCGCGCGACGGTGCCGGTCTGCAGGCTGATCCCGCCGCCGCCGCCGAGGGCGTCGCTGGTCCAGTTGCTGACCACCAGGCAGTCCTCGATGACGGCCGAGGAACTGTCGACCTGCACGAACACGCCGCCGCCATGCCGCGAATGGTTGTTGAGCAGCGTGCAGTGGGAGACCAGCCCGCTGCCCTGGATGTTGATGCCGCCCCCGCCGTAGGAACCGCCCGCGCACCCGACGACGACGGTCTGGTGCACGGTGCCCGTCCCGATCTTCACGCCGCCGCCGCCGCCGCCGATGCCGTTGGAGAGGGTCAGCGTGTCGAGCCGGGCGTTCGGGTGGGCCAGCAGGAAGCAGCGCCGGGCGCCGCCGCCGCTGATGACCGCCGCGCCGGGATCGGCGCCGGGCCCGCGCACGACGGCGTTGCTCACGATCACCGTGGCCGGCAGCAGGTAGAGGCCGTTCGAGACCCAGACGGTGTCCCCGGCGTTGTTGGTGTTGGCCCAGTTGACGGCGCTCTGGAGATTGGTGGCCGCCATGGCCCAGTTGGTGAACGGCGGGGTGTGGGCGCCGCCGGGCGCCACATAGCGGTCCGTGGCCAGCCCGAGGGCGGCCGGCAAAACAAACCAGCAAACCAGGAGTCGCTTCATCATGGTCCTCCGATGTTTTCCGCGGAAATGCCCTGTGCGCGGAAACGTTTTTGGTTCCTCGCAGTGTTCGGTGGCCAAGCCAGGGTGTCTAACACATCCAGTAACGCCGACTGAGGTCTGCCCGCCTCAGGTGGGGCCGCGGCCTACAGCACGCCGCGTGAAGGCACGCGGCCTACAGAACGCCGCGTGGGGCCAATGCCGGAGCGGCCCACGGTCGTTGTGGGCCCGGTACCCTCACCGGGCGTGTTCATCGATGTCGCTAGTGTGGTGCGTCTAACGCTTCTTTACATTCGGCGCCGCCCGGAGGTCGGCGCCCACCTTCGAAAACGGCGGT
>CAZEVX010000115.1:0-10150 GCA_964515705.1 uncultured Verrucomicrobiota bacterium | reverse complement strand
GCGCCGACCTCCGGGCGGCGCCGAATGTAAAGAAGCGTTAGACGCACCACACTACTCGCCGGCGAGCTTCAAATCGCCGAAAAGATCATAGCGGTGATTGTCCGGCGCTGGGCTCCAGCTCCCGCCGTCCACCGCGCCCATGCGGAACGAGCGGAAGACATTGATGCGCAGGCCGGCCGGCGGGCCGTCCAGCCCGAGGGCCGCCCAGGGGATTCGCGCTTCGGCCGTCCAGTATGTGCCGTGCAGCTTGGCGGCCGCGGTCCATTCCGGCGCGAACTCCTCGTACAGCCGTTTCCCGCCCACGACGACCTGCTGGTCGAAGCGCCCGGCGCGGGTATTGAATCCGAACTGGTAATAGGTGTCCTTGTCGGGCAGGTAGAGCATCACGCCGAGGGCGTCGTCGCGCGTGCCCCAGAAGCCGCCTTCCGCGCGCGCCCGCGCCTGGACCTGCTGGGTGTCCGGATCGGCGCACACGAACGCCAGCGTCAGGGCCTGGTCGTCGTACAGCGCGCAGACGCCGGTATCCACGAGCGCGTTGGTGTTCCCGTCCCAGCTCCAGAACCCGGCGCTGAAGACCCGGTTCGACCAGTCGGGTTCTGCCAGCGCGCCGTCCACCCGGATGGGGCCGCGGGCGCGGGCCGCCGGCAGGGTGCGCCGCGCGCCGTCGGCCGGCGGCATCTCCCGGCGGATGGACTCCGGCAGCCGCGCCGGGGAGACCGCCAGGGCATCGGCGAGCATCGGCTTGCGGACGCGGGCCTCGCAGGAAGGCTCGTAGACGTAATAGAGCCAGACGGACGGGTCGGTCAGCCGGCTCCAGGCGCGGGCCGGCTCCTCGCGGTCGAGGGCGGCCTCGACCTCCCGCAATTGCGCCTCGAGCGCGTCGCGCCGGGCGGCCGGCATCTGCGCCGCGTTGGCGTCCCGGAAGGCGCAAATCGCGGCCAGGACCTTGCCGATCCGCGCCCGCCAGGCGGGATCGAGCGGCTCGGTTCGCCACCCGGCGATGCGGCACGCGCCGCCGTCGGCGCGCCAGGCCGCGACGCCGAACGGCTCGAGGGCGACCGGCAGGTTGAAAGCCCCGCGTCCCGCCGGCGCGCCGTCGGGCACCCCGACGACCGGCCCCTCGCTCTCGACCGCCAGGGACCCGCGCACCGGCCACTGGCAGGGATTCGCCACGTAGAACCAGGCGGACGTGCCGCGCCGCAGCTCGCGGATCGCCAGGCTGCTCTCCAGGCCGGTGTCCAGGACCGGGACGAAGCGCTCGGCCGGCAGGTGGCTGAAGACGCGCACCACCCCACGCAGTTCCTGCTCGTGGCCGATCGGCAGCGCCAAGTCCGACATCCCGTGCCCCAGGATGTTCGGGTCGCTGAGAATCAGGGCCTGGGTCAGGGGTTCCCGCGCGTTCCACCCGCCGAACTGGCTGTGGCAGCGCACCAGTTGCCGGGTCATGATCCAGTCCGAGCCCGGCATCAGGCGGGCGACGTCCGAGCGGTTGCTCGACGGCCCATTGAAGTAGCATTCGTTCCAGTCGGCGTAGAGCAGGACATAGCGGCGGTCCGGCGCGTAGCGGGTAAAGACCTCCGCGAATTCCGGGCGGGACTGGCCGAGCCAGAGATAGGGATCCTGGGTGGTGTTATAGGCGTGTTCCTTGCTGCGCGACCAGCCGGTGGCCCAGCGCCCGACGAACACCCCGGGAACGGCATTCAGGGACTTCAGGTCAATGGCCGCCGACCGGAGATAGGTCTCGAGCGATTCGCCGCTGGCAATCAGGCGCTCGAACAGTTCGCCGCGGTCGCTCCAGAAATTGGCCTTGTCAAGCAACGCCAGTTCGAGGTCCGGCCGGCGCGCGCGCAGGCGGGCGGCCATGCCGGCGCAGAAGGCCGTCAGGCGCTCTGCGCGCCAGGCCTGGAACCGCTCGCGCCCGGCGGCGTCGCCGGCGACCCAGGCGGCGCGTTTCTGGAACCGGGCGGGATCGGCATCGGCGACGCCGGTCTTGACGCCGGTGTCCCTGGCGAACTCCCGGAAGGTGTAATCGTCGTAGCTGCTGTAGAGCGCGTCCCAGTCCTGGGAGGCAAAGCCGGGAATGGTCCAGACCACGGAGCGCGGGTTGAGCACCGTGTGCACACCGCGGTAGCGTTTCAGGTCGCCGAAAGCGGCCGCCAGGTCGTCCACCAGCCGCCCGACCTTGGCCCCGATTTCCGGGCGCATCCAGTTGGCGACGCTCAACTGCCGGCCGTCCCGGTTCACCAGGCGCACGGTGTCGGCGCCGGCTTCCATCGCGGCGTCGGAGACCGTCGGCGGCATCGGCGGGGGCGGCGTCATCCACTCGATCTCGGTAAAGAAGTCCATCCCGTTCCGGTCCAGGAACTGCGCCAGCATGCGCCGCGGGCACTGGGCGACGCGCCAGGTCGCGTAGTCTGGCACGCGCAGAAAGGGCGTCAGGTCAACCTTGTACTGGTAGCAACCCATGATCAGCAGGTTGCGGCCGCAGAACCGGTTGTACTGGAGGTAGCGGTCGCAGGTCTCAAACCACCATTCCAGGGTGCGGAGATGCCAGTCCATCAATGGCCGGACGAGTTCCTGCTTGTAGTCCGCAGGGTTGTCCGACGGGCCGACGCGCCCCACTCCGAAGACGTTGCCGATGCCCCCGAAACTCTTGATGTTTTCGGTATACTGGCCGAACCGCCGGCTAGCGCCGGCGTCCAGCGCCGGCAGGCGCCCTCGGACCCGCGAGATCCGCACGCGGCGCGCGGCCACCTTTTCGTAGTTGCGATGGTTGACGAAATCCAGCGAATGAACGCCTGGATCGGCGACGTGCAGCCATTGCAGGGTCTGGATGCCGCCGGTCGCCAGGTGGCGGCCGCCGGTCTCGGCGCCGCTGGACGACTGGACATTGTTCCAGACGCCTTCGCGCTTGCCGTTGATCAGGACCTCGACGATCCGCTTGGCGTCGTCGGGATACTCGACCTCGACCAGGTAGAACGCGCCCGGGTGGCGGAACTCAAGGCGGTAGGAGAACCCCGCGCCACGCCGCCAGGAAGCGGCCTCGCGGTACTCCAGGCCCGGCTTGCGGACGATGACCGGGGTCTGGATGACGCCGTCGGCCGGGCAGGTCTCGAACGTCGGGTGCGGGTCCCGCGGATCGGTGCAGTCAATCGTGTCCTCGACTTCCAGGTCCAGGCCCTCGGCGTAGGAACGCCCCGCCACGGTCGGCCCGCCGAGCGTCGGGATGACGACCAGCGGCTCGCGCGGCTGGGTCTCCAACGTGTTGCCATCCCGGTCGCGCAAGGCCAGAGCCACAACATAGACCCCGCCCGTCAGCCGGCCGACGTCCGCCCGGAACACCAGCGACGCGCCATCCGCGCGCGCGTCCTTGAGCACGCCCTGCGCCACGGGGCTGACCGCGCCCGCCCGGTAGCGGCCGACGGCATACGCCACGGCCGGCCCGCAAGCCGCCAGCCCGGCGGGGATTCGCGCCTCGAAGGCCACGGGGTCCGTGTCCCGGTAGTACAGGTCGCGGGCCGCGGGGTTGGCCAGCACCAGCCGCCCGTGATGCGGCGGCAGCCAGAACTCCACACCGCCGAGCCCGTGCTGGATGCGGTCCCGGGCGAGGGCCGTGCACTGGGTCACGGTATGCCAGGCGCCGTCGTCGAACCCGGCATGGGTCCAGCCGGGCTGTTCCCGGGTCGCGTAGCGCCACCCCGGTCCGCTGGCCAACTCGCACACGTCGCCCGACGCCATGACCACGCGTCCCTGCATGAAGAGCACGGGGGCGATGCCGTTTTGCATGATGCGCGCGGCGATCACGTTGGTGCCGGGCTTCAGGAAGGGCGCCAGGTCGTAGGTCCGCGCGTTGAAGCGGTGGGGAATGGGCGCCGGCATGGCGATCTCGTGCCCGTTGACGAACCACGCCGCCTCGTTGAACTCGTTCCCGTAAAACGTCGCGCCGCAGAGGTCGGCCAGCGCCCGCCAGACCGGGCCTTCGGGCAGCCGCACGTCCCGGCGCGCGTAGACTGTCTGGCGCGCGGTGACCAGCTCGACGGCCTCAATCTCGATGACGGTTCCCGGCGCCCCCTGCACCCGAAACTCCAGGCTGCCGGTCGACGGTCCGGCGCCCGCCAGCGTGTGGGTCGGGTCATAGCGGCGTTTGCCGCCGCTGCGCAGCCCGCTGAAGACCAGCGGCCACGCCTTGCCGCCCGCCGGGCGGCCCTTGGCGACCCCGCCCCAGGATTCGGTCAGCATCGGGTCCTTGAAACGCACGGTCCATTCGCAGGGGACCGACTGCCGGCCGCGCAGGACGGCGTCGAACTGGACCGGATAGTCCCGGATGCGGCAGTCCGGCCACCGGCCCTGGTAGTTCCCCCACCCCAGCAGGGCGGGCTCCGCGGTCAACACGAAGGTCAATATGCCGTCCGCCATCCGGACGTTGGTGACTCCCGCGAGCACGGTGAACCCGGCCTGGTGCTCGGCGGCCGGGAAGACGTCGCGCGGCATGGACTCGGACGCGTCGAGGGACACCGCCGCCCCGAAGACGAGGTCGTCGAACGGCGCGTCGTTGGAGACGGTTTGGGCGAACCCGACGGCGGCCGCGCCGGCCAGGACGGCGATCAGCAAGAGTTTCATGAGGGGGGTTCCTTTGGCGGCCCGCGCGGACGGCGTCCTGGCGGGCCGCAGGGGGGGCGTGTCGGTGCGGTTCGCGCCTCGGGTCGGTCAATCCAGGGACGCCACGGGCGGCGCAACCCGCAGCGCCAGGTCGTCGATCCACAACCCGGCCGCGCCGCCGGCCGGTTTTGGCGAGATCAACACCTGCACCCGGTCAACGCCCGGCCACCAGGTCGCCGGCGGGATGGACAGCGTGAGCGCCGTCCAGTCGCCGGGCAGCACGTCCCGCGCCACGAACCCGATCCACCGTCCGCGCTTGGGATTGGGCTTCAGGCGGCCGTCCGCCAGGGCCCGGCGCTCGGCGTCCGGCTCGGGCACCAGCCCGAACATTACGCGCACGCGGTCGGCGGCGTTCGAGGCCGGGCTCTCGGCCTTGAAATACCCGGTCAGGACCCCGTCCTTGCTCCGGTCCACCGCGACGGGGTCCGAGCGGATCGAGCCGGACTGGCCATGCCAGTAAAACGCATAGTCGCCGCCGTGCGCGCCGCCGCGCCGCACGCCCGGATCCACGCCGGGATAGATCCGGCTGAGGCCCGACCAGCCCGCGGCCGTGCCGGTCTCGGCCCCGCCGTTTGCCAGCCGGTTGCCCGGGTCCGCGACCGCCCTGGGCTCGGCTTGCGAGTCGTCCTGGAACGGGGTCGCCGCGTCGCCCTGCTCGATCTGCAGGCCGTTGATCCAGGCCGCCCCCTTCGCCCCCATGACGAAAAGCCAGCCCCGGGTATCCTGCGTCGCCCGCACATCGAAGGCCCCCTGGTACCGGGCCCAGTTGGTCGTGATCGCGAACGACTTGCTGGCCGGCTTGGCGCCCAGCAGGGCGACCGAGACGCCGGCGCCAGGCTGCGCGCCGCGGGCATACAGCGAGAAGGTCACGCGCGTCGGCTTCGCTAGCGGCGGCGGGTAGCACATGCCCATCATCTTCTTGCCGAGGTAGAGCGACGGGCTGCCCTCCCACGGCGCGGCGGCGTCCACGAACCAGCGCGACCCCGGACGCCCGTCGTCGGGCGTCGGCTCCATTGGCTTGTAAAAGTCCGGGATGCCCGGGTTGGCCTGCTGCCGAAAGCATGGGTTGGGCAGGTGGTTCTTGCCCATCATCACCCGGGCGATGATGCCCGGCACGTCGACGCGCAACGCGCGCTGGTCCGGCAGCGCGGTCGCGGTGACCGTCACGCGGACCGGGTCGGGCGCGCCGTCCAGCGCCAGGCGGTAGGCGCGCACGCCGTAGCCTTCGAGGGTATCCGTGAAGGTTGCCTCGCGGCAGTCGAGGGCGCCCGGGCGCTCGAAGAGCCGCTCGGCGCGCGTCGCGCCGGCGACCTGGAACTCGGTGCGCGCGGCGACATCGCGGACGTTCACCGCCAGCAGCAGGTATCCGCCGTCGGGATACCGGAAGACCGCGGCGTTGACCCGCGGAAACTTGCGCTCGAGCGGCCGGCATTCCTCGCCCGGGTAGCGGACCTCCTGGGGAATATCGCCGTTGAGCAGGGCGGGCGAGAGCGCCTTGACCTGGGCGCAGATGGTGCGCAGGGCGTCCCAGGCCTCCGGCCCGACCACGTTCGACAGCCCGAAATAGAGGAACCCGCGCACCCCGTAGACGATCGCGGCATAGGCCTGGCAGAGCATGTGGTTCCTGCCCATGCCGATCGGCTGTTTTCCGGGGTTGATCAGGCTCGCCAGCGGCACGAACCACATGATCTTGTTGTCGCGGCGGCAACGCTCGCGCAGTTCGGCGGCGTAGAAGGCGGTGCCGGCGCCCGGCTCGTTATAGATGTGGCCGCCGGAATGCGGGCTGGGATACACGTCGTAGCCCAGGATCTCGCCCCAGCGCGTCCACTCGTCGCCGGCTGGAATCTCGCGCGCAAACAGCAGCATCAGCGGCCGGTAAGGATCGATCGCCGTCACGGTTTTCCAATAGGATTCCGCCTGCGCCAGGCGGTAATCGCGCGGCGGCAGGTTGGGCTCGTCCTGGTTGTAATACCCGATCAGGTTGCGGCGCTCGCGCAGCAGCCGGGTTTCCGCGATCGCCGCCGGCTCGAGTTTCTCGTACCAACCGCGCCAGATCTTGCGCTTCGCCGCCAGCGGCATGGCGTCCGGGCCGGTGGCAAAGACGGGGTCCTGCCCTCCCAGGATGCGGCTCCGCAAATCCTCCGGCTTGGGGTACGACCAGGTGATGACGTCCAGCCCGTTGGCAGCCGCCAGGTCCATGAAGCGATCGAGATGCTCGGCGCCGTGCGTCCGCACCAGGCAGGTCAGCCCGATGTCTTTGCCCAGGAACTTGAAGACCGGCTCGGCCGGGTCCGCCACGCCTTCCTGCACGGGTTGCGGGTAGAGGAAATGGGCGAACAATGCCACGGGAAAATGCGGCTGCCCGTCCTTGAGCATGCAGCCCTTGAGGTAATCGAGCTTGACCTCGTAGCCCGGCCGCGGCGCCAATCGCCGCGCCGTCAGGTCTCGCGCGGCCAGCACCCGGCCATCAGCCAGCAGCCGGACCCGCAGCGCATTGTCGCCCTCCTTCAGACTCGCCAAGGGAATCTCCAGGTCGAGCGCCGGCGTCAACCCGCGGCGTTCGAACGCCGGCTGGCCGTTGACCTCCAGCGCCAGGGTCATGTCCCGCAGGAGCGCCTCGGACAGCCCAAACTCCAGCCGCAGCGGCATCGGTTCGGTCGTCACGTAGCTGCGCCCGACCACCGCGCGGCGAATGACTTGCAGGGCGCCCGCGTCCAGGTCGCAGGCCGCCAGCACGTTCGCCGGGCGGGCGGGCTCGACCAGCCGAACGGTGACCGCCCGGTCGCCGAAGTCCGTCACCGGCACGGCCACGCGCACGACGCGCGCCGCGCCGCCGGTCAGGGACAGCGGCTCGGTCCGCGCCGCTTCCACGGCCTCGAGGCCCGCGCCGCGCCGTTCGCTGACCCGCAGCACGGCCTCGCCCGGCACCGGCGAGCCGGTGTCCAGGTCCGCCTCGACGCCGTACTGGAGCGCGCCATTGTCCCGGGCATAGCCGGTGGCGCGGGCCGCGGCGATGCGCGGCAGGAACGGGACTTCCGGCTTGAAGCCGCCCAGCCCGGTCGTCTCCAGGAACCCGCCGGGAGCGACGCTCCCGGTGACGTTCGGCCGCGACCAGGCGATCACGCGCCGGTCGGACTCGAAGGCATTCATATCGTCCAGCTTGACCTCCATCAGCGAGCGCGCCAGGTTCATCCGCAGCCCGGCCAGGTCGTCGGTCTCGAACACGAACAGCGGAATCGCCAGCTCGCCGGTCCACCCGGCATCGTCCGTCCGCGCCGCCGACCGCCAGGGCGCGCTCCAGGCATCCTCGCGCGCGCCGTCCGCCCGGAAGCGCTTATCGTACTGCACGTTGGCGAAACTGAGCGCGAACTCGTAGAGCGCCTGCGTCTTGGGGTCCGGCCGGACATAGAGGGAGATCGAGTCGTCCGTGAATACCGCGCCGTCGCGTTGGAACACCCGCTGGCGCACCTGGCCCATGCGCGGATTGCGGCAGTCGGCCGCCAGGTACAGCCATTGCCGGTCGCGCGCCAAACGCACGGTCGTGTTGCTGATGGGCGCGTCGCTGCCCGGCGCATAGAAGCGGTCGAGGATCGCCGCCTGTTGCCAGCCGGCATCGTCCAGCAGCCCGTCCAGCACCGGCGCCGGGATCTCGGGAATCGCCAGCGGGGCCGGCGGCTCCGCCGCCTGTCCGCCGGTTGCCATGAACGATACGGCCGCCAATACCGCCGCGACAATAGCTCTCGTTGCCATGCTGCATGCCTCCTGTGGGCGAGTCCCCCCGCCCGTGTGGGTTCCGGTCATTCTATCCGCCCGCCCGCGCACCGACCGGCGCGGCGTCCCGCGGGGACGCGGCGAATCGGATCGGCTGTGAAAAAATCATGTCGGCCACCGGGATCGGACGCTCGCCGGCGTCCCGGCGGTCGTGCAGGTCGGCGATCTCTCCGACGGTCATGGCGCCAAGCCGCTCGGGCGTGAGGGACACGCCGCCGCAGGCCGCCGGGCAGGCGAACGCCTCGACGCGCACGTAACGGCATCCGGCCGGGATCGGAAAGACCGCCCGGGTCTGGCCGTCCGTCCGCTGGACGATCCCCTGGTCCGTGACGAACCGGATCTGGAGAACGGGACGCCGGACGGCATCGGCGCCGGCCACGGCGACCTCCAGCGTGCGGGGCGCGCCGCCCGACGCCTCGGATAGCGCAAGCCGCGTAAAGCGGAACGGGCTGTGGTCGTATGGCTGGCAGGGCGCGCCGGCGGCGTTGGTCGCCATGGCGCCGAGCAGCCCGAAGAACGCCCCCCGGCGATAAGCGCGCAGGGCGTCGCGCTCGCGGTCCTCCCGCGGCCGACCGGCCGCCGGGGGCACCAGCAGGACGTTGCGGCCCTGGCGGAAGGTGAAGTGGTCCTTGACGAAAAACCCCAGGCAGCGGCGTCCGCTTGCCAAGAGTTCGTCCCAGAGGCGGTAGCAGCGCAGGCTGCCGGCGCGGCCGAAGTCAACGTGCGAGTTCCAGACCTCGATCCCCAAGACGCGCGGATCGAAATCGAGCATCGCCGCCAACGCCGCCGTGCCACCGTGCGGGTGATTGATCGTGATCCCGCCGCCTTGCGGATCGAGCAGTCCCTCGACCGGCCGGCCGGACCCGTCGGTGCGCGTGCCGTCCAGCGCCTCGCGGAAGGCCTGGCGCCAGGGCCGGTGCGTTCCCTGCATCAGGCCCACATGGGTCACGCGGGTGTCCGCCGGATCGCCGGCCAGGCACACGCGCATCCGGTCGGCGTCGGCGCGCAACAGGATGCCCTTGGCGGCCTGGGCCGTGATTCGGCGTCCGGCAATCCGGCCGTCCCCCACCGGCTCGAACGTGCCGGGATGGACGGCGGTCGCCCCCTCGACCGTCAGGATTGCCGCGGCGTCCCGCCCCGGCGGAGCGGCCAGCCGCGCCTCCAACCGATAGATGCCCTCGCCCGGCACGGGGGAGCCGGGATCGAACACGGTCAGGTTGCTGAAGACATGCTCGACCGAAGCGGGGGCCTCGCGGGGGACAGACCAGCTCCGGCCGGACCCGGTGACATAAAACGACCCCAGGGCATTCCAGTGGATGGTGTTGTCGGTTCCGCCGTGGTGCTCGGCGTTCGGCGCGCCGAGCGCCTCGGGATACTCGCGCAAGACCTCGTCCGGAATCGGGTAGCGCGGCCGGGATGGGTAGTAGTTGGACAGGGGAAAGTGCCGGAACCCCATGTCCCACAGCGTCCGGAGATCGCTCCATTCCCCGTGCTGGTGCGACATCGAGTGCAGGCACTCGACGGTCTCCCAATCCACGCCTGCATACGGGTTGTCCAGCCCGCCGGCGTCCGCCAGGCCGCCCGCCGCCCACGCTGTCATCAGCATCCCTCCCAGCACCCGCCGTATCCGTGTTCGCATGACTGCCCTTTGTTGGCGCGCCGTCCCGCGCGTCCGCGGCCTGTTCATGGCCGCGCCGGCGCCGCGCGCGCCGCCGCCAGC
>CAZEVX010000114.1:6787-10270 GCA_964515705.1 uncultured Verrucomicrobiota bacterium | reverse complement strand
CGGCCGCGCTCGACCGGGCGCGCGACGGCCTGCGGCCGCTGGCGGACGCGGCGGCCCTGGCCGGGCAGCGCGACCGGCTGCGGGAGCAGAAGGCCTTGCTCGACGAGCGCCTGCGCCAGCGCGACGCCGATCTCCTGCCGCGCCGCGCCCGCCTGCGCGACACCGCGCGCGGCGCGCCCGACGGTCTGGCGTCCGAGATCCGCGTTCTGGAAACCGAGCTCGCGGCCCTCGACCGCGAGCGCGCCGCGCTGGAGGCCGACCAGGAGCGCACGGCCGTGCAACTGGCCAGCGCCGAAACGATCGCCGCGATCCTCGCCACCCTCGATGCCCTGCGCGCCGACCTGGCCGGCGGCGCCGACGCCGGCGCGCTGCGCGGCCGCCTGGACGCAACGTTGCCGGCCTTCGCCGCGATGGACGCCTCGCTGCGCCGCTATGTGCTGGGCGAACTGCCCTGGCGCCACTGGGCGCGGCCGCTGGCGCGCTGGGGCCTCCTGATCGGCCTGACCTACCTCGTCATGATGGCCCTCAACATCCTGATCTTCCGCCAGTGGGCCCACAACGAAATGCTGACCTACCCGCTGGCGGAGCTGCCCAAGGCGCTGATCGGCGGCATCGAGCCCGCGGGCTGGGTCCCGGCGCTCTACCGCAACGGCCTGTTCTGGGTGGGCGTGGCCCTGTCCGGCGGGGTCATGGGTTGGAACCTGCTGTGCGCCTCGCAGGTGATTCCCGGGCTGCAGCCGCTGGAACTCGACAATGCCTGGATGCCCTATGTCTTCAACACCAAGTTCGAGGCGCTCGGCGGCACCAAGAGCTGCATCTTCTTCGTGATGATCGGCCTGGCGTTTCTGATCCCGAAAAACATTTCCTTCTCGCTGTGGTTCTTCCATCTGCTCTACCTGCTGCAGGTCCTGCTGATGGACTGGTCCGGCAACAAGACCACCTACAACTATAACTGGTGGTACCTGATGAACTTCCGCCTGGCGGAAGGCCAGGGCGCCCTGATGGTCTTTTCGGCCTTCATCCTCTACAAGTGCCGCACCTACCTGTTCTGCGCCCTGGCGCCCGGCCGCCTCGGCGCGCTCGAATCCGGCGAGCGCCGCGAACTGCGCCTGGCCTCCTGGGCCTTCCTGGGCGGCTCCCTCGCCATCGTCCTGCAACTCTGGCTGGACATGGGCGCCAACCTCTTCTACACGCTCTTCTTCTTCTTCGCCGTGCTGCTCTTCACCGTCGGCATGGTGCGGGCGGTGACGGAGGGCGGACTGCTGGCGGTCAAGACCCACGTCAGCCCCTTTCACATGGTGCGCGCCTTCCTGGGCCTCGACCAGACCCATTCGCTGGTGACGCTCTTCACCCCGCTCGTGCTCTACTGCGGGGTCATGTTCCTGGACATCAAGGTCTTCATCGCCCCGGCCATGGCCAACGCCGTCAAGTTGCGCGAGGATTTCCGCCTGCGCCGCGTCGGCTTCCACCTGATCATCGCCCTGGCGATCGTGGCCGCCGCGATCGCCTCCACGGCCGCCGTGCTGCTGCTGGCATACAGCCGCGGCGCCGACAGTTTGAGTTCCTGGTTTTACACGGGGCTGCCGCGCTTCGCCATGTTCACGACGATCCGCAGCATGGTCGCCGACGCGCCGACGGCGTCGCCGGCCGGCCAGCTCTGGCTGGGCGTCGGCGCCGCCGCCATGGCCCTGCTGCTCTTCCTGCGCCAGCATCTCTTCTGGATGCCGCATCCGCTCGGCCTGGCGATGTTCGTCAACCCGATCATGTTCAACTACTGGTTCTCGATCCTGCTGGGCTGGCTCGCCAACGTCTTCGTCACCAAGTACGGCAGCCAGGACGCCTACCAGCGCGCGCGCGGCTTGTTCATCGGCTTGATCGTCGGGGAACTCCTGGTGGTCATCCTGGCGATCAGCGTCTCGCTGGCGACCGGCGCCAACATCCAGGGCATCGACCTTAACAAGTATTGAGAGCCCCATGCGCGACCCCGCCAGTTCCCCGCCCTCCCCCGCGCCGCCCGACGTCCGCGCGGCGATCCCGGCCCAGTCCCCGGTCCCCTGGCGGGTGGCCCTGGCGGTCTCCTGGGGCAGCCTGCGGCGGCGGTTTCTGCGCTCGATGATCACCATGCTGGGGGTCGTGCTCGGGATCGCCTTCCTGACCTACATGCGGGTCAACGACGATCTCCTGCGGGCGCTGATCGCCGCCCGCGACGGCAGCCTCAACGTGCTGCTGCAGAAGCACGGGGTCGACATCTATGCGCCGCCGGGCACGGACCCGATGATGCTGTTGCTGATCGGCCTCTCGCTCTTCACCTGCCTGGTGGGCATCGTCAACGCCATGCTGATGTCGGTCACGGAACGGATCAAGGAGATCGGAACCCTCAAGTGCCTGGGCGCCGAAGACGTCTTCATCGTCAAGACCTACTTCATCGAGTCCTCGCTGCAGGGGGTCATCGGCACCGTGCTCGGCACGCTCATCGGCCTGCTGCTGGCCGCCGGGATCGCGCTGCTGACCTACGGCGGCTGGGTCGTGCGGACGTTCCCGGCCGCGCCGGCGCTGCGCTCCATGGCGGCGGCCTTCGTGGTCGGGTCGCTGATGGCGGTGTCGGCCTCGATCCTGCCGGCCTACTGGGCGGCCCGCAAGCAGCCGGTGGACGCCATGAGGGTCGAAGAATGAACGACGCCATCGTCATCCAGGCGCGCGGCCTGACCAAGGTCTACACGATGGGCGCCGAGCAGGTGCATGCCCTGCGCGGGATCACCCTCGACATCGAGCGCGGCACCTACGTCTCGATCATGGGGCCCTCGGGCTCCGGCAAGTCCACGTTCTTCAACATCATCGGCGGCCTCGACCGCCCGACGGCCGGCGAGGTCTGGCTGGACGGGCACCGCTTCGCCGACCTCTCGGCCTCCCAGATGGCCTGGGTGCGCTGCCACAAGATTGGCTACATCTTCCAGAGCTTCAACCTCGTGCCCTCCATGACCGCCCTGGACAACGTCGCCATCGCGCGCATCTTTTCCGGCCGGACGCCCGGCGAGGCGCGCCGGGACGCCGCCGCCGTCCTCGAGCAGGTCGGCCTCGGGCATCGGCTCGATCACCTGCCGGCGCAGCTTTCGGGCGGCCAGCAGCAGCGCGTCGCCATCGCGCGCGCCATGGTCAACCGGCCGGAGGTCATCCTGGCGGACGAACCGACCGGCAACCTCGACCTGCACACCGGCGAGGAGATCATCGCGCTCCTGGGCCGGATGCAAGCGGAGATGGGCATCACGGTCATCGCCGCCACCCACGACATGAAGATGCTCTCCGCCTCCGATGTCGTCGTCTGGATCAGCGACGGCGCCGTGCAGCGCGCCGCCCGCCGCGGCGAGATCAAGATCGATATCGGCACGATCGATGGCAAGACGCTGGCCTGAACGTCCGGCGGCCGGCCGCGCGGCAACGGGAACCGGGATATGCTCTTCGCGGTAGCCGCCGCCTGGTGGGGTC
>CAZEVX010000114.1:0-6777 GCA_964515705.1 uncultured Verrucomicrobiota bacterium | reverse complement strand
CCGCGGCCGTCCGCCTGCTGGCGGCCGCGCGCGCCGGGTGGCCGCCCGGCCGCGCGTGCTGGCTGTGGATTGCGCTCCTGCTGGCGGCCGCCGCGCTGCTGTTCCGGCCGCACGAGGACGTCTTCGGCGGCGAAGACCCCGGGGCCTATCTCAATGCCGGCGTCGAGTTCGGGCGGCGCGGCGCCCTGTTCTATACCGACCCGCTGCTCGCCCGCGTGCCGGCCGGCGCCCGCCCGGCCTTTTATTACGGCCATGCCGGCTACGGTCCGACCAAGGACGCCTGTCTCTGGATCGTCAATGCCGACCATGCCATCGTCGGACCACGGTTCCACCCGGCCTACCCGCTCCTGATCGCTCCCGCCGCGCGGCTGGCCGGGCCGCGCGCGGCGCTGTTCGTCGTGCCGCTGTTCGCCCTGGGAACAGCCCTCGCGTTGGCAGTGCTGGCGCGGCGCCTGCTGCCGCACCCGCTCGCCGGCCTCGCGGCGGCCATCGCGTACCTGGGCAACCCGCTGACCCTGTGGCACGGCCGCTGCGCCCGGCCGGAAATCCCGGCGGCGTTCTTCGCCCTGGCGGGCCTGGCGTGCCTGCTGCTGGCCTGGCAGGAGCGCCGCCGGACGGCCTGGCTGGACGTCCTGCTCGGCGCCGTCTGCCTCGGCGCCGCCCCGCTGTTTCACGTCATGGCCTGGTACGTGGTAATCCCGGCCGCCGGCGCCGCCGCGCTGGCCATGCTGGCCGGACGCCGCGCCTTCTGGGCCTATCCCCCGGCCGCCCTGGCGATAGCCCTGGTCTGCTACTTGCAGGCCGTCCATGTCACCGACGCCTACCGCTTGCGCGCGCTGTTCGAGTGGGGCTTCGCCCGCTGGCCGGCCCTGGCCGCCGCGGCGCTGCTGCCGGCGCTGGCCGGCCTGTGGGTCCGCCGCCGCGCGCCCGAAATCCGGGAACCGCGCCTGGGCTTCGCCCTGGCGCTGGCCGCCGCCTGCCTGTTGTTCTTGGCCCACTCCTGGCTGACCCGCGACGCCCTCGGCAGCCTGCCGTGGATCGGCCGGCCGGCGCATCACTTCGCCTACCTGACCCACTGGCGCGCCGTGCGCAACATGCTGTCCGCGCCCATGGCCTTGCTGGTCCTGGCAGGCTGGACGTGGTGGCTGACCGGCCCTCCCGCCGGACGGCAGGCGCGCATCGTGCTGGCGTGGACACTGTTCCCGGCGGCGATCCTGGCCGGCAACATCCGCGATTTCATGATGACGCGCTACCTGATGATCGCGGTCGTTCCCGCGGCGGCGCTGTGCCTGGCGGCGCTGGCAACGGGCCTCGCCCCCGCCCGGCGCGGCCGGCCGGCCGCGCTCTGGCTGGCGCCCGGCCTGGCGCTCGGCCTGGCGCTGGCGGGCTTGGCCGGGCGCACCCACCTGGCGACGCTCGTCGAACACCGCGGCTTGCTGCGCTTTTTGGCGGGCTATGCCGCCGTCATCCGCCAGGCCGACGGCGTGCTGCTGGGCGAATACTCGCGCCTGACCGCCCCGTTGGAACACCTGTTCGGCGTGCCGGCGCTCGGCCTCGACAACGAGCGCCGCGACGATTACACCGCGGCCGAGGCCGCCTGGGAAGACATCCTGCGGGCCAATCCCGGACGGCCGGCCTTTTTCTCAACGCCGTTCCAACCCCCGCGCAGCGATCGGTTCGCGTTCGACCTCGTGCAAGCGGGCATCTTCCAGGACCGCGGCCTCCAGCAGGCCCGCGCGGCCCTGCCCACCCGCGTCACCACCGGCGCGATGCCCTTTGCCCTCTATCGCATGCGTCGGAAAACGCTCGACGAGCGGCGCGGCTCTCTCGGCGCGCCCCGCCGGTTGCCGATCGGACCCGGCAATATGGGGTTCCGCCGCTGGGCCAACCCCCGCACCGAACGGCCGGCGCCCGCCGGGGTTCAGTTGGAGGCCCGGCGCCCGTTGGCCTTGCGGCTGCCGCCTGGCACGGCGCCGGCGCGAACGGACGACGCATTCGTGCTCCTGGCCGCCGCCGATGGCGGCGTCGAGTGGGCGCCGCGGGTCCTGCATTACGCGCCGGCCTCACGCGCGTCCAACACGCTACTCGCGTTGGCCGAGCCCATCGCCGGCGACTGGTGGGCCTTCCGGCTGCCGGGCGCGTCCTTGGCCGGCGCCGCCACCCTGCCGGTCACGCCCGCCGCGCGCCTGACGCTCGCCGCCGCCTTCCAGGTGCGCGCCGGCGCCTATTGCCCGTTGCCGCTCGCGGGCGCGGGGCCGGCCGCGCGTCCGCAATCAGCCCCGTTGCCCGCCCGCTGGACGCGCGCCGTCTCCGAGGTGCTGCTGCCCGCCGCGCCGGGAGGGACGCTCTTGGCGCTGGTCTATGCGCCGCCCCGCACCACCGGCCTGCCGGCGCGCACGCTGGCGCTCGGCGACGCTCCGGCCGCCGCCCCCGTGGCGCTACGGCCGGACGCCTGGCAGTGGGTGGCCTTGCCGATCCCCGCCCGACCGGGCGGGGACTACTGGGCGCCGCTGCGGACCGATCCGCCCTGGGATTCCGGCGCGCGCGGGTACCCCGACGACCTCGGCGTGCTGGCCGCCGCCCTCTGGGCCTGCCCGCCGTGATACGGCGGCCACACCGAACGGACCCCGTCTCCCCTCGTGGGGCGGGTTTCGTTCCCGCCCGCCCATGGGGCATGCTGCGCCCTCCCAGCGATGATTGCAGGCGACGCTTGTGGATATCCTTGGAGAGCGCGCAGGCCTGCGCGCCGAAGCAGCGCCGCGCCGCGTAGACGGGTCGCCGCCCTTGCCTATGAGGCGTGCCTCGGGAGTCGTTTGAAGCCGAAGCTCCTCACACGAATTTGGGCACACGGGTGATGCCTTGACATCATTGGCGATGATGCTAGGATGTTGCCATGCGAACTACCTTGACCATAGACGACGATGTTCTGGACCGGGCGCGGTCGCTGGCCAGCCGGCTACGCAGTCCATTCCGGCGCGTGGTGAATGAGGCGCTCCGCGCCGGGTTGCAAACGCTGGAGGAACCGGCGCGCTCCAAACCGTATCACACACGGCCCCGGAGACTGGGCCTGAAACCGGGAAGAAATTTGGACAACATCCAGGACTTGATTGCGCAACTGGACGGGGAAGAACACCGGTGATCCTGGTGGATGCCAACATCCTGCTCTACGCGGAGGACCAAGGCAGCCCGCAGCATGCCAAGGCGCGGACATGGTGGGACGCCGCCCTGTCGGGGGCATCTCCCGTGTGCCTGTGCTGGACCGTCCTGGGGGCGTTTATCCGCATCGGCACCAACGCGCGGGTGTTCGAGCACCCCCTCTCCCTCGACCAGGCGCTGGAGCGCGTCCAGAGCTGGATGGATCAGCCTTGCACGCGGATGGTGAACCCGACCGCTCGACATTGGACGGTGTTTCGGCAGTTGCTCCGCCAAGGCCAGGCGGTTGCCAACCTGGTGACGGATGCCCACCTGGCCGCATTGGCACTCGAGCACGGGTGCGAGCTCATCTCCACGGATTCCGACTTTTCCCGTTTCTCCGGCATCCGGTGGCGCAATCCGTTGCGCTGAACGTGACGGCGGCGACCCAGCCGGTGGTGGTGGCATCGCGTCACACCGATACGCAACGACAGTCTTTCACGGACACGCAGCGCGCGTCCGGACCGGACGGGCCGGCGACGCCTGTCGCCTGTAGGCTGGAACCGGCCGGCCCCACCCGCGGCGGCCCCGCGGCTGGCAACACTGCGATCGCTCCGTGCGCGCGCCTTACGCGCCCACGAACAGCGGCCGCAGATGCCGCTCCCAGAGGTTCTCGGTGACATTCCGCGAGATCACCGGCTCGTCGGCCGCCAACGCCTCCAGGTAGCGCGGCCCCAGCTCGGCGGCGATCTTGTAGCCCACATGCAGCAGTTGGCGCAGGTGCGGATTGAAGCGCGGCTCGCGCGAGTCGTGCCGCAGGGCCGCCGCGAATGCCTCGCCGTCCCAGCCCCTGACCACCGCCGGCGCCGGCAGTCGGCCCGGATCGATGTCGATCACGGTGGCATACGGCGCGCAGAGGGCGTCGCGTCGCGCGAAGGCCTGCTCGTAGATTTCCCGCGCCAGCGCCAGGCCCGCGCCGCCAGCGGCCGCCAGCCCGATCAGTTCCTCGAGCCAGGTCGTGCCGGCGGTCTTGAGGTGCAGGCCGTCGCCCGTCCGCTGCAGGGCGCGGCGCATCGGGGCGTACAGCGAAAACTTGTCGCTGCCGGAATGCACGCTGAGTTTCAGGTCGGCCGGCAGGCCGAACTGCCGGCCGGCATAGCGCACGACGGCCAGGTCGGCCTCGAACTCGCGGGCAAAGCGGGCGACGTCGCCGACATAGTCCACGCCCTTGTTGAAGCGCCCGCTGAACTTCGGGGCGATCGTGCGCACGGGCACGCCCTCGGCCGCCAGGCCCGCCAGGATGAACAGCAGTTCGAGCGGCGTCTGCGGATCGCGGCACTCGTCCATCGAGACTTCCGTGACGAAGGGCGCCGCGCCGCGTCCCGCGGCCACCTGGCGGTAGACCCGCCCGGCTTCCCGGATGGCTTCCAGATAGGTCGTCCCGATGCGGCGCACGTCGGCCTCCGTCGCCGTCAGGGGCGCTGCCAACCCGGGAATATCGAGGCGCCCGAGCCGCTCGCGCTGGGCGCCGACGAAGGCGTCGAGCGCCTCGGGCGCCGGCGGCCGGCCGATCGCCTCGGCCACGTCTAGGGTGAAGACATCGCAGGACGCCAGGAACGGATCGACCGTGTGGCCGGTGATGTGGTCGGCGTCCACGAAGTAGGGCCACGTCCAGGCGGCGGCGCGCACGGCGGCGTCGGCCGCGCGCCGGGTATCGGCCGGGACCGTCCCGATGATCTGGTGCTCGCGGTGAGACTTGTTCCAGACCGGCGTGACCGCCGCGCCGGCGGCGCGCGCCCGCGCGACGGCCGCCAGTTGCGCGCGCCCCTGGCGCCCGAAGCGGTCGCCGATCCCGATCGAATACCGTTCCAGTTCCATGCAATGGTCTCCGTTATGGGATGCATCCCCAGCCGGCGCGTCTCGAGAGCCTGCCGCACGTGCTCGCCGCAATGGCACGACCAGTTGATGCCCCTGACTGTGCCAGTCTCCTCGCCAGAGTCAAGCGGGTTCGCGGATTGCATACGGCAAGCCGTGCCATCTTCGACGGTGGGCGCCGACCTCCGGGCGGCGCCGAATGGGCAGACGCGGCCGACGCACCACGGGAGCATGAACAAGACAGCGAATACCCCGGCAGCGCGCGTCATGCGATGGGAGTCTGACGGTCGGCAAAGCGAACCGGCAGCGCACATGGCGTTCCGCCGCCGGCCCGCGCCGTGGGCGATACAGGGCTCGAACCTGTAACATCTACCGTGTAAGGGTAGCGCTCTGGCCAGTTGAGCTAATCGCCCGGCGCCGGCGACGGGGACACTCTAGCCGCGGGCCGGCGACTGTCAAGCGCCGGCTGGCGACCCGGCCGCGCGTGTGGCGGGGCAAACTGCGGCTTGCGGACGGGCGATGATCTGCTACCGTGTGGACATGCAGGCGACGCCCTCCGCTCCCGTTGCCCTGGCCGTGATGGGCTCCGGCCGCGGCACCAACTTCGAAGCCCTGGCCGACGCCATCGACGCCGGCGCCCTGGCGGCGCGCATCGTCTGCGTGCTCTCCAATCATCCCGGCGCGGCGATCCTGGAACGCGCCCGGCGCCGCGGCATCCCGGCCGAGGTCGTCGACCCCGCCCCCTTCAAGACCAAACTGGTCGGCGCCGCCGAGCAGCGCGCGCTCGATCACCTGCGCCATTACGGGGCGGAGTGGATCGCCCTGGCGGGCTTCATGATGATTCTGAAACGCGGCCTGCTTGCGGCGTATCCGCGCCGGATCGTCAACATTCACCCCTCGCTTCTGCCGGCGTTCCCGGGGCTGGACGCCTGGAAACAGGCGTTGGCCGCGGGCGTCACCATCACCGGCTGCACGGTCCACTTCGTGGACGCGGGGATGGACACCGGGCCGATCATCCTGCAGCGGGCGGTTCCCGTACTGGCGGGCGACACCCCCGAATCGCTGCACGCCCGCATTCAGGAGCAGGAACACCTGGCCTATCCCGCCGCCCTGCAGCAGGCCATCGCCGCCGCGCAGGCGTGAGCCTCGCCCTCCACGTCCGCCCGTCGGTCAGCGTGCAGGCGTTCCATGACAACTCCCCGTGGAGGGCGAAGCTGCGCGGAGCCGTTCCCCTGCACGGATCGCGCCGGGAGTGACCGCGGACAAGCGCCACTCCCGCACATCGGGGGTTCGCTTTGACGCTGGACAACCGTGGTCCGACCGCTATAGTTCCCCAAACCAACGGCCAGCCCGACGGTGCCGCGCAGGGCGGACACCGGGACGGGCGGCGCGGCCGGGTCGCCGGAAAACGCCATGAAATCCCTGATCCTCGGCCTGCCCAAGGGCAGCCTCCAGGAGGCCACGGTCCTGCTGATGAAAAAGGCCGGGTTCGCGGTCGCGATCGAGGCGCGTTCCTATCGCCCGGCCATCGACGATCCGGAACTCGAGGGCCGCCTGATCCGCGCCCAGGAAATCAGCCGCTATGTCGAACGCGGCCTGCTGGACGCCGGGATCACGGGCTATGACTGGATCGTGGAAAATGACGCCCAGGTCGTCGAGGTGGCCGACCTCGTGTATGCCAAGCAGGGGCTGCGCCCCGTGCGCTGGGTCCTGGCCGTGCCGGCGGATTCGCCCGTGCGCCGCGTGGCCGACCTTGCCGGCACGCGCATC
>CAZEVX010000113.1:0-10356 GCA_964515705.1 uncultured Verrucomicrobiota bacterium | reverse complement strand
CTGGCTGGCGATCGCCCGCCGCGGCGACCCGGCCGCCTGGCCCAGAATTTATTACGTCAACTGGTTCCGCAAGGCGGCCGACGGCCGCTGGCTCTGGCCGGGCTTCGGCGAGAATAGCCGCATCCTGAAATGGATCGTCGAGCGCGTCCGCGGCCAGGCCGCGGCCATCGAAACCCCGATCGGACGGCTGCCGACGCCGGCCGCCCTCGACCTGGCGGGACTGCGGCTGCCGGCCGACGACCTGGCCGACCTGCTGCGCGTCGACGCCGACGCCTGGCGGCGGGAAGTGCCGGGCATCCGTGAACATTTGGCCCGGTTCGGCGACCGCATGCCCGCCGCCCTGCACGATGAGCTTTCTGCCCTTGAACGGCGCCTGGCCGCCGCGGGAGCCTGAATGCAATCCTGGTCGTTCGCCGCCACGACCGATCCCGCCTGGCCCGCCGGCGTCCGGCGCCTCGACTATCGCAGCGCCAGCGACGGCGCCCCCGACTGGGCGCTGGTTTGGCCGCCGGCATCCGGAGCCACCTGGGTGGTCGGCATTCACGGCCACGGCTCGCACGGCGACCAGTTGTACACGCGCCAGGACATCCGCGAGCAGCGATTGCCGCTCCTGCGCCGGCACGGCTGGGGCATCCTGACTCCCAACCTGCGGGACAACGCCTGGATGTGCGCCTCGGCCGCCGCCGATCTCCAGGCGTTGCTGGCGCTCGTGCGGCGCGAGTTCGGGGCGCAACGCTTTGTGTTCTTCGGCGGCTCGATGGGCGGCGCCAGCAACCTGATCTATGCCGCGCTGCATCCCGAGGATGCCGCCGGTGTCGTCGCTCTCGGCGCCGCGCCCGACCTGGCCGAGTACCACGCCTGGTGCCTACGGCAGACCGGGACGGTCTGCCGCCAGATCGCCAAGGCCATCGCGGCCGCCTACGGCGGCGCGCCAAACACCTTCCCCGATCCCTATGCCCGCCATTCGGCGGTGCGGAACGCCTCGCGCCTGACAATGCCGGTCTTCCTGGCCCACGGCGCGCGCGACGCCATCATGCCCGTGGCCGGCGCCCGACGCCTGGTCGGCGTCATGGCCGAAGCCCCTGACTTCACCTATATCGAAGTCCCCGACGGCAACCACGACTCGCCGGTCTTCAACCTGCCCGAAGTCTTCGACTGGCTCGACCGGCGCGTCGGCGCCGGTCCCTGACCGGAATTCAGGTCCCCATTCCGCGATCTCCGTCTGTCAATGGCATCGGGGTCGGCGTCGCATCGGAGTCGATAGAACGGTAGACCGCCGATAGCGACTACGATACCGACTCCGAAAACAGCACCCACCTGAGCAGACACAAAATTTATTATTGACAACTTGTAATTATAATCATATCTTGACAAGAAATTGATAGGCTCCTCGCTAAATTCAGTGGCGACGCGCAAGGGTTGTAATAGTGACTGCAGGGTAAGGCTGTCCCGCCCTACCCGCGACGCCCGCAACGGGTACCTGTGCGGCCGCTGGAACATGCGAATAGCTTCAGCCTTTTCCGTTGGCCACTGAAAACAGCGAAAAACCAATTGATATTTCGAACAATGCATCTACGCTCATGATTACAAAAGTATTCGCCTATCAAAGAATCGCGAACGAACTGCGCTCGGAAATCCTGCAATCTGATCGCCGCATTTTTTCCGAAAGCATGCTGATCCAGCGCTTTGGGGTGTCAAGCGTTACGGCCCGGCGCGCGCTGAACGAGTTGGAAGATGCCGGGCTGGTGGTGCGGAAAGTCGGCAAAGGCAGCGTTGTCCGGCGGCCAGCCGACAAAGCGATCAAGGAGTTCGGCGCGGTGTTTTTTGACATGTTTTCGGCCCGGGACGCGTTTGTCGCGGACATCATGCAGGGTCTGGACGCCGCGGCCAAGACCGGGGCGGCGCATTTGCATGCCTACACCACGCGCGAACGCGGGATTGCCGCCAGTCTGGAGTCCTCGCTGCACCACCTGGTCGTCAAGCGCCGAATTGACGGCCTGTTTCTGCTGTCGCCGCTGCCGCCGGACGACGTGCGCTTCCTGGCGGCGTCGCACATCCCCTGCGTCACACTGGCCAACCGCTATCCGGGTCTACCCGTGCCGGCCGTGACGCTGGACTTCACGGAGGCCATGCTGACGGTCGGCCGCCGTTTTGTGGCGCAGGGCCGCCGGCGGATCGGCCTGGTGACGCTTCCCGACGCGCCCCCGGACATCGAACGCAGCCGCACGTTCCTGCTGCGCGCCTACCGGGCGATGATCGAGCGGCTCGGCCTGCCGTTCGACCCTGACCTCGTCCGGCGCGAAGCACTGTCCGATTCCGGCGGCCGGGACGGACTGCAAGCCTTGTGGGAGTTGCCGCCCGACCGGCGGCCGCAGGGGATCGTGATCGGCTCGGTGGCCCAGAGCCCCGGGGCCGCCGCCTGGTTGCGGGAGCACCCGGAGTGGACGCCCGCGGCGGTCTACATGGCGGAACGTCCCGGCCTGTTTCTAGACTATCTGTCGGTGGCCTGTTATGAACTGGGCCGCCTCGCCCACGACGTCTTGCAACGGGCGGTCGCCGCGCCGGCGACGCCGCCGCCGTCGGTGGCCTGGCCGGCGACCCTGTGCAGCCCATGACCATGAGCACCCGATCTCCCATGGCCGTCGGCATGATCGGCGTCGGCGGATTCGCCGGCGGCACGCACGTGCCCAACGTCGCGGCCAATCCGCGCTTCCGCCTGGCGGCGCTCTGCGACCTGGACGCCGGGCGGTTGCGCGAGTTGGCGGCCCGGTTTCATCCCGGCTACACGACCACCGACCTGCGGCGCGTGCTGGACGACCCGTCCATCGAGCTGATCGTCTGCGGCACGCCGCCCGCGTTCCGTCTGCCGATCATGCGGGCGGCCGTGGCGCGCGGCAAGCATCTCTTCGTGGAGAAACCGTTGTGTTACGACCGCCGGGAACTGCCCGCCATGGTGGCGCTGATGCGCCGGGCTCCGATCCGGTTCATGGTCGGATTCAACCGCCCTTACAGCCCGCTGATGCAGGCCCTCAAGCCGATCTACCGGCGGCAACGCCGCGGCGGGCAAACGACGATTCTCTACCGCATCGTGGGCGAGGCGCAACTCTGGCCGGCGCGCCACCATCGCGCCGTGGTGCGCCACGGCGAGTCCACGATCGTTCACGAACTCACGCACATCTTCGACCTGCTGAACTGGCTGACCGACAGCCGCCCCGCGCGCGTCTTCACCGCCGGCGGCGGCGCGATGGACAATGTCGTCACCCTCGAGTATCCCGGGGACGTCACGGCCGTGATCGTGTCCGGCGACAACGGCTCGGCGGGGTTCCCCAAGGAGCGCATCGAGATCAACACCGGGTTCGGCACGCTGGTCGGCGAGAGTTTCGTCGAACTGACGGCGATCGGGATTCCCGGGGCGCCGGCGCGCCGGGTGTTTCCCTACCGCCATGGCGGGACCGTGTATCGGGACGGGTTGGCGGGCTACGCCGCGCGGTTGCGCGCCTGGCGCCGTTCGGTGACGCCCGCCGAGCGGTCCCGCGGCTACTACTACAATCGCATGCCGTTGAGCGACAAGGGCCATGCCGGCGAGTTGGAGGCCTTCCGGCGCGCGATCCGAGCCGGCCGCCCCTCGCCGACCGACGTCGTGCGCGGCGCCGTCGCCCAGTTGACGGCCGAGGCGGCCGTCGCCGCTTGGAAGACCCGGCGTCCGCAAACCCTGAATTTCACGCGCGTCGACACGCGCGGAAGGCTTGACCCATGAAGCGGCACACGGGCATGGCGGGGCGCCCCGCGACCTACCCGGCCGTGCAGCGCCACATCGCGGCCGTCATGCCGCGTCTCGAGCGCTCCGCGGCACGCGGGGGGCGGCGTCCCCACCTCGCCGTCGGGTACGGAGCGACCTACCCGAACGCCCTGTTCTGCTGGGATCATTTCTTCATGGCCCTGCGGTTCGCCGAGGCCGGACGGCCCGAGTACCTGCGGCACGGGACGGACATCCTGCTGGACCACCAGCGGCCGAACGGGTTTGTGCCCAACGTCGTGCGGCCCGGCATCGGCCCCGCCAGCCCGTATCACGCCCAGCCGTTTCTGGCGCAGAGCGCGTTGCTCTACGCCGTCCGGACCGGCGATCTGGCCTGGGCGCGCGGCCGCTGGGCGGCGCTGGCGGCCTACCTGGCCTATTACGAACGCCGCTGTCGCTGGCCCTCGGGGCTGTTCTCCTGGGCGCAGCCGCATGCCAGCGGCGTGGACAATGATGCCGCGACCGCCTTTTTTCCCAGCGGCACGGTCGTCACGCCCGACCTCAACGCCTGGCTGGTGCTCGAGTACCGCGCCGCCGCCGCCCTGGCGGCGCGCCTCGGTCGCGCGCGCGCGGGCGACCGCCTGGCCGCCAAGGCCCGGCGCCTGCGGGACATCGTCAATGCCCGCCTCTGGCACGCGCAAGCCGGCACCTATGCCGCCGGCGATGGGCGCACGGGCGCCCTGCAACTGGCGCTCGAGGCCGGGCCCGAACATCGCCGCCTGACCGCCTTCGCGTTCCAGTCGTGCTCCAACCTGATCCCGCTCTACGCGCGCCTGGCCCCGCGCGCCCGCGCCCGCCGGATGATCGCGTCCTACGTCCTGGACGCGCGCCACTTCTGGAGCCCGTTCGGCATCCGCAGCCTCTCGCGCGCCAGCCCTTTTTACAACAACGCCGTCTGGGGCAATCCGCCGCGCTTTGGCGACCCGCGCCGCATGACGAACTCCAACTGGCAGGGGCCGGTCTGGTTTCCCCTGTGTTATTTCATGGTCCACGCCCTGCGCCACTACGGCTGTCCCCGCGCGGCGCGCGAGCTGGCCGACCGCACCCTGCGCCTGCTGGCGCGCGCCCTGCGCCGCCGGGGGTCCTGGGCCGAGAACTATGACGCCGAGACCGGCAGGCCGCTCTATGCCGACCGCTTCGCCTCCTGGACGATCCTGGCCGACCGCCTGCATCCCGACTTGGAATCGGACACCTGGATCATGGACCCGGTCTTCGAATCGTATTGAGGCAGGCCGCCCTGATGTGCTATAGGGATGCCATTGCGGCAACCGGGTCGTGTCGTCCATTGTTGGAGAACGCGCCTGCCGGGGGACCGCCGCGTCGTCCGCGGGCCGTTGCCACCTGCCATGATGATCCTTGCCTTGTGTCTGGCCCCCAGCCTGCTGTTGGCCATTCCGCTCGCCGCGGCGACGCCGCCGGCAGGTCCGCCGCTCGTCGAGGAATCCTTCGAAAGCCGCGCCGCGCTCGCGGCGCGCGGCGCCGCGGTCGCGCCCGGGATCGAGTTCCGGCCGGGCAAGGCGGGCCAGGCCGCCTGGGTCCGCGGGACGCAGGCCATCCGCCTGCCGCTCGACATCCCGCGGCCGACGGAGGAGACGATCGAGTTCTGGGAAGCCATCGAATGGCCGGCCGACGGCCCGGGATTCCGCTGCGGCGCGCATGTCCTGGAACTGGGCACCCGCCGCGCCGACGGGTCCCGGCGCCGGATCATCGTGGCGCATGTCGGCGCCCTCTACGGCGCGACGCGGGAACTGGGAGCGCACGTCTACGCGGATGCCAGCAACGCCCCGCCCGTGCGAACCCTTCTGCTGACGGGCAACGCCCTGGACTGGATCAACAGCCGCTGGTACCATGTTTGCCTGGTCCGTTCCCGCGCCTCCGATGGCCAGGCGGCCGCCTGGTCGCTGTACCTCGACGGCGTGCTGCAGGACCATGGACGCGACGTCGGCGGCGCGCCGGACGAGCGCTTCGAGTATCTGCTCGTCGGCGGCTCCGGCGACCCGGCGTGGTTCGCCATCGACAGCCTGGCAATCTGGCCGGTGGCCCGGTCGTTCTCACCGTCGGACGGCAACCGCGCGCCCAATTACAGCTTCGAGCACGACGTCAATGCCGATGGCTGCCCGGATTTTTGGTCGCAGTTCGGACCGCCCGGCGTCGGCTACTGGGGCGGACTGCCGGGACTGGCGCCGGCCGCCCGCGGCCGCAACCAGCGTACGGGCGAAGACGCCTATTCCGGCGCCTACGCCGCGCGCATGGACGGCCTGGCGCCGGGCGTCGGCGGCCAGATCTGCTGCGACCTGCGCGGCCTGGAACCCGGCGCGCTCTACGAGATCGACGCCGCGGTCAACGCCTCGCAGCCGTCGGTGCGGTTTTTTCTGCTGCCCTACGACGAGACCGATACGCCGCTCGCCGACCACAAGGCCACCTTCGACCTGCGGGTGCCCCCGGAACACCTCCACGACTGGGTGCTGCTGTCCGAGATCGCCGCCGATCCCCTGCGGTTCCGCGCGCCGGCCGGGTGCCGCTACGCGCGGCTCTACCTGCTGATCGCCGACCGGCAGACCCTCTGGTGGGACGATGTCTTCGTCACGCCCGTTGCCCGCGACCACGGGGGGCCGGCGCATGAGACTCCTCCGTAACCCGGCGGCCGGACTGTTCCTGGTTTGGCTGGTTATGGCCTGGCTGGTCATGGCCATGTCGGGATTTGGCGCCAGCACCAACTGGATTGCGCTGAACAGCAGTTTCGAGGTCGGATTGAAAGGGTTTCACGGGGGCTACGCCGGCGTCTACCAGGACCGCGCGGCCTTCGCGGCGCCCTTCTCCCAGGACACCACCACCGCCGCCCACGGCCGGGCAAGTCTCAAACTCGACGCGCACCGCCGCGGCCGCTACCGGTTCGCCAGCCAGGTCTACGAACTGTCGCCCGGAACCCGCTACACGCTCTCCTTCTACGCCAAGGCCGACAAGCCCCTGCGTTTGCCGATGATGTTGACCGCGACCGCCGGCGCGCACGACGTCGGCCTGACGGGCGCGCCGTTGCTGTCGTCCGACTGGAAACGCCACTCCATCAGCGGGATGCTGACCGTCGGCAACCGCTATGCGGCCTACAAGAACCGTTATTTTCTGCTGTGCTTCTTCCCGGCCGCCCCCGACGCCACGATCTGGCTCGACGCCATCCAGTTGGAAGCCGGCGACCTGACGCCCTACCGGCCCGGGCAGCCGGCGCATGTGGCGCTCGACCACCCGGTCACCGGCCATCTCTGGCAGGCGGAGACCGTTCCCGCGCCCGCCGTCCTGCGGACCTGGCAAGACGCTCCGGGTCCCGGCGCCCGCGTCGACCTGGCGCTGTCCAACGCCTACACCGGCGAGGTGCTGTTCCGCCACACCGTCGCTCTCCCTGACCGCGCCGCGGCGCACGCGGCGCCGGTGCCCCTGCCGGCCCTGCCGCGCGGCTGTTACCATCTCCGCGCCGAGTTGCGCCGCGGGGAGGCCATCGCGGACACCGCCCTGCTGGTGTTCGCGTGCATCACGCCCCGGCCGCCGGCGGAGGCCGTGCCGCCCGACCGTTCGTATCTCGGGGTTCACGGCGGCCCGGCGGAAACGCGTATGATCCAGGGCTGGAACGTGGAGCGCGATTTCTGGTTCAACGAAGCGCCCCCGGAATGGACCTACGCCCTGCTGCGCGATCTCGGCATCCACTGGCAGCGGCTGGATGCCCTGTCCTACCCGATGAACGAGACCGCCGCGCCGGAACGCGGCCGGCTCTACGACCGCCACATCGAAGACCTGGCCCAACTGGCGGCCGCCTTCGATCTGCGCATCATGGCCGTCCTCGGCGTCGGCGCCGACCGCGGCCCGGCCTGGATGACCGCGGACCGCCGCGGCGCCACCGGCGGCCCGCTCTTCGACCTCGAGGGATTGCGTCTGTACGCCGCCGGCCTGGCGCGGGCGGCGCCCGGCATCCGTTGCTGGGAAACCTTCAACGAACCGAACTGCTACTTCACGCCGGAGGAGTTTCTGGACCTGCATCGCACGGTCGCCGCGGCGATCAAGAGCGTCCAGCCGGAGGCGGTCATCGTCGGCGGTTCGGCCACTGCCGACCTGGGCGCCAACGCCGAGAGCGCCCTCGGCCGCTACCTCGAACTGGGCCTTGCCGAGGCCACGGACGTGGTCTCCGTCCACGGCCATTACGGTCCCACCCCGCTGTTCCTCCCCGCTCTCGTGGCGCGGGTTCGCGCCGCCGGCAAGCCGGTCTGGGACACGGAACTGCAACTCCTCAGCCACTCGCAGTACCCGGAGATCCTGACCCTCGACTCCGTCGCCCGGGTTCAGGGATTCGCCCTGGCGCGACCCCCCCGCGACCACGCGATCGAAAGCATCGTCACCTGCATGGACGGACTCGCCAATGGGCTGGAGCGGTGCTTCATCCATGCCTGGTGGTCGGGCGCGGGCAATCTGACGCTCGGCGACAGCCCGTCCTGGTTCGAGTACGACCTGGCGCCGCGGCCGGTCGTGCCGGCGATGGACGCCTTCCTCGACCTCGCCGACGGCGGCCGGCCGCTGGGCCTGCTCGACCTTGGCGGCGATACCCGCTGTTTCCTGGTCGAGTGCCGCGGGCGGCCGACGGCATTCCTGCAACTCGAAAAGGAGATGGACACCGTCCTCGACCTGCCGCCCGACCGCGTGGCCTGCCTGGACCTCATGGGCAACCCGCTGCCGACCCGCCGCGACGACGCCGGCCGCCTGCACCTGGCCCTCGGCCGCGACCCGGTATACCTTGTCGGCCGCGCGCCCGCCGACCTGGCGGCGATCACCAACGCCCTGTTGCGCGCCGACTTCGAGACCACCCTCTTCTCGGCCTCTGGCCCGCGCCTGGGACTCGATGCCCGGGAGCGGCCGGCGCTGCTCTGCCGCGTCGTGAACGAAGGCGCCATGAGCGGGCTCTCCGGCCGCGTCACCCTCACCCGCCTGCCGCGCGGGCTCCGGCCGGCCCGTACGCGCGAGGACTTCGCCGCGGTTTCCCTGCGCGCCCATGCGGAGATCGTCTTCCCCGTGGCGCTCGAAGCGCCGGGCGACCGCAACCGCGTCGCCGCCGCGGTCGAGGCTAAGGGGCGCCGCGCCGCGCTGGCCCGCACGATCCGCCTGCTGACCGCCGTCGAAACCCGCGCCCCCGTGACCCTCGACGGGCAGCCCGACGATTGGCCGGACGACCTGCCCGAGATCGCCCTGGACGCCTTCGACGAGGTCGCCCTGGCGATCCAGGGAGTCCCCTGGGCCGGCCCGGCCGACTGCTCCGCGCGGCTCCGATCGCAGTGGGACCGGACGGCGCTCTATCTCCTGGCGACCGTGCGCGACGAGCGGGTGATGCGCGACCCGGCGATCGCGGCGCGCCTGGCGGACCAGCCGGACCTCCTGTACGAAACGGATGCCGTCGAACTGTTTTTCGACACCGACCTGATGCGCGACTTCCACATGCCGCGGCCGAACCAGGACGACTTCCAGTTCGTGATCGCCCCGGCGCTGCCGGACGGCACGCCGGTCGCCGTCAATATCCCCGCCTGCACCACCGGCCTGGCGCGCGAGTACGACCGCCGGCCACCCGCCGAGCGCATCGCCGCGGTGTCGGTCCTGACGCCCGACGGCTACCGCCTCGAAGTCCGGATCCCGTGGTCGGTGTACGGGACGACCCCGCTGTACGAACGGGGCATGGTCGGTTTCAATCTGGCCGTGGATGACGACGATACCGAAGGCGAGGCGTTGCAGGCCTATACCTCGGAGCGTGTCCGCGGCCGCGATCTCCAGATGCGCTGGAGCGGCAAGGGATTGGATACGCCGGTCACCGACTTCGGCGTCCTGCGATTTGTGCCGGCGGCGGAGGCCGCCGGGCAGGGTCCGCAACCGTCACCTCACCACCCGTAAGGAGGCCGCCGATGACCGCCGACACCCAACGTCGTCTGCTCCGCAACCCGCCCGCGCCGCGCCCGCGGCGCGGCGCCCGCCTGGCCGCCGCCGCGCTGTTCGTCGTCGCGGGGGTGCTGGGCGCCATGGCCGACCGCTATGTCGCCACCAACGGCGCCAACGCCTTGCCCTATACCAGTTGGGGTGCGGCGGCCACCACCATTCAAGCCGCCGTCGCGGCGGCCACCAACGGCGAGACGGTCTGGGTCTCCAACGGCACCTATACCGTCAACAACGGCTACGGCATCGACATCGGCGCGGGCATCACCGTCGCCGGCTTCCACGGCCCCGACGTCACCGTGGTGGACGGCCTCGCCGCCAGCCGCTGCTTCCTGCTGCACCACGCCGACGCGGTCGTGGACAGCCTGACGCTCTCCAATGGTCTGCCCAACAATGACGGCGCCGGCAATCTGGGCGGCGCGCTGCGGATATATACCGGCGGCACCGTCCGCCGCTGCCGCATCGCCTACAACCGCGCGGCCGCCGGCGGGGCGGCCTGGCTGCAGAGTTCCAACGCCCTGATCGCCGCCTGCACCATCGTCTCCAATACCGCCACCAGCACGCACGGCGGCGCCTTCTACATCACCGGCGGCGGCCGCGTGCGC
>CAZEVX010000112.1:0-10425 GCA_964515705.1 uncultured Verrucomicrobiota bacterium | reverse complement strand
GCCTCTACATGCACCTGGCGTCCACCGGCCGGTTCTACAACTGCACGTTCGCGGCCAACAGCGCCAATGCCGACGGCGGCGGCGCCTACTGGCATTCCGAGGCCCGCAACGCGGTCCTGCTCGTCAACTCGATTGTCTACGGCAACCAGGTCAGTTCCGGGACGGCGTCGAATTACTATCTCGGCGCGCTGGCGGCCGGCGTGGTCTCCAACACCTGCGCCGCGCCCAGCCTGGCGGACTACGGCGGCGGCAACCTGGCCGCCGACCCGCGCTTCCGCGATCCGGCCGCGGACAATTGCCGGTTGACCGCCGATTCCCCCTGCGTCAACGCCGGCGGGCTCGAGCCCGACCTGGCCGGCGGCCGCGACCTGGATGGGAACCCGCGCGTGGACCGCTTCAGCGGCAAGATGGACATGGGCTGCTATGAATATCTGCCGCGCGGGTCGCTGGTCGGGTTCCGGTGAGCGGGAGGATGGGCCGATGATGGCGGCGACGCCGATGTCCGCATCCCCCGTGGCCGCGCCGATGGACGCGCGCATGGCGGCCTTCAAGCCCGACTGGGCCGAGGCCCGCCAGCGGATGCTGGATTGGTGGGCCGGGCGGCCGACCGACCGCGTGGTCGCGCACGTCCTCGGGCACCGCGCCGACGTGCCGCGCCGCCCGCTGCGCACGGACGTGCCGGGCAAGTACACCGATCCGGCGACGGTCTTCCACAACCTGGATCTCCGGCTCGAAGCCGCCTTCTGGGGGGCGGAAGCCTTTCCCTGCCACGGGGTCTATCTCGGGCCGATGTTCGGCTGCGCCTACCTCGGCTGCGAGCCGATCTTCGAGGCCGGCACGACCTGGTACCGGAGCCCCTACGCCCGCTGGGAGGACCTGCGCGACCTGGCCTTCGACCGCGCGAATCCCTGGTGGCGCCTGGTGCGAGAGATCACCGGGCGCTCGGCCGAGCGCGCCCGCGGCCGCTACCTGGCGACCCAGGGGAACGGCCTGCTGGCGGCCTTCGACCTGATGGCCGAGCTGATCGGGCACCAGGCGACGCTCGAAGCCATGCTCGAGCGGCCGGACGAGGTCCGGGCGCTGCGGGACCGTATCACGGCATGGGGATTCGAGACCTACGACGCCCTGGACGCGCGGCTGCGCCCGTTCCAGGAAGGCTCGCTGGACGGCATGATGGTCTGGGCGCCCGGCCGCGTGTGCAGCACGCAGTGCGACTTGTGCGTGATGATTTCCCCCGCCATGTTCCGCGAGCTGGTGGCCGACGAACTGCGGGCGGTCTTCGACCGCGTCGAACACGGCATCTACCATCTCGACGGCGAGGACCAGATCAAGCACCTCGACGCCCTGCTGGAGATCGAATCCCTGCGCCTGATCCAGTTCGTGCCGGTCACCAAGGCCTGCGACGCCGTGCCGCGCGATCCCCTCAAGTGGACGGCGCTCTACCGGCGCATCCTCGAGGCCGGCAAGAAGGTCCTGATTTATTGCCCGCCCGAGCGGATCGAGCCGCTGCTGCGGCAGATTCCCCGCCAGGGCGTCTTCCTGCACGTGGTCGGATGCCGGGAAGAACGCGTGGCGCGCGACGTCATCGCCACGCTGGAGCGCATCGGCGTGTGAGCCATGCCCGCGGGGGGCCGGGGCGTGGCCCGGCCGGTCTTGGAGGAGTTGTTCTTGCTGACGATTCGCATCGATTCCCGGAGCGCCGAGCCGGCCTATCGGCAGGTCAAGCGCCAGATCGTCGAGCGCATCGAGTCCGGCGCGCTGGCCGCCGGGACGCGCGTGCCGTCGGTCCGCGCCCTCAGCCGCCAGACGGGCCTCTCCTGCGGCACCGTCGCCCGGGCGGTCGCGGAGCTGACCCGCGAGGACTACCTGAGCGGTCGCGGGCGGCGCGGCCTGGCGGTCGTCGAGCGCACCAATATCTGCATCGGGATCACCGGCACGTTCCGGGAACGGATGCTGTTCACGGACCCGTATTACCAGCGCATCCTGGCCGGCATCGATGACGTGCTTCAGGCGCGCCACTTCGCGCTGACCTTCCGCTCGGCCAGCGAGCCGATGGACCGCACCTTCGACGGCTTCCGGGTGGACGGCGTGCTGACCTTGGGGGCGGGGGTCGTGGAAACCCGGCGCGACGCGCTGATCCGCTGGAACGCGCGCACGCCGGTCATGGCGATCGGCGCCTGGCTGGCGCCCGACGAGCGCCTGAGTTATGTCATCTCCGACAGTGTCGGCGATGCGCGGCGCGCGGTCGCGTGCCTCCTGCGCGCCGGGCGCCGGCCGGTGGCGGCGGTGTTTCATTCCCGCGCGTCGCTGCGGATGGAGGGCTACCGCCAGGCGCTGGCGGGGGCCGGCGCGCCCTGGGACGAGCGCCTGGTCGTCGTGCGCGACGAGTCCGCGGCGCTCGAGGCCGACCTCGAACGCGTGGCCGGCCGGCGGCCGGCGGCGGTGTTCGATTCGATCGGCAATGTCTGGCCGCGACTGGCGGCCTGCTGGCCGGCCGCCGCGCCGCCGCCGGCGGTGGCCACCTACCGCGACGATCCCTTGGAATGGGCGAGGGCGGCGATGCCGCACGTCATCGTGCGCCAGCCGCTGCGGGAGATGGGCGCGGCGGCTGCCGAGCGCCTGCTGGGTCTGATCGCGCGGCGCGATCGCCGGGTGGTTCAGGTCGTCATGCCGTCGGAGATCGTGGATTGCTTGGCGGCGCCGGCGGCGGTCACGAGCGCCATGGGCCGCGAAACGACCCCAACGGGAAGCGCGGGGCCATGAGCCGCCGGACCCGCATGGCCGGCACGCGCGGCGTGGCCGCGGCCATCGGCGGTTGTGAACGCGGCGCCGTGGCAGTCGGGTGTCCGTCCGTTGATCCGGTGGCCGGCGGGGGCATACGGTGCATCTCAAGCCGCAAACATTCCCGCGGGTGGTGATCGAGGACGGCGGCGGCGAGCCGCTGGCCTTCGCGCGCGACGAACTGGCCGCCTATGCCGGGCGGCTGCTGGGCGGCGTTCCGGCCGTGGAGGCTTGTCGGCAACTCCGCATCGGGATCGAGGCTGGCGACCCGGCGCTGGGCGAGGATGGCTACCGCATCCGCATCGGGGCCGATGCCATCCGCATCAGCGGCGGGTCCCCGCGCGGCGCGCTCTACGGCGTCTACGGCTTTCTCAAGGAGTGCTGCGGCTGCTGCTTCGCCGCCCCGGGGAAGAACGGCGAGTTCGTGCCGCGAGTGCATGCCCTGCGCCTGCCGGAAACCGAGATCGTCCGCAAGCCGCGGCTCTGGTACCGCGGACTGCAGTTCACCGAGCGGGTGCCCTGGCCGGCGATGGTCGCGGCCGTGGACTGGATGGCCAAGAACGGCCTGAATACCGTCATGATCCTCCCGCTGGGCGATGGGGTGGGGGACGACCTGACGACCTTCGACCCCGCCACCGGCGAGGTCCGGGGCGTCGGCGCCAAGGTCTACTCGACCGCCGAGTTCCGCCGGCACCTGCTTCCGCACATCCGCCGGCGCGGACTGACGGTGGACATGAACCACCACAACCTGCTGGGAATCTGGCTGCCGCCCGGCCGCTATTTCGCCGCGCACCCGGACTGGTATCCCCTGATCGACGGCGCGCGGCGTCCGAACGCGCCGCAGGTGGCGATCTGCACCAGCAACCGCGCGGCGGTGGACGAACTGATCCGCAACATCCGGGATTACCTGCGCCGGAATCCCGAGGTCGGCATCCTGGGCGTGGTCCCCCAGGACGGGCGCGGGCCCGGCTGCCAGTGCGCGGCCTGCGCGCGGCTCGACGATCCCGCCGACCTCGCGCCGCCGGCGGTCTCGCACCGCGTGCCGGAGGGCGAAAACCGCCGGCTGAGCCACCGCTACGCGCTGCTGCTCAACCGGGTGGCGGAGGCCCTTGCGGACGAGTTTCCCAAGGTCCGCATCGTCGGGTCGCATTACGTCGACCTGCAATGGCCGCCGCGCCGCGTGGCGTTGCACCGCCACGTGCTGCCGATGCTGGCGATCTACTGGCGCTGCGGCGCCCACCGTCTCGCGCGCGGGTCGGCCTGCCGGATGAACGATGTCTTCCGCGAGCTGCTGGAGCAATGGGCGGCGGCCAAGCCGCGCGACTTTATCCTGTACGAATACTACATGGGCATGAACGCCCAGGCCTCGCTGCCGTATCCCATGGCGCGCGTCATCGCCGAGGAATGGCCGGACCTCATCCAACTGGGCGTCCAGGGCGCCACGATCCAGTCGCACCCCTATAACTGCCGCATCTACGGTCTGAACTACCTGGTCTTTGCCGCCAGTGCCTGGGCCGACCGGGCCGACGTCGCGGCGGTCCTGGATTACTGGCTGAAAGGCATGTTCGGCGCCGCCGCCCCGGCCATCCGCCCGGTCTTCGAGGCGCTCGAACGCGCCGCCGCCCGCATCGCCGCGGGGGCCGAGCACCCCTGCCTGCGCGCCGTGCCGCCGGCGGTCGGCCACCTGCTGCCCAACGCCCGCAACATTGTCTATTTCATCGAGACCCTCACGCCCGCCTGGATCGAGGCGTGCGTGGCGCGCGCCCGCGGTCTGTGCGCCGACCCCCGCGAACGCGAGCAGGTCGAGGAGTTCGCCGCCGCCGTGCGCTACTGGATAGCCGCCGCGGACTGGTATCGTTGGCAACAGCGGACGTGGCAGCCGGAGTTTTCCGGGTTCACGGACGCGGACCTCGGCGAGGTCCGCGCCTGCGCGGACCGCCTCGAACAGGCCAAGCAGCCCTTGCACGGCACGGGCTGGCTGCGGCCCGCGCGCCCGGTGACGGCGCCCGCGGCTCTCTCCGTCCTCCGCTGTTGATCCGCCGGCCGGCTTGTGCCATGATGCCGCCGCCTTGGTTACCCGGGAGGATGGGGCATGCGCACGCTTCTGTTTGACGAGACCTTCCAGGCGCGGCCAAACGACGCGTATCCGGACGGCTGGCAGGTCGAACAGCATACCGACCGGCTGCATGCGATGGGCGCCATGCGGGACGGCGCCTTTCACATCACCTATCCCGGCAACAAGCACCTGCCCCTGATCCCGCCCGTGCGCGATTTCCGGCTCGACCTCGTCTGCCGCGCGGGGACCTACAGCGCGCAGGCCTGCCTCTACCTCTTTTTCCGCTACGATTCCGACACCCAGGCGGGCTATCTCATCCGGCATGGTTGGAACCGCGGCGTCGCCGAGACGCTCTTTGGCGTTTACGATCGCGGGGCCTTCCATCGGTTGGGCGCTGCCCGCGCGGCGGGGGCCGACCCGGTCGCGCCCATGGCGCTGTCCCTCGAGGCGCGCGCCCAGCGCTTCGCGCTGCGCCGCGGGGATCTGCTCCTGGGCGAGTTCGAGGACCCGCAAAACCTGCACGGCGGGCCCGGCCGCCTGGCCTTCGACACCGGCCGCCACAAGGACGCCTACGATTTCCGCCTCGCCTCCGTCCGCGTCGCAACCGACGACCCGATTCCCGAATCGCCGCTCTGGCCGGCGCTGTGCGTCGCCTGGCCCGAGGCCCTCGGCGCGCTTACCGTGCCGTTCTGGTTCACCCTCGAGTCGGCGGCCTCGCCGGCGCGCACGGTGCTGCGGGCGGCGCTGACCGGCGGCCCGTGCGCGCGGCCGCCGTCGGTCATTGATTTCCGGGGCCTGTATGCCAACGTCCTGATGCGCCATCCCTATCTGCGGCTGGAGTTGCCGGGCGGCCGGGCGCTGGGGCCCTTCTTCCTGTTCCGCGGCGCGGTCGGGCTGCGCGAGCACTGGAACCCGATGTCCTCGGGATTCCCGCCGGCCGACGCGGAGTGCCCGGTCGGGCGCACGCTCTACCTGCCGCCGGTGCCCCCCGGCGCCCGGGTGGCGTTCGGCATTGAGCACGCCGCCGCCGAAGACCGGCTGGCGCTGGCGGGCGGGCCGTGGGAAACGATCGTCGAGGCCGCCACCGGCCGGTCGCTGTACGCCGGCCCGGCCCTGGCGCCCGGCGCGGCGGTGGTCGAGATCGAGTCGCCGCCCGACAAGGCCATCTGCCAGCGGTTGCCCAAGACCGCCGCGCGTTACGCGCAGGCCCTGGTCTTCGCGCGCGCCAACCACTTTTTCCTCGAGCCCGAGCCGGCGCGCTTTTCCCTGCGGTTCCGGCACCGCGACCCGGCGCTGGCGTCCGCGCCTCTGCGCGCGCGCTGGACGCTCGAAACCGTCTTCCGCGAGGTAGCCGACCCGCCCGTCGAGGCCGCGCTGCGAGCGCAGATCGACGGCGCGGCCGGCGGCCTGCGCGCCGGCCTGGGCGTCGAGACGCTGACCAGCGACCCGGTCGCCTGGCCGGACCTCGCGCCCGGCGTCTACCATGTCCGGGCGGAAATACTGCAGGGCGACAGCCGGGTGGGGGACCTGCGCCGGGCGTTCGAGGTGCTTTCCGCCGATCCCGCGGCGCCTGCGCCGCCGATCCTGTCCGGGCTGCCGGAACTGTATCCCCTGCTGCCGGACTTCGCCAGCGAGGCCGATGGGTTCGACCCGTGGGCGGGCGCGGTCAACGACACCTGCCATTACCTGGCCGGCAACTGCGTCCAGCCGCTGGTGGCCCGCGAGCGGCGCTCCTGGGAACTGGTCCATTTCTACCGGCGGCGCTGGCTGCTCTGGCTGCACGCGCGCACGACGCCAAACCCCGCGCTCGAGGACAACGCCGACCTGCTGCCCCACGCCGACCTGGTCTATCCCTACACCCGCTGGGACCTCTGGAAAATCGAGACCTACCGCGTGCCGGATGTGCGCGGCGCGCTGCTCGAGTTCCTGCGCAGCCCCGGGTTCCGGCCGGCGCCCGGCGGCGCCCTCGACGCCGGCGCCCTTGCGCGGGACGGCGGTCTCGCGCCGGCGGCGTTCGAGGACCTCGTGCGGCGGCACTGGAAACCCTGGACAGCCTGGTTCAACCGCTGGTTCGTCCAGTCCTATCTCGCCGGGATTCGCCGGACGCTCGATCGCCTAAACTCGCCGGCGCGCCTGATGCACTACGACGTCTACCCGCCCTACGGGTCGGTCTACAAGGCGGCCTATTTCCCCACCTACATGGGCCACGACCTCGCCGCCGGGATCGCGGACGTCATGCCAGGCCCGATGATCTGGGAGGATTATCCCTACATGTGCGGTTACCCGCTCCAGCGCGGGGTGTTCCAATTGGCGGCCCTCAAGATGGCCGTGCCGGACTGGCCGCATTACCCGGAAATCTACGGGGTCAACGGCTGCGCCGGCGATTCCCACGTCGTCTACGGATCGCCGCCCTACGGCACCTCGAACCCGCCGCCGGGCTATTTCGCCAAGACGGTCTTCGAGTACGCCTGCGCCGCCGCCTGGTTCGACGGGCGCGCCTTCCGCTTCTGGGACGATCGCGGGTTCCAGGCCATGTGCTGGGACCGCGCGCATTTCGACGAGTTTCTCGACGCCTGGAAGTTCGTTGCGCGCCATCCGCCGGAACGGCCCCTGCGCACAACGGCGTTCCTGTGTTCCCGCGCCGCCTGCGACCGGCACCCCGACCGCTACGTGCCCGGCCCGCCGGACATTACCCTCCGGCTGGCCAACCCGTGGGGCGACATGATCAATACCGCCGAGGAAGCCACGGCCTTCGCCTACGAACAGGCCCGGCTCGACGGCCAGCTTGCCGGGTTCCTCGCCGACCCCGAGCGCCTCGAGGGGCTCGATCCGGCCGACGTGGATACCCTGGTGCTGCCGCCGCTGGCGGGCGTGCCCGAGTCCGCCCGGCGCGCCGTGCGCGCCTTGCACGAACGCGGCGTCAACCTGCTCGGGATCGAGGACGTCACCGGGCTCGAGGACCTCTTCGGCCTGCGCCCGCTCGAGCGCCCGGCCGGCCTCGCCCGCCTGCGGGTCGCCCCCGGCGCCGCGCCGCTGGCGGCGTTGCACGGCCTGGTGGAGACGTGTTCGCCGGACGACGTCCGCGCCGGCTATGCCCTGGCGGGCGCCGCGGCGCTGATCGAGGGCGCCGACGCCGGCGGACAGCCCGCCGCGCCGGCGCTCGTCGCGCACCGCACGCGCTGGGGGCTGACCGCCTGCTGGACGATCGCCCCGACGCTCGTGCGCCGCGCCGATTACCAGGGCCTGCTGGCCTGCTACGGCAAGGAAAGCATCAGCGAACTGGTCAACCGCGCCACGGCCCTCGTCCTGCGCCACCTCGGCCGCCCGCGGGCCGAGACCACGGAGGGCAAACTGATCGCCTTCCGCGACCGGGCCGGCCGCGTCCACGCGATCGTCATCGAGGACGCGCACCCGCTGCCCGCCCGTCCGATCCGGCCGGTCGTGACCCTGCGCCTTCCGGGCGTGACGCCCGCGCGCCTGGCGTGCACGCTCCCGTTCGAGATTCTGGCCTGCGAGGCCGACCATGCCCGCGTGCGCCTGCGGCTCGATCCGCACCAGAGCGCCATCCTGACGGTGTCCCCGTGAACCTGCTGGTCGCCACTCGCAATCCCCACAAGCTCGCCGAGATCCGGGCGATCCTCGCGCGGCCGGACCTGGAACTCGTCGGCGCCGCCGAGCTCGCCGGCCTGCCCGAGGTGATCGAGGACGGCCGCACCTTCCAGTCCAACGCCGTGAAAAAGGCCGTGATGCTCGCCCGGCACGCCCGCCGCTGGACGCTGGCCGACGATTCCGGGCTCGAGGTCGCGGCGCTCGGCGGCGAGCCGGGCGTGCAGTCGGCGCGCTACGCCGGCGAGCCGTCCGACGCCGCCGCCAACAACGCCAAGCTGATCGAGAGGATGCGCGGCCAGCGGCGGCGCGCCGCACGCTTCGTCTGCGTGATCGCCCTCGCCAGTCCGAGCGGCCGCGCCCAGATTGTCGAGGGGACCGTCGCGGGCGTGCTGCTCGAGGCGCCGTCCGGCGCGGGCGGGTTCGGCTACGACCCGCTCTTCGTGCCCGAGGGCTACGCCCAGACGTTTGCCGAGATGGACCCCGCGCTCAAGAACGGCCTCTCGCACCGCGCCCGCGCCCTGCGCCTCGCCCTCGAGACCTGGGGCGACCTCCTGTCCGGCGAGGCGCCCGACTGGCCCGCCACGCGGTCGCCGCGCCGCCGGCGGGACGCCGATATTCCGGAAGCGTGACCGCACACTTCCGGTCCGGGCACCGGGACCGCGCGGCCGCCGCCGCGGGGGTTCGGCGCGATGCCGGGGCGGGTGCGCCCATATCGGGCGCGGTAGCATCTCGATGGCAGTCGGCAGCCGTCGGTTGCTGCCGACAGCCATCGAAGGAAAGGAGCCGCCCCATGTCTCTCTTTCGCAAATCCGCCGGCTACCGCTATCTCGACGCATTTGTGCTGGCGAACGTGGTGGACCTGGCCACCCGCCATTTCTGCGCCGCGTTCCTGGACTCGCGGAACGACCCCGGGGGCCGCACGGTTGCCCAGATGACGCACGCGGGCCGTTCGGGCAGCCGGAACTTTGCCGAGGGGTCCGAGCGCCTGATGACCTCCTACGCGAGCGCGATGGAGTTGCTGGACGTGGCGCGGGCCAGCCTGTGCGAACTGCGCGACGACTACAACGCCTGGCTCATGATGCAGGGCCGGGCGCCGTGGCCCATGGACAGCGCCGAGGCGCAGCGCGTCTACGGCCTGCGCCTGGACGCGCCCGACTACGGCCCCGACATCAATCACGGCGTGTGCCTGCACATCCTGGCGCAATACCGGAAGTTCGAGCCGGAATTGAGATCGGCCGACTCCATGGTGCGGGCCAACGCGCTTCTGATCCTGATCTCCCGGACGCTCAACATGATGGACAAGTACATCAAGAGCATCGGCGAGGAGTTCGCGGAGAAGGGCGGCTTCCGGGAACGGCTCAACGCCGTGCGCAGCGAGGCGCGGTCCCGGAAAGAGGGGACGCCGGCGGAGGCGCCCGCGTGCCCCCAATGCGGCGCGCCGATGCGCATGCGCAACACACGCCGGGAAAACCGCCCCTTCTGGGGTTGCACCCAGTATCCCGCCTGCCGCGGGGTGCAAGCGTGCGAACAGACGAATCGGTAGCAACCGGCGGCTGCCGGCAGCTATCAACGGCCATTGGGAAGCATGAGGGACGGAGACGAGGGTCTCCTCGGTCCCCTTCGTGATGAGTCCGCCTCGATCACGGGGCCGGCGGCGGCCGGCCGAACTCGAGCCGCAGGACGGCGTGGGGTCCATCGGGCTCGATCCGCAGCAGCGCGGTCTCGAGCGGGCGCAGGGCCTCGATCAGGTCGCGCGCCTGGCGTCCGGCGGGCGGACCGCCGGGAGCGGCGGCGCTGCGCTGGCTGAGCGCCCAGAGGCTGATGGCGGCCTGCAGGCTGCGCCCGCCGCGGTCGAGATCGAGCCACAGGAGGCCGGAGACCCGCGCGGCGGCCGCCGCGCGCCAGGCGGGGGCGACGGGCGCCTCCAGGTCGGGTGCGGCGAATCGCTCGACCAGCCGGACCAGGCTGCCGGCGTTGCT
>CAZEVX010000111.1:0-10565 GCA_964515705.1 uncultured Verrucomicrobiota bacterium | reverse complement strand
GAAGCGGCGCGGAGCCGTTCCCGTGCACGGATCGCGCCGGGAGTGACCGCGGACATGCGCAACTCCCGCCAATCGGGGACGCGTCACGGGATGAGGCACGGGGGCAGGGCCGCGGGGGCTGCCGCGCGACGGGCGGGTGGCGGTTCAGCCGCCCTGCTTGATATAGCCCCACTCTACCAGCCGGCGGTAGGCGTGCTCGGCGTAGTCGCCTTCGCGTACCTGCTGGAGGTAGCGGGCATAGAAGTCGGCGGCTTCCGGACGCCGCCCGAGGCCCTCCCGGCAGAAGCCGCGGAAATAGAGCGTATTCGGGTTGCCGGGCAACAGGCTATCGTACCGGTCGAAATCCCGGGCGGCGGCCTCGAACGCCCGGCGCTGCACCCGGGCCGTGCCGGCCACGAAGACTGCCTGGGGTTCGCCGGGATACGCCGCCTGCGCCGCGGCGGCCAGCCGTTCGGCTTCCGCCGGCTGGTTCTGCCGCAAGCGGCAGCGCGCCAGCAGCAGCAGTCCGGCGTAATCGTCGGGCGCCAGGCGCAGGGCCTCCTGGACGGCGGCGGCGGCGTCCCCGAAGGCGCCCGCGCCGAGCGCCTGCTCGCCGGCCTGCAGGCGGTCGAGCGCGCCCTGGAGCGCGCGCAGCGGGGCGATCTGGTCGAGGTAGCGCTCGCGCTGCAGCGGCAGGCTGCGCGCCGTGGCGTAGCGCGTGCGGACGGCCTCGACGGCGGTCTGGTAGCGCTCGTCGCTCATGGGATGCGTCGCGAAAATCATCGCGATGACGTTGGGCTTGTCTTTGGCCATCTTGCGCAGGCGGTCCATCAGGGCGACGCAGCCCTCCGGGGAGTAGCCGGCGCGCGTCATGTATTCCAGACCGAGGGCGTCGGCCTCGCGCTCGTCGCCGCGGCTGTAGCGCGCCAGCAGGCCGCCCGCGAAGACCGCCCCCAGCCCGGCGGTCAGGTCGCCGGCGTCCCGGGACTGCTGCTGGACCGCCAGGGCCGCGCCCGTAACCACCAGCGAGGCGAGCATCCCCTTGGTCATGCGCTCGGCGGTATGGCGGGCGCAGACGTGCCCGATCTCGTGGCCGAGCAGCGCCGCCAGCTCCGCCTCGCTCTCGAGTGCCGCCAGCAGGCCGCGCGTCGCCGCAATCGTGCCGCCCGGGAAGGCGTAGGCGTTGGCGTAGACGGCGTTGACCCCGCGGAACGTGTAGGGCATCGCCGGCCGATGCGAGCGGGCGGCCAGCGCTTCCCCCACCCCGGTCAGGTAGCGGTTCACCGCCGTTTGCTGGACCGCCCCGTAGTCGGCCGAGATCTGGTGCGGGGCGTTCTGGCGGTCGGCCTCGAGTTCCGCGGCCTCCGACATCAGCACGAGCTGGCGCCGGCCGGTCACGGGGTCCGTGGCGCAGCCGGCCAGCAGGCCGGCGGCGCCGGCGGCCGAGACCGCCAGGAAGCGGCGCCGCGACATCTCCGGCCCGCCGCCTCCACCGGTGTCTCGCGGCGTGTGCAACATGCACGGAAATCTAGCCGGAACCCGGCGCGGACACAAGCCCGATTCGGGTAGACGCTGGCTGTCGGTTTCCGCTACACTACGGGCGCCGACAACATCCGCGACGGCAACCCTGGCACGGAGATTCTCCCTATGATCGTCCACTATCGGCGCGATGTCCTGGCGGCGGCGCTCGGTCTGGCCTGGCTGGCGACCGGGCAGGCGGCGGAGCGGCCGGCACTCGAGGCGCCCGTTTGCGACCGGCCGCCGGCGCTGGACGGCGTCCTGGACGAGCCGGCCTGGTCGGCGTCGCGGCCGATCGCCGCCTTCTACCGGCTGGGCAGCAGCGACCCGGCGCCCGGGACGCAGGTGCGGCTGATGCGGGACGACACCTGGCTGTATCTCGGCGCCGAGTGCCGCAATCCCCACATGGAGCGCGTCGCGCAGCGGACCTACGCTCATGACGGCGCGGTGCAGGCCGACGACGCGATCGAGATCCTGCTCCGCCCATCCGCCGACCCGACCGTCCCAATCGCGCATTTTCTGCTGAATTTCGCCAACGTCGGCAAGGAACAACGCTTCCTGCCCGGCGGCGTGCGCGAGATTCCCTGGAATCCGCCCTGGCGCACGGCTACCCGCCGGCAGGCCGACGGCTGGACGGCCGAAATCGCCATCCCGCTCTACTGCCTGGGCACCAACGACCTGGGCGGCCTGTCCCTGAGCCTGGGCCGCACGCTGATGAAGGTAGACCTGGACGCCTACGGCGCCGTGCAGGGGGAAACGCCCGTGCTGAGCACGCTGCGCCCGAACGCCCGCGGCGGCTACCATCATCCGGACAACTTCATCCCCGTGACCGGTTTGGCCGGGGTTCAGCCGGCCATTCCCTTCGCCCCGCAGATTACGGCGGCCGCGATCGGCGGCCTGCGACTGGACGGCGGCACGAACGTCTACGACCTGCGCCTGGCGCTCGAACCCGCCACGCCGGCCACCGGCGCCGTCGCCGTGCGGGTATTCGAGGACAGCGGCCGCGGCGCGACGCTCGCCCTGGAGCGCGCCGCGGACGTGGCGGGTCCCGTGAATCTGGTCCTGGACGTGCCGTCCGGCGACTGGCGCGAACGCACGGTCCGGGTGGTGCTGGCCGACCCGCGCGACGGCAACCTGCTGGCGGCGCGTACCGCCGACAACGCAGCGGCGCTGAAGGTCCTCCGCGACACCGTGGTCGGGCGCAGTTATTACACCACCGAGACGCAGGCCGTCCTGCGCGTGGCGCTGGGCCTGCCGGCGGCCATCCTGGGGCGCGCCACGCTGGCGCTCGAGGCCGGCGGCGCCCGCCTCGCGGAACGTACCGGGCTCGAGCCGGACATGACGCTGAACCTGCCGCTCGCGACGCTTCCGCTCGGCGAGACGCCGGTCACCGTGCGCGTCCTGCTGGATGGCCGGGAACTGGCCTCGGCCGTGCGCCCGGTCGTGCGGCGCGCCCCGCGCCCGGGCCGCGAAGTCAAGGCCGATGTTCTGACGGGCGCCCTGCTGAAGGACGGCCAGCCGATGTTCCCGGTGGGCCTGGTGGGGCATGCCCTCCAGATGCGGCTGGGCGTGGCTGGCAGCACCGACGACGACGACGCCATGTTCCGCTACCTGGCCGAGGACATCGGGATCAACACCGTCGTGCGCTCGAGCGCCACGAATTTGCCGGCCTTCCTGCGCCTGGCCGAGAAGTACGGGCTGGCCGTCGTCACCTGGTCCTACTCCCACGGCTGCACCAAGCTGGGCTATCCCATGTCCATGCTCAACCGCCCGGCCGACCTGCCGCTGGCCGAACGCCTGGCGGTCCAGCGGGCGAGTTACGACCAGGGCGCGGCGCTGCGGGAGGCCGAGACTCGTCTGCTGGCCGAGCACCCGAACGTGATCGGCTACTGGAACTTCGACGAGCCGAACCTGATCAACCCCGACGAGCGCATCGCCATCGCGGAATGGTACTGGCAGGACGTCCGGCGGCTGGACCCCTACCGTCCGCTGTTCCTGCTCTATTCCAAGCACATCCCCCACGGCGATGTCTGGACGCGCTGGAGCGAGGTGCTGGGCTACGACGTCTACCCGCGCCCCGGCGCGCCCGGGATGAGCGGGGAACCGGGCCTGTACACGGCCTGCTACGCCTGGCAGCTCCGCGAGCGCTGCCGGCAGGACCACAAGCTGATGTGGTTCGTCCCGCTTTCCAACGTGCTCGATCCCGGCCGCAGCCCGGTCGGCATGAACAAGGACCACATGCTCTGTCAGGCCTACACCGCCATCATCTACGGAACGCGCGGCCTGCTCTACTTCTGCCTGAGCGCCCTGTCTGGCCAGGAGGGCTGGGACGGCCTGCGCGCGGTCTGCACCCAAGTCAAGGCCCTCACGCCGGCCCTCGTCAACGGGGACATTCCCCAGACAATCGCCTACCCGCCCGACACGTTCCGGCCGGCCGAACAGGCGTTTCCGATGGTCAACGCCGCCGTCTTCCGCTATCCCGACGGCGACGTCCTGCTGATGGCCGTCAACATCATGCCGCACGCCGTGGACGCCCGGTTCCGCGTCGGCGGCCTGGCGCGCGGCACGCGCCTCTTCGACCGCGCCGGACGGAGCCAGCCGACCGCGCTGGCCGTGGCGGACGGCGGGTTCGCCGACCGGCTCGAGCCCTATGGCGTGCGCGCCTACCGCCTGCGTCTCGAGGGCGCCCCGGCGCCCGTGGCGGTGGCGGTGGAGTGGACCGCCCGCCCGGAGGAGCAGGCCCCGCGCGTGGACCTGGCGGCCGTCGTCCGCCAGGTGATGCTCGGCAAGAACCACATGCCTAATCCCTGTTTCCGCCGCCAGTTCATCCCGGGCATCCCGGACTTCTGCCGACCCTATTTCTGCCTGTCCGCCGATCCCTTTTTCGGGCAGACGAACGGCGCCTGGCGTGTGGATCCCGCCATGCCCTGGAACGGGCATCCCTCGCTGCGGATGTTCAAGCGCGCGATCGCGGCCCCGGGCTTCAAGACGCGCGGGATGTTTTTGTCCTTCTACCCGCCGCCCACCGACAAGCCCGTTCCCATGACCTTCTCGCTCTACGCCCGCAGCCCCGCCCCCAAGGCCACGCTCTCCATCACCCTGGCCGGCACCACCACCCTCGGCCCGTTCAGCAACGAGTGGCGCCGCTACCATGTCACCTTCCCCATGAACCCCGGCAACGGCGCCAACCTCGGGGCGCGCACGATCATGATGATCCCCTCGGCCGAGGCGGTCATCTGGATCAACGGCCTGCAACTCGAAGCCGGCAACACGCCCACCGACTTCCAGGACGACGGGGTCCTCGAAAAAAAAAAGTAGTCCCTGACCCCGGAAACCTCCTGCCCAACGGCGGCGCCGAGGGCGGCGCCGCCGACGGCTGGACCGGCCTGGAGGTCCTGCACCGCGGCGAGTTTGGCATCCGGCGCGGGGTCGGGCGTTCCGGCGACTACGCTTTCTGCTGGCGCGGCCAGTCGGACACGATCCTCTCGGATTGGTTCGCGGTGGACCCGGCTGCGACCTACGAGCTCAGCGCCCATCTCCGGGCCGCCGCCGGCTCGCTGGACGGCATCCTGCTGGGCCTCTTCCTGGCGGACGCCCGGGGCCGCGAGATCAAGCACTGGAACGTCCATGCACTGCCGGGCACCCGCACGGAACTGGCGGCGCCCTGCCGACCGGACGACCGCGTCCTGCGCGTCCGCGCCGCGTCCGCCTGGAAGCCCGGCTCGTCCTTCGTGGCCGCCTTCGGGGCGGGGGAGAACGAGCTGACGTTCGACGTCACCCCGCCCGGGATCGCCGCGATCCGGCCGGACGGCGCCGGATGGGCGGTAACCCTCGCGCAACCCTGCGGGATCGAGCGGCCGGCCGGCACGCCGGTCGCGGAGAACATGGCCGGGGGCAACGGCCTGTTCTTCGCTGTCCCCGCCGCCACGGGGGACTGGACAGAGGTCGCGGCCACCGTCGGGCCGCGCCAGTGGTGGCCAGGCACGGCCAGCGCGCGGGTGGTGGTCCTGGGGAGCGCCCTCCGGCGCGGGTCCGACGCCCGCGTCCTGCTGCTGGACGACCTGGCGTTCCGCAAACGCGCGCCGGCGAAGCCGTAGGTCGCCGGACAGCCGCGCCGGAATCCGCCGCCGCCCGGTCCCATGGCGTCTCCTGGAGCCGGCCTGACCTCAGTCCGGCATCGCGCCTTGCAGACAGCCCAAAGGGCATTCCTCACAAGGGCGACTGTCGAGGAGCCGTGCGCGGCGTAGTGTTCCGGCGCCTTGTTCGCATCCTTCTACGCTGGAGCCTTCTCCAGCCGATCCGCAATCCAGACCTTGATGATGGACTGCCGCGTGACGCCCAGCCGCTTCGCCTCCTTATCCAGGGAGCCGATCATCCATTCGGGAAAGTCCACATTGACTCGACGAGGCTGCTGGCCTGGCCGCCGTGCTTTGGATATGTCCAGCGCCTGGGTGACGTCCTCCCCCCGATCGAATCTGGCGTCAAATTCCTTCGCTTTCATAAATCTGTATCTCCTTTCGTTTGGCCGGCCGCACGGAGATCAGCCGAACATTGTCGGTTCGATACGTGATCACGGCCGACCATATCCGGTTCCCGATTCGACCGATCAGCATGAACATTGGCTCGTCCTCTGTACGGGCGGGCACTTCGACTCGATCCGGGTCGTCCCACAACACTTGAGCCGCCACGAAATCGATCCCGTGCTTGCTCCGGTTGCTCTCGCTCTTCAGCCTGTCAAACTCGAATGTCATCTGGTATAGAATTTATTCCATTTTGGTTTGGGCGTCAATCTCTTGTCCGATGCCAATCGGCGCGTTGACCATCGCCTGGGACCGGAGCGAGCTTGCTCACGCAGGCTCGAAGGCTCACGGCACGCGGTAACGGCGGTCGAGCGGGAAGGCGTTGGGCAGGTGACGGACGACGGGTGGCGCGGGATCGCCCGGCGCGCCGACGACCTCGACGACGTCGAAGCGGAAGACGCGCGGCGCTTCGCGGAGGCGCTGGAGATAGCGCACGGCGGTCCGCGAGAGCACGCGGCGCTTGGCGCCGCCAACGGCGGCGGCCGGGCGGCCGAAGCGTTCGCCACGGCGGGTCTTGACCTCGACAAACACCAGCACCGCGCCGTCGCGGGCAACGAGATCGAGTTCCCCGCGCCAGCCCACCCGCACGCGCCGCCCGAGGATCCGGTAGCCCGCGCGGCGCAGGAACTGCTCCGCCGCCCGCTCCCCCCATTCCCCGGAGCCGCGCGGTCGGCGCGCCAGCAGCCGTTCAAGCGCCAGCCACATTGCCGGTGTCTCCCGCCCGGCCCAGGCGCGCGCGGATGGCCTCGATGTCGCGCACCGGCCGGAACGACCGCCGATGCTCGGACATCGGCCCGTACTTCAACAGCGCCTGGATGTGCTGGGCCGTGCCGTAGCCCTTGTGCCGCTCAAACCCGTATTCCGGATGCCGACGGTCGAGCGCCTCCATCCAGCGGTCGCGCGTCACCTTGGCAATGACGCTGGCGGCGGCGACCGAGAGGCTCAAGGCATCGCCGTGCACGATGGCGCGCGACGGGCACGGCAACCCCGGCACCGGCAGCCCGTCCACGAGGACAAAATCGGGCGGCGCCGCCAGCCGGCCGATGGCGCGGGCCATGCCGCGGTGCGTGGCCTGGAGGATGTTGACGGCATCAATCTCGGGAACGCCGCCCAGGCCGACGCCGATGTCGACGCCGGCGGTCGCCAGGATCAGGTCGTAGAACCGGGCGCGCTGGAGGGGCGTCAACTGCTTGGAATCGGTGAGCGCCCGGAACCGGCCGTCCTGCTCGGCCTCGAGGACTGCCGGCGGAAAAATCACGGCCGCGGCCACCACCGGGCCGGCCAACGGTCCGCGGCCAGCCTCGTCTATCCCGGCCACGCGCCGCCAGCCTTGCGCCCAGGCCTCGCGCTCGAAGCACAGCCGCCCTGCGCCGTCGGCCATGGCCTCCCCTTTCCGGCTCCCCGGTTAGGTCGCCAGCCGGGCCATCTTGCCGGACCGTTCCCGCAGGTAATACAGCTTGGCGCGGCGGGGCGCGCCGGCGGTCTTGACTTCGATGCCGGCCAACGCGGGCGAATGGATCGGGAACACCCGTTCGACGCCTTCGCCGAACGAGGTGCGGCGCACGGTGAACGTCTCCGTCGCGCCCCGGCCCTTGCGGGCGATGACGGTGCCGCTAAAGGCCTGGACGCGCTCCTTGTCGCCTTCCTTGACCTTGACCGAGACCTTGACCGTGTCGCCGACGGTAAAGGCCGGCACGCCGTTCTTCCGACGGTGTTGCGCGTCAAGGGTCTTCATCAGGTCCGCGTTCGAGTTCATGTCGGATATCCCCACTCCCCGGTTCCCGTGCCATTGCGAACCGGCATTCTAGGGCGCGGCGGCGCGGCGTCAAGCGTTATCGAGCAGGTCCGGCCGCCGGGCGGCGGTCCGCCGGCGGGACTGTTCCGCGCGCCAGCGGGCGATCGCGGCGTGGTCGCCGCTCAGCAGGATGTCCGGCACCTGCCGCCCGCGGAAGACTTCCGGCCGTGTATAGTGGGGATATTCCAGCCGGTTGCCGGCAAACGACTCTTCGCGCGTGGCGTCGGCCGCGCCGAGGACGCCGGGAACCAGCCGCACCACGGCGTCAATCACCACGGCGGCGGCCAGGGTGCCGTTGGTGAGGACATAATCGCCGATCGACAGTTCGTCCGTCACCCATTCCTCGCTGACGCGTTCGTCCACGGCCTCGTAGTGGCCGCAGAGGAAGACCAGGTGCCGCGCGGTGGCCAGGTCGGCGGCCAGCGCCTGCCGGAACGGGCGGCCCTGGGGCGTCATCAGCACCACCCGGGCGCCCGGGGTGCGCACGGCCTCGACCGCCGCGGCGAACGGTTCGGGCTTCATCACCATCCCCGGCCCGCCGCCGTAAGGACGGTCGTCGACGGTGCGGTGCCGGTCAGCGGTGAACTCGCGCAGGTTCCAGACGCGCAGGTCCAGAAGTCCCCGCCGAGCCGCGCGCTTGAGGATGCTTTCTTCCAGAAAGCCCCGGACCATCGCGGGGAAAATCGTGATCAGGTCGACCCGTAGCGGGGCGTCCATGGGGCTGCCCGTCCCGGTCGGCGCGTCCGGCGCCGGGACAGCCATCCCGCCCGGCGCCAGGGGCGGCATCATTCGACGATCTCGAGCGCCGCCTTGCGCTGGTGCTTGGATGCCAGGCTGGACAGCAGCACGCGCAAGGCGCCGACGGTCTTGCCGTTCTTGCCGATGATCCGGCCAAGGTCGTCCGGATGGCATCGCGCCTCCAGCAGGATGGTCTGGCGGCCGTACAGTTCCGCCACCGACACCCGCTCCGGATGCGCCGCCAGCGCTTGCAGAACGAATTCCACGAAGGCTTTCATGCCGGCGGAGTCCCGGCAGACGGGCTGCCCACCTCGGACGCCGGCGTCGCCGGCGCGGCGGCCGCCGCGGGCGGCTTGGGCGCCGCCATCGGCGTCTTCTTGGCCATCCGCACCAGGCTGCGGACGGTATCCGACAGCTCGGCGCCCCGGTCCTTCCAGGCGGCAACCCGGTCAAGCTTCAGGAAAAAGTTGTCCTTGGCACGCTTGGGATCGTACCACCCGAGGATTTCCAGGCACTTGCCGTCGCGGGGAAACCGGCTGTCCGTGGCGACAATCCGGAAACATAAGTTGTTGTTGGCCCCCATCCGGCGGCATCGGATTTTGACTGCCATGAAAACTCCTCCCTCTGGCTTCCGTGTAAAACCGATGCTGTATAGCCGATTGGCCGGCGCTGTTCAAGCGCAAAGATTGTCCCGGGTTTCGCGCCAACGAACGGGCGGGCGTGGCCGGCGGCACCGCCGCCTCCGGCGAGGCGCCTCCCGACGCGCCCGGATTACCCGGTCCCGGCCAGCGAGGTCGGACAGGATGCGCACGGCGCCGAACCCGGCCGCCGCCAGCAACGCCCGGACGGCGCGGCCCTGCGCGGCGCCAATTTCCAAGAACAGCCAGCCGCCGGGCGCCAGCGCCGCCCGCGCCTGCCCGATCAGCCGCCGGATCACCGCCAGGCCGTCCACCCCGCCATCGAGCGCGCGGCGCGGCTCAAAGGCGCGCACGGAGGTCGGACAGCGGGCCCACTCGGCCGCGGCAACATAGGGCGGGTTCGAGACGACGGCGTCGAGGCGGCCGGGCGGCAGACCGGCCAGCAGATCGCCCCGCCGGAACCGGAGACGGCCGGCCACCCCATGCCGCCCGGCGTTGCGGCGCGCCAGCGCCAGCGCCGCGGGGCTGATGTCGACAGCCAGGAGGCGGACGGCGGGCCGCTCGAGGGCCAGGGTCACGGCGAGGCACCCGCCGCCGGTGCCAACATCGGCCACGCGCGGCGCGGAGCGGCGCCACAGTGGCGCCCACCCCAGCACCGCCGCTGCCAGTTGCTCCGTTTCCGGCCGCGGGATCAGGGCGCGCCGATCGCAGGCGAAGACGCGCCCCATGAACTCGGCGTCCCCCAGGACATAGGCCAGGGGCTCCCCGGCCGCCAACCGCGCCAGCCCCGCCACGATCCGCCGCCGTTCGCGCGGCGCCAGGCGCCGGTCGCCCAGCAGCGGCAGGTCAAGCCGCGGGCAGCCGATCGCGCGGCTGACCAGCCATGCGACGTCGAGCCGAACGTTGTCCGGGTCCGCCCGGCGCGAACGCCGCAGACGCGCCAGACCGGCGGCGAGCGCCGCGGCCACGGTTGACGCCAAACCCGGCAGCGGTGACGGGTTTGGCGCCGGCTTGACGGCCGTTGTGGTTCCCGTTGTCGTCATCGTCCTGGCGACGGGCAAGACCGGGCTCCGGTTAGCTTCGGAGGCGGGCGGGGCGCCCGCGCGGCCGGTCACAGCGCCATAATCTGCTCGGCCGACAGCGTCGTCTCGACCTGCGCGGCGCGGGCCTGCTCGGCCAGGGTCTCGAGCAGCGGCTCGAGCTGCCCCTCCATGATGCCCGCCAGGTTGTGCAGACTGACGTGCACGCGGTGATCGGTGACGCGGTTCTGCGGATAATTATAGGTGCGGATGCGCTCGCTGCGGTCGCCGGTGCCGA
>CAZEVX010000110.1:0-10592 GCA_964515705.1 uncultured Verrucomicrobiota bacterium | reverse complement strand
AGAAGCAAGATCGAGTCAGGACCGGAAAATCAGCATAGTTGTGCAAAATTCAAGTACTATCTGACCGCCTACCTCAACATCAACAGCAACATCACGCTGCGCAGTTTCAACAACGGCGCCCTCGACCGCGAGGGCACGATCCTGGACGGAAATTCCCCCAATACCACGAATACCTGCCTGTGGATGAGAAAACCCAATGCCCTCGTCGCCGGGTTCACGATCCGGAACGGGCGCGACTCGCCGAGCGCCAGCGGCGACCGGCGTTACGGCGGCGGCGCCTTCCTGGACGGCGGCACGCTCTCGAACTGCATCGTCTACAACAACACCGCCCAGAGCGCCGGCGGCATCTGCATGAGCACCGGCCTGGTGACCCATTGCCTGGTGGTCAGCAACTATGCCACAAACTACACGGCCGGCGGCATCTTCATGTCCGGCAACACCAACATGACCGTGCGGAACTCGCAAATCCTGTACAACATGAACATCAATACCCGCTCCAACCAGAGCACGGGCGGCATCTTCACCTACGGCGGCGGCCTGATCGAGAACTGCCTGATCGCCTATAATCACAACACCAACGGCAGTTACGGCGGCGTCTGCAACCAGGGCGGCATTCTGCGCGGCAGCACGATTGCCGGCAATACCGCCTATCTCAACGGCGGGGGAATCGGCCTGTCGGCGACCGGGCTGGTCGAACACTGCGTGATCGTGTCCAACCTCTGTTTTCCCACCGTCAGCGGCGCCTACGGCGGCGGCGTGTATCTTCCCTCGGGGAACGGCACGCTGCGCAACTGCCTGGTGGCCAATAACACCGCCTACCGCGGCGGCGGGATTCTTGCGAACCCGCCGGCCGTGTCGGTCGTCAACTGCACGATCAGCTCGAATACCGCCCCGGACGACGGCGCCGGGATCTACTGGAACGCGACCGTCGCCACAAACCTGGCCTGCGTGAACTCGATCGTCTACTTCAACAGCAGCGTCAACATCCGCTCCCCCAACGTCGCGCGCTACACGAACTGCTGCGTCACCCCGAGCGTCGCCGCCTATGGCGAGAACAACACGACCAACGACCCGCTCTTCGTGGCGCGCGGCTCGAACTACCGCCTGATCCGCGAGTCGCCGACGATGAAATCGCCCGGCATCAACGCCGGCCTGAACGAGCCCTGGATGGACACGGCCGTGGACCTCGACGGCCGCCAGCGCATTGACCGCCTCAACGGCCGCGTGGACATGGGCCCCTACGAGACCGTCTGGCCGGGCAACCTGCTGGGCGTGCGCTGAGCTGGACTTGAAACGCTCCGTGAGGGAGCCCCGCGCCCTGTCCACGCGCCGGGCGAGCGCGGAGCACCGGTCGGGCGAGCCCTTCCGCCTTCGCGGCACGCCATAGCGCCGCTCCGGCGCGACGGCGGCCGGGCGAACCGCGGCCGATGCCATGGCACTCAACAGCACGCGGCGCGGCTCCGCCGGAGGCGTCGCCCCACCCGTAAGACCCCCAGGGACAAGCGACGTTTATGCCGCCATCCGTCGGAACGCTGTCGCAAATCGCTGGGCCGCTCTTGGCAGCGCTGTCCCTGCTCCCGTCCTCGGACGGCTGCGCGGCGGCGCCCTGGCTTCTTCAACTCCGACAAGTCCGGCCTGCCCCAGGTCTGCCTGATCCGCGGGCTTGGCCGAGTCGGCCGGATTTTCATGGATTCCCGGGCTCGTGGCTGATACGTTTATCCCATGGCTCTACGCTCCGCCGGCCGCGTGCCCCCGCGCGGCGCACATGACACGCCGGGTCAGGGGACCCGGCCTACAATCCCTGCCGGCCGCGTGCCCCGCCCTGGCGGACAAGCCCCACACGCCGCCAACCAGATCCCATAAGGAACCCCCTCCATGCCGACCGCCGACGCCCGCATCCTGCAGCAGGCGCGCGCCTACCTCGACGCCGACGACGACCTTCAGCGCGCCGCCTTGCGCCCGGCGCTCGAGGACTTCGACGGCGACCTCGAGGCCGTCGCCGCCGCCCTGCGGCCGGCGACGGCCGCCGAGCCCGAGCGCGGCTGGCTGCTCAGCCAGCCTTTCCGCGGCCCGCGCCTCGCCGGACGCCACCCGGACCAGCCCCTGACGCTGTTCGTGCCGCCGGATTACGACCCCGCCCAGCCGCGCGGGCTCCTGATCTTCCTGCACGGCGGCGGCCAGGGCCGCGGCGACCACGGCCGGCACCTCTACGACCATAACCCGTGGCTGAACGCGCTGGCCGAGGAGAGCGGCCGGATCGTCTGCTACCCGAGCGCCCCGCCCCACGACCGCTGCTGGTCGCGCTGGCAACTGCCGGAAGCCGACGCCTACCTCGAGGACGTCATTGAGGAACTCGAATCGCTTTACCGGCTCGATCCCCACGACCGCATCCTCGGCGGACACTCGATGGGCGGCATGGGGGCCTACCACATGGCGCACCGGTTCGCCGACCGCTTTGCCAGCGTGCTGGCCTCGGCCGGGCACTGGGACCTGGCCTGCTGGCGCGCCTTGCTCGGGACCACGCTCTGGATCAACCACGGCCAGAACGACGCCATCCTCTTCCGGCGCCGGCACGGCACGGACGTCGCGTTCGCGCGCCTGGCCCGCCAGCGTTGCGCGGAGGCCGGCGTGGACTGCGTCTACCGCGAACATTCCGGATGCCACCACATGGGCGACGCCCTCTGGGTCCTGCGCGAGTGGCTCGATTGGAGCCGCGATCGGCGCCGCGACCCCTGTTTCCCGCACGTCGTCGCCGTCACCCCGCGCGGCCTGGGCGCCTGGACCGACTGGCGCCGCCACAAGGTGCCGCTGGCCGCCTTCGAGAACCACACCGACTTCCACAGCGTCGCCCCGGCCCCGCACGCGCGCTGGGTCACGATCGAGGGCGTCGGGCCGGAGACCATCCTCTTCGACATGGCCGTCATGCGCGACTGCCGCGACGAGGTGGAGGATGACTGGAACGATTTTTCCCTGGCGCTCAAGCGCAAGCACGTCCCCGGCGGCATCGTCGAAGCTCGGCTTCGCGAGGACCGCGCCATCGAGGTGATGCCGCGCAACGTCACCGCCTTGACCCTCTGGCTGCACCCGGCCATGGTGGACCTGGGAGACGTGCGCGTCGTCGTGCGCGGCCAGGAACGCTTCCACGGCGCCGTGCGGCCCTGCCTGGCCACGCTGCTCGATTCCTACCGGCGCCGCCGCGACTGGGGCCTGCTCTACCCGGCCAGGATCACGATCGCCGACGACGGCACCTGGCAACACAAGGACCAACTGAAGATTCAGCCGCGCTGACCGGCTCCGCGCCCTGCCGCCGCGCACCGCCAACGCCTCGGAAAACGGCCGTCCACCGCGTTGGTGGACCGGCTTTTGCCGGTTTCCGTCATGATCGAAGGGTGATCATGAGAATGGCTTCGCCGGAGCGCGGGCATCTTGCCCGCAACCCAACTTTCCTCATGAACTTCCCCTCTTCCCGCGACCTGGCCCTCGCCGCTATCGCCCACCGGCCGTCTCCGCGGCTGCCCTGGACGCTCTACGTCTCCGACCCGCTGCGCGCCCGGCTCGACGCCCTCCGGGGACCGCGCCCGCAGTGGCCCTGCCCGCCGGACGACTTGATCCGCATCCTCTGGGACGCCGAGGCCGAGCCGCGCGGGCCGCACGAATTCGCCGACCGGTTCGGCTGCGCTTGGCGCCGGGAAGCCGGCGGCTATGTCTTCGTCAACCCGCCGCTGCGCACGCCGGACGCGTCCCGCATCCCCCGTATCCGGCTGGTGCCCCCGGAAGACCATGCCCGCATTCTGGCGCCCGGCGGCGGCTACCTGCCGAAACCGCCAAGCCGCTGCCCGAGGAAACCCCGCTCCCCAACGCCGTCGCCGTGATCGAGGAACTGGTCCGATGCCTGGAGGCGTGATATCGTTGACGGGTTGATTCGGTATTGCGATCATCGGGAGCCGATGAATAACCGCCCCACACGGAGTTCCCCCATGCCCTCCGCCCACCCTGTCGCTTCGCTCTTCTCGCTCGCCGGCCGCACGGCGCTGGTCACCGGCGGCGCCCGCCATCTGGGCTACGACATGGCCGAAGCCTTGGCCGAGGCCGGCGCCGACGTCGCCCTGACCTCGCGCGACCGCGCCGCGGCCGAGCAAGCCGCCGCGCGCCTGGCGGCGCTCACCGGCCGCGCCATCCTGCCGCTGGCGCTCGATGCCGCCGACGAGGATCAGGTCGGCGCCTGTTTCCGGGCCGTCCTCGAGCGCTTCGGCCGGCTCGACGTGCTGGTCAACAACGCCGGCGGCGGCGTTCATTCCGGCGGCGGGTTCCGGTTCTCGGAGCGCCGGACGGCGGATTTCGAGGCCACCCTGCGCCTCAATCTGCGGACGGCCTTCCTCTGCTCGCGCGCCGCCGCCGGCCCGATGATCGCCCAGCGCGGCGGCTCGATCATCAACATCGCCTCGATCTCCGGCATGGTCGGCCGCGAGCGCTCGATCTACCCGCCGGGCATGCGCCCCAACATGCAGGATTACTCGATGGTCAAGGGCGGCCTGATCGCCTTCACCCGCGACCTGGCCGCCGAACTGGGCGCCGCCGGCGTCCGTGTCAACGCCATCAGCCCGGGCGGCTTCGCGCGCCCGGACCACGACCCCGAGTTTGTGCGCCGCTACTCCTTGCAAACCATGCTCGGACGCATGGGCACCGACGGCAAGGACCTCAAGGGCGCCGTGGTCTTCCTGGCGTCCGAGGCATCGAGTTACGTGACCGGCCAGAACCTGGCCGTGGACGGCGGCTTCACCGCCTGGTGAACGGCGCGTTGCCGGGGAGGATGTCGTGACGGCCTTGCGCTACCGGGTGCTCGTCGCCGGCTGCGGCTCGATCGGCCAGCGCCACGCGCGCCTGCTGGCCGAGCGCCCGGAGGTGGACCTGTTCCTGGCCGACCCCTTGGCGGCCAACCGGGCGGCGGCGGCCGCCGCCGCCGCGGTGCCGCCGCGGGCTGTCTTTGCGGATTACGGACAGGCGCTGCGGGCCGGCATGGACGCGGTGTTCGTCTGCTCGCCGAACCATCTCCACGTCCCGATGACGCTCGCGGCCCTGGCGGCCGGCGCCCATGTCCTGCTGGAGAAACCGGCCGCCCCGACGGCCGCCGAGGCGGCCGCCCTGATCCCCGCACGCGACCGCGCCGGCACCCAGGTGGCCGTGGGCTACGCCAACCGCTTCGACCCGCTGCTCGGCCGTCTGAAGGCCATGCTGGACCGCGGCGAGCTGGGGGAGATCGTCTCGGCCGAGGCGTCGGTCTACACCTACGCCACGCTGGTCTACGCCAAGACGCCGTTCCGCCTGCAGACGCGCTGGGCGCTGGTCGTGGATTACACCCACGAGATCGATTTCCTGCGCTGCCTGCTCGGCGACATCGCCGAAGTCGCCGCCTTCGCCGCGGCCCGCGGCCGGCTCGCCATGCGCCCGGACCCGAACGTGATCGAGATCCTCCTCCGCTTCCGGTCGGGCGTCCTCGGGCGCATCCACATGGACTACGCCCGCCACCCGGACAAGCGCTGGCTGGAACTGGTCGGCGACACCCGCAGCGCGGAGCTCGAGATGGCCAAGGGCCGCCTGCGCGTGTTTTCCCGCGACGCGCCCGACCCCGAACTCGTCGCCGTACCGCCCGTGCGCGACACCCTCTTCCGCGACCAGATCGCGGATTTTCTGGACGCCATCGGCAACGGCCGGCCGCCGCGCGTCCCGCTCGAGGACGGTTTGGCCGCCCTGCGCGTCGCCGACGCCGTCATCCGCGCCGCCGAGACCCGCGCCGTCGTCCCGGTCGCGGACGCCGGCGGCGGCCCGCCCGTCAGCGCATCCCAGCCAGGACGCGATAGCACTCGGTGACGGCCCAGGCCTGGGCGTCGCAGCCGCGCGGCGCATGCGGGGCATCGCCGTCGCGCAGTTCCGGCAGCTGGCCGAGGCAGCCGCCGGTCATCAGCAGGGCGCTGCTGCCCAGCCAGGCGCGCGCCGCGTCGCGCGCCGCGGGCCCGTGCACGCGCACCCAGGCCTCGGCATAGGACGGGAACAGCCAGGTCCAGGCGGTGCCGTTGTGGTAGGCCGGCTTGCGGCGGGTATCCTCGTCGCCCTCGTACCGTCCCCAGTACGGTCGCAGCGGATCGTTCAGCAGCCGGCCGTCGCGCGCGACGGGGAGCGGGCGCGCGACGGGGCGGTCGGCCAGCGAGCGGACCGCGCCCGGCACCAGCAGCTCGGCGCAGGCGTCCAGCAGGCGGGCGCCGGGCCCGGGATCGGGCAGCGCGCCGAGGGTGACGGCCAGGAGTTGGTTGGGCCGCAAGGCGTCATCGGGCTCGGCATCGGCCGCGGCCTGGCCGGGCCGGGCGTGCAGGCAATCGCTCAGGTAGCCGGCCGGCTCGAGCCAGAAGCGCCGGCGGATGGCCTCCTGCACGCGGGCGGCCAGGTCGCGCCAAGGCCCCCGGGCGTCGTGGTCGGCCAGGAACGCCAGCGCGGCGTGCCAGAGCGCCTGGATTTCTATCGGATAGCCTTCGCGCGGCGTAGCCGCGGGATGGTTGGTATCCATCCAGGTGAAATGGGCCGGGCTGAAGATCAGGCCGCTGCCGGGGTCCATGCGGATGCCGTTGGGCGTGCCGCGGCGGTAATGCTCGGCGATCGACAGCAACACCTGGCGCAGGGTCCGGCCGCCGGCGCGCGCCGCCAGCAGGCGCGTTGCGGCGCCCGCCGCGCGGCAAGCATCCGCGACCGCGACACAGAACCAGAGCGGGGCGTCGGACGTGTCGCGGTTGCCGTCCGCGTGCCCGCTGAGCACGTTCGGCAGCGTGCCATCGCGCTCGAGGGCGGCGAACTGCAGGAGGATGGACTCGACGGCCGCGGCCCGGCCCGCGGCCGCCAAGCCGCGCACGGCGATCAGCGTGTCGCGGCCCCAGTCCAGGAACCAGGGATAGCCGGCAATCACCGAAAGCCCGGCCCCGCGGCGCACGACAAACGCGTCCATCGCGCGCGCGAGCGCCTCCGCCAGCGGCATCGAAGCGCAGGCGCGGTCCGGCCCGCCGGCCGGCGCGGCGCGGACGGCATGCCCGGCGACCGGCAGCGGCTCGGGTTCGGCCGGCGTCAGCGCCTGGGCCAGGAGCGTGATCGCCCCGCCGCCGGCCAGCGGCCCGATGAAATACCCCGGGCTGAAGAGGTCGGACTCGGCCGGCAACCCGCGCCCGGCTTCGACGGGGTGATGCACCAGGTACTGCCACTCGGGCTCCGGCTGGAAGCGGCCGGCCGAGACCTCGACGCGCAGCGACCGGGCGGAATCGGGGGCGAAGACAAAGCCCGCCGGCTCCGCCCGCACGGCGGCCGGCCAGGCGCGTTCCGGGCCGAGATAGGCCTTGGTGTCGTCGTGGAACGATCGGTCCTCGATGTCCGGGCGGAGGATCAACTGCACGGACTGGTCGTCGGCCAGCTCGGCCGCCGCCCGGGTGCGCGGGCGCCGGCAGAAGACCAGCCGCACGGCATTACGGTCGGGCAGCATCTCGGCCTCGAGGTCGAGCCCGACGGTCTGGCCGAATCCGAACGGCACGCGGAAGCGCCAGCGGCCGCCGTTGGGCAGGAGTTGGAAGGATTGCAACCGGTCCATCACGAGGTCCTGGGAATAGCCCTGGAACACCAGCCAGGCGCGGCAGCGCGTCAGCAGAATCCGCCGGTCCTCGGGAACGTCCGCGGCCAGGTTGGCGGCCAGCAGGGCATCGTAGCGGCTGCGCAGCTCGCTCCAGGCCGCGCCCGCCCGCAGCATGCCGCCGCGCCGGTTGGCCGACAGCACGATCGGGTGCGCGTCCAGAAACTTCCGGTGCGGGAAGACGCGCGGCACCCGCGGGCCGTCGCCCGCCGGTAGCATCAGCAGCGGGGCGACGCCGCGCCGCACGCCGGCGGGGTCGTGGACCTCGACGCGCAGGCGGACGGCCCGCGGCGTCGGCACGGGCGCCGCCGGCGCCAGCAGGACGAAATGGCTGCCGTCCGCCGCCGGCAGGGAATCTTCCTGGCGGGCCAGCGCGCTGTCGGGCGCCTCGGGCAAGGGATGCTCCCCGCCGTCCGGCTCGAGCCGCGCGCGGAACGGGGCGGGGGCGCGCAGGCAGAGGAAATGCCGCGGCGGGACCATGACCTCGCGCCGCAGGTCGCGTGGCCACTCCCAGGCCACGACGCGCGGGACGGCGCCGGGCAGATCCTGGCGCCGGCAGAACCCGCGCGGGTCGGCGGCCAGGTCGGCGGCCAGCCGGTCGGCATCCGGCGCGTCGCCGTTCGCCAGGCCGCGGCAGGCCACCCGCACTTCGAGGGCCTTGGCGCGCATCCGCTGGCAGGTCACGCGCGCGGCGGGCGCGTTGCACGGCACGCGTTCGACGGCCAGCAGCCGGTCCCAGTCCCGGCGCTCCGGCGTCAGGCACAGAACCTCGGCCGGGGCCAGGTCCAGGCCAGCCAGCCCGTGGCGCGTCATGGGCGCGACCGCGCGGCCGGTCAGCAGGTCGGTCCACGGTCCGGCGCCGGGATCGGCCGCCGCCGGCGGCCAGGCCACCGGCTGCGGCGCGCTGTCGTCGAGATTGACGAGCGCCAGCAGCGGCGCGGCGGCGGGGTCGGCCGGCTGGCGCCGGAGCGCCAGGCTATTGCCCGGCCCCTGCTGGACAAGCTGGACACGGGCGCCCGGGAAGAAAGCCGGATGGCTTTCGAGCAGGGCGTTGAGGCGCGCAATGCGGTCCACCTGGTTGTCGGGCCGGCCCCAGGCCAGCGCGGCGCGGCCATGGACATCGATCTTCTCGGCGGCGTGCCACTCGACGCCGTTGGCGAAGGCGAAGGCGCCGTGGGTCGAGCAGAGCGCCGAGAGCGCCGTACGCAGGCGGGCGTAGGGCAGCGAGCGCGCGGCCAGCCGCGGGTTGTCGTGGGTCTCGGCGAAGTGCATCAGGAGGCCGTCTTCGTCGGCGAGCTGCAGGGCGCCGGGCAGGTAAGCCTCCATCTGCCGCCGGTCGTAGGTCTGGAACAGTTCGGAGTAGGCCAGATCGAGGTTGGCGGCGTTCAGCAGGGTGCGGGTGGCCTCGAGCGGGCCGCCCAGCCCCTCGAGCAGGAAGAGCGTGTCCGGGAACTCGCGGCGCACGACGGCCACGATGAACTCCCAGGCTGGCGCGGGGATCATGTAGCCGGCGTCGCACCGGAACCCGTCCACGCCGCGGCGGCACCACGTCAGGAACACGCGCGCCAGGTAGCGCCAGAGCGCCGGCCGCTGGAGGTCGAGTTCCGCGAGGTCGCGCCACACCACGCCCCAGGCGCCGGGCGATCGGATCGTACCGTCGGGATCGCGCCGGAGCCAGTCGGGATGCTCGCCGTGCAGCTTGGCCGCCCAGCCGGTGTGATGGATGGCAATGTCGAGGAACAGCCGCGCGCCGCGCGCGTGGACGGCGTCGACGAGCTCGCCAAACTGCTCGAGCGGCGTGGCCTTGGGATCGAAGTCCGCCAGCGCCGGGTCCACGTCCAGAAAATCGAGCGCCGCGTAGGGGCTGCCGAACCGGCCCATGCGCCCGTAGACCGTCGGCGTCGGATGGATCGGCAGGAGCAGCAGCGTCCGGCAGCGCAGGCGGCCGACGATCAGGTCCAGGCGGCGCACGAGGTCGCGGAAGGTGCCCGAGGGCGGAATCACGGCGTAGCCCTCGGCCTCCAGGGCGCGGAGCGCCTCCGCCGGGGCGGGCGCCGGACGCGGCGGCGGCCGGCGCTCGTCGCCGAACTGCCGGACGAAGGCGTTGTATAGACTGTTCGCCGCGCAGGCCCAGGCCGGGTGCACGTTGATGACCGTGTTCGGACCCTCCGGCCACAACGGGCGCGATTCGCCCTCCGGCAGGAACAGGGCCTTGGCCTCGAAGTGCCCGGACTCCACCAGGGGGAGCGTCAGCCGATACCGGCCCTCGCCGGCGGGCGTCATCGGGAGATCGTGCCAGTCCTCCGCCAGGCGCTTCTGGCGCGCCGCGGCCTCCCGGATGATTTCGCGGCGCGCGGTCCCCGCGTGGCCGATGTTCGTGCGCAGGCGCGCCGCGCCGCGCCGCGGGGCGGACAGCCGCAGCGTCACCTCCAACAGGTCGCCGCAGAAGGCCAGCCGGTGCTCGCCGGGCGCGGGCGTCTGCTGCAGATGGGGATTGATATCCATGATGGGACGCCAAAATCCTTTCGGCTTCCGCGCGGGAAGTCAATGCCAAAGTAGGCCGCCCATGATTGGCGCGTAAGCCGCGGTTGGACCTGCGCTGCGGTCAGTTTGACAACGCCCATCGGGGCAGGCCGGAAGACCGCGCCAATCATTCGAATCACGCTGCGCGTGATCGGCAGGACCGTACAAACGGTTGATGGCGAATGCGAACGCGAACCAAGGTTGGGCTTACGCGCGGATTTGGGGGCCGCCCAACACTGCGGGAGTTGCGCCTTGCCATTTTGCCCAGTCAGGCGCCAGACCGTGCGCCTGCGGCTCGGCAAAGCCTCGCCCTCCACGTCCTCCCGTCGGTCAGCGTGCAGGCGTTCCTTGACGACTCCACGTGGAGGGCGAAGCTGCGCTGAGCCGTTCCCGTGCACGGATCGCGCCT
>CAZEVX010000109.1:0-10604 GCA_964515705.1 uncultured Verrucomicrobiota bacterium | reverse complement strand
CGGTGGCCAAGCCAGGGTGTCAAACACATCCGGTAACGCCGCGTGAGGCCTGCCCGCCTCAGGCGCGGGAAGGGCGGCAAGCGCCGCCGGCTAGGGCTCGAACGCCGTCGGCGCGGCGCCGACCTCGACCTGGACGGCATCGATCCAGACCGGGCCCTCGCCGTAGACTTTGACACCGAACTGGTGATGGCGGTCGAGGCCCGGCGGAAGGACGCCGGACTGCTGATAGCGCCGCCAGTCGGTGGTCAGCTCGAACTCCGGCTGCTCGCGGGCTTCCGGCGTCTCCAGGTTCGAGATGGTGTCGAAGCCGGTCAGGCGCGCCTTGACGCCCAGCTGGCCGGCCTTGAGGTAGACTGAGAAGACGAAGCGCGTCGGCTTCTCGACCTGCGGGGCGAGGGGGACCGCCAGGCCGGGCCACCAGCTCAGCCAGCGTTTGAAATCGCCGGCGCGCGCGGTGATCTTCATGCTGGCCTGCCCATGCCAGGCGGTGTTCGTGTCACGGCCGAACCGCGGGCCGCCGACGCCGCCCTCGACCCCCCCCCAGGTATCGTGCAGCCAGATCATGTAATCGGCGCAGCCGGGGACGGCCGCCGTTTCCATCGAGGGGTTGCGCGCCAGGTTGCGCTTGCCCGGCCGGCCGCTGTCGGGATCGCCGACGTCCGCGTAGACCGGTTCCGCCCGGTCGGGATGGCCGGTCGTTTCGACCGTCAGCCGGGCGGGCTCGGGCAGGTCGGCGGCCTCGAACAGGTAGGCGCGGGTGGCATAGGGCGCGAGCGCCTCGCGGAACGCGCCGCCGGCGACGGGGTAGCGCGCGTCGCCGAAGAGCCGCGTCACAGCCGTTCCGTCCGCGAGGCCCTCGATGCGGAAGGCGGCCTCCACCGGCCAGGGCCGGGCATTGGCGGCCAGCAGGCAGTAGCCGCCCTCCGGCCGGCGCCGCAGCGCAACCTGGACGTCGGGATAGAGGTCCTTGTCCGGGTCGAACTCGCCCGGCCGGTAGGCCACGGCCTGCGGCAGGTCCGGCGTGACGGCGATCGGGCCGATCGTCCGGAACTCCCGGCCGAGGCGGGCCATGGTGTCCATGGTGCTCTGGAACTGGAACGGGTAGCAAAAATAGAACAGGCCCTTGGCCCCGTGGATCACGGCCAGGTAGCTCTGGCACATCTGTTCCTCCGGCAGGATGACGCGCTTGCGCATGCCGCTCCAGAGTTCGCCGACCGGCACGATGATCGTCGGGTGGCGCATGCCATCGCCGCGGCGCCGGGTCCAGGCGGTGATCTTCGAGACCCAGTTGATGGTGCCGCGCACGCCGGTTTGCGGCGCCCCGGCGGGCACCCAGTAGGGATCGGTGCCGACGATATCGCTCCAGTCGAGCCACTGGTCGCCCTCGGGAATGTGGGAGGAATAGAGCACCATCCAGGGGTGGTAGCCGTCGCGGGCGTTGCCCAGGCGGTAGAGCTTGCGAGCCGGGTCGATCTGGTGGGCCCATCCCGGCTCGTCGAAGTGATAATAGCCGATCAGCGTCCGACGGTCCTTGAGGCTGTCAATGCCGGCCAGCATGCGGTCCATGTTGGCGTCCACCAGGTCGGCAAAGTTGGTGGCGCTCTTGGCGCCCACCAGGCCGAGCGCGGCATAGCGGTCGGGGACGTCCATGACCCGCAGGCCGTAGCGGTCGGCCAGGTCATGGAAGGCGGTGTTGGAGGGATTCTGCCCGACGCCGGTCCAGCGCAGGATGCTGTTCATCCCCCACCCGGCCACCTCGCGGAAGTTGGCCTCGTTGGTCGCGCCGAACACCGGGCCGAAGGGGAAGAACGGGACGCCGTTGTCGAGCAGCACGCCGTGATAGCGGTCGGTTTTCCATTCCAGGCCGGGCTTGGGCGGGCGCTTGGTCAGGTCGAACGCCTGCTCGATCATCGGGGCGCCCCGCGGGTCGAGCAGGGCAAAGGTCAAGCGGTGCGTGCCTTCCGGCATCGCCGCCAGCGCCAGCGGCACGGCGGCGGCAGTGCCGCCCGCCGGCGCCGAGCCCAGCACGCCGGTCCGGGCGTCGCGCACCTGCAGGGTACAGCCCGCGAGGGCGGCAGGCGGCAGCGAGATGGTCGCCCGCACGACGGCCTGGGTCTCGGTCGTGTAGTAGGAGCGGTCGGGATAGACCGTCCGAACGAGGTTGAGGTGGTCCATCCCGGTCAGGTGCACGACCTGCAGGACCTCGCCGTCGGCGGCATCGCGCAGGGTCAGAACGGCGCGGCGCGAGGCCAGGCTGCCCACGGACACGAAGAGCGACGCCGGCTGCACCGCGAGCCCCGCCAGCGCCACGCGCGCCGTGACGCTGGCGCCATCCCCCAGCAGCGGGCGGTCGTCCAGGACCAGGTCCACGGCGCCGGTCACCGGGGAAAACCCCTGCAACTCGATCGCCACCGGGTAGCCGTACTGCCCGTTGGTCGAGACGTAGGCGCCGGCCACGGCCGAGCGCACGGCGGGCAGAAAGACCGGCGCGGGCCGCGCCGCCTCGAGGCCGCGCAGCATGCCAAAGCGGAACGGCTCATGGTAGCTCGCCCCTATCGCGCTCCAGGTGAACATGGTCTTGTCCCGGTAAATCTCGACGCCCTGGGCGTCAATCACCGGCATCCAGATCGTGCCGGCCACGTTCAGGCGCAGCTTGTCCAGCCCGCCGTGGCCGGCCAGTTCGCTCATCGGCAGCGCCAGTTCGGCCTGCCAGCCGGTCGCCGTCCGCTTCGCGGCCGACCGCCAGGCAACGTCCCACTGCCGCTCGGTGGCGTACTCGCCGGTCGGCTGCCGGAGCTTGCGCTGTTCGGCGCGCACGTTGGCGGCGTTCAGCAACCAATGATAATACAACGCGCCCTCCGTGCCGGGATCCAGAAACACCTCGATCGAATCGTCCTGGTTCACGCCGCCGTCGCGCTGCAGGACGGCCGGCCGGATGCGATCGGGCATGGGATGCTTGACCTCGACCGCCAGGTACAGCCAATGGTCGTCCCAGGTCGCCCGCGCGCGGACCGCGTCCAGGGTTTGGGTCCCGCCGAACCGGTAAAACGGCGCGAGCGTCGTTGCCGACGCCCAGCAAGGGTCACGTAGGTCGCCGTCCAGCGCCGGGGCCTGCGCGCAGCGCGGCGCCGTCACCGCCGGCGGCGGCAGGACGTCGGGCGCAGCGGCGCGGACGGCGCCGGCCGCCGCCAGGCAAGCGAGGACGAGAACGCCGGCCGGATCACGGAATCGCCATGTCATGCGAGGTCTCCTGTGGGGCTGGGGACGAGGGTGCTTGTGTCACGGCAGACGTTCGCTTCGCGATACTCCCCGACGCCCGGTGCGGGCGCCGGGCCGACATTTCGGCTCGCTGTGGGCCGGGTCCCCCGACCCGACGCCTCTGTTGGCCCTTCGCGCCCGGTGTGGGCACCGGGCCTACAGCGCCGCGCCCGGTGTGGGCACCGGGCCTACAGCGCCACGCCCGGTGTGGGCACCGGGCCTACAATTCGGCTCGCTGTGGGCCGGGTCCCCCGACCCGGCGCCTCTGCTTGCCCTTCACGCCCGGTGCGGGCACCGGGCCTACAGCGCCGCGCCCGGTGTGGGCACCGGGCCTACATTTCGGCTCGCTGTGGGCCGGGTCCCCCGACCCGGCGGCCATATTCGGCATTACTCATGGTGTTCCAATTTCTTCTCCCGTCAGCGGATGAAATATCCGAGCATAAGGCCAATCCTCCGCTTTGGCTACCAACCCTTTTCGCACGGGATTATTCCGGATATAAGCCCATTTTTCCGAGCAGGATTCCTCGCTGCGAATGACATGATCAAAAAATCCGTTCTGCCAACGTAACTCTCGCCGTCCGACGACCGCTTTCAATGCTTTGATCCACGCCCCGACCGTCACGCCTGTTCGACCGAACCGGGCAAGAATATGGATATGGTCCGGCATTAATACGAAACACAAAACGAACCATCCATATCGCACTTGAGAAGACGATGAAAACTCATGCATTCGCTGATAAACATCCGGCGTCGCCAATACCGACGCCTTGTCTCGTGTGCAGACTGTCAGAAAATAGAGCGGCGTCCCGTTCCCCACCCAGATTGTCGTTAATCGTCGTAAACGACGAGAACTATGGTCCTTTGCCGACAGCGGTTCGCTGTTCATTTCATGCCCAGTCCGCGCCCGGTGTGGGCACCGGGCCTACAGCGCCGCTTGCTGCGCGCGACCTCCTGTAGGCCGGGTCCCCCGACCCGGCGCCTCTGCTTGCCATCCACGCCCGGTGCGGGCACCGGGCCTACAGCGCCACGCCCGGTGTGGGCACCGGGCCTACAATTCGGCTCGCTGTGGGCCGGGTCCCCCGACCCGGCGCCTCTGTTGGCCATCCGCGCCCGGTGTGGGCACCGGGCCTACAGCGCCACGCCCGGTGCGGGCACCGGCCGACAGCTATTGCCCGGGCTTCGCGCCGCCGGGCTGGGGCGTCAGCACGATCGGGATCACCGCCCAGCTTCGGCGTGGCCGAATCCCGGCCACCCGCCCCGGCGCGTATCCCGGCGCGCGCGCCTCGATGGCGAACGTGCACTCGGTGACGGCCGGCTGGTTGCCGGTCTCGATCGCCCGGTGCTGAAACTCGGTCAACAGCAGCGCGCGGGGGGCGCCGCGGCCGGGGGTTAGCCCTTGCCGGTCGGTTGTCAGGCGCGGCGGCTCGGCGGCGGTCCAATCCTGCTGCTCGCTGGCGACCGAGACCGCCGCCCCGGCGACCGGCTGGCCGGCGGGATCGCGGACCTGAACCTGGACATGGCGGCGCGAGACGACGCTGGGGAACTGGCGCTTGCCGGTGTTTTTGTTGACCCACGATTGGAGCTCGTCGCCGTCCGGCGGCGGTGTCCAGTCGCAATCCACCAGTGTCAGCCCATTGGCGGTATACCATGCCACCCAGTTGCGGCGGCAGTTTTCGAGGCGGCAGTCCCGCAGCGTCAGGTTCATGGAGCCGCCGTCGAGCACGGCCACCTCGAGATCGCGGAACACGCAGCCGACGATCTCGACCGGGCTGATGCAGTTGTAAAACCCGGCGCGGCCGCGCTCGACAACCGTGTTCTCGATGCGCGCCGCCTTGCCGAGGCTGGCCAGGAAAAATCCGTCCATCCCCGATAGGTGCGCGCCTACCAGCACGGGGTTCTGGCCCAGGATTGCACCCGGCGCTCCGCTTGTCCGCCGGCCGGGCGCGCCGAGGAGGCCGTCCAGCCCGGGCGCCGCCGGTCCGACGCGCGCGAACCACGCCTGGAACTCGCCGCCGACGCCGCCCGATCCGCCCGGCGACCGGCCCACGTAGAGCGTGCGCCAGGCGTTACTCGAGCTGGCGATCAGCAGGGCGTTCGTCAGGCCCGGCGCCGCCGGGTGACCGAGCGTCAGGCGATTGCGGCCCGGCGGCTCGACGCCGCGCGGCAGCGCCCGGTTGACGCCGGGAATGAACACCGGCGAGACCGCGACGTTGCCGCGGATCTCGAGGATTTCGGCGCGGTTGCTGTCGCCGACCTGGAACCAGGTCTCGCTGCCGTCGTGGAATCCGATGACGAGGTCGGCCTCCACGACCGTGCGGGCGCCGGCGGCGTCGCGGCGCACCCGGTTCCAGCCGTGCTGGCGGTCGAGCGCCGCCAGCAGCGCCGGCGTGCAGGGGGCTTGCGCGGGATACCCGATCACGCGCAGGGCATTGGCAGCCGCGTCGAAATACACCGCCGCCGCGCCGGCCGGACCCGGCGTCAGCGCGAGTCCCAGCACCAGCGCCGCGCCCAGGACGAATCCCGGGGATCGTCTCATGTCCGCCGCCTTTGTTCCGCGCGCCGCGTTATCCTATGGGCAAGCCTCACGGTATCCGTTCCAGCCAGCGGCGTCAACTCGCGCTCTCGCGCCCATGATTGGCGCGTAAGCCACGGTTGGACAACAGGGGACGTTCTAGATAACTATTTTATGATTAAGCATTTACAATGTAATCCACACATTTTGGCCCAGGAAGGCGGAGCTGATTTATCGCCGCAAAAAACTCCCCAAAAATGGCCTTCGAAAATTCCCCAACTTTGTGGCCTTCGAAAAACACCCAAGTTTACGGCCTTGAGATTCCCCACCCCCTTGGGCGGGTATTACAAGCAACCGTCACACATCGCCAGGGTTGGAACAATGACGGCGGGACAAGGCTGTCCCGCCCTACCTGCCATGCCCGGAACGGGTAGCCAGTACGGCCGCTGGGATTCGCCAATAGGTTGAGCCTTGCCCGTTGGCCACGGAAAACAGCGAAGACCCCCCCCTCAATTACGGCTCGCCGCAGGTTTGCCTTCCAGGTGGGGTTTTCTGGCCGATGGAGGGCGCTGCGGCGGGAAGAAGGCCGCGCCATCCGTCACAGGCCACAAGGCGCAACGTCATGGCGGCCGGCAGGGACGCCGGCCGCCACCGGCCCTTCGGCTTTTAGTGACAACAAACCGTTAAGCGTGTTACCCATGTCCCAACCGCACCTCTTCAACCGTCAACCCTCCACCCTCAATCCCGCTCTTCCCTCTTGCCTGCCTCGGGCACCAGGCGCCCGAAGTTGGCCGGGTGGCGCTCGATCCATGGCCGGGTCACCGGCCGGGCCCAGATGCCGAGCTCGCGCGCCGAGGCCGGGCCGGCCTGGCGGAAGAGGTTGAAGGCCGAGCTGTCGCCGGGGTTCCCCGCCAAGTTCAGGGACCGGAACGGGATGCGCACGACGAGTCCCCAGGCGCCCGGCATGCGGAAGGCGCGCGCCGTCCAGCGGTAACAGCGGTCGCGGTGCAGGGCGCGCACCCATTCGCGCCCCGCGGGATGCGGCATCACGTTCAATCCGCTCCGGTACGAGTATTCGCGCGCGCCGCGGGCATTGACGAAGAACCGGTGGAACGGCTCGAACTGGGACGTCTGGAGCACGATGTTGATCTGGTCGTCGCCGCCGAGTTCGCCGCGGTCGCGCGCGCGGGCGACGACCTGGTCCATGCGCGGCTCGCGGCACTCGAAGGCGAAGTAGAGCGCCCGGCCGTCATGCCCGGCTTTCCAGCGCGTGGTCCGCCCCGAGCGCGCCGGGCCATGGAAGGGCGGCGCCTCCGGCAACGCCGCCCAGAGGCCGCCGAGCGGGGCATCGGCCGGCCCGGGCGCCCGCGGCAAGCGCCGGCAGGGATACACGAACGGCGGCCGCGCCGGCCGCGGTCGGACGGGCCGGCCGGCGTGGCCCTGCCGCGCGAAGCGCGGCCCCACCTGGCGGAGCTCGCGGCGCACCTGGGCGATTCGCCAGCGCAGCAGCGCGGGATGGTACTTGTAGGCGCGCGCCTCCGGGCAGAATCCCAGCCGCGGGTGCGCCACGGCCAGCGCCAGCAGGCGGCGGGTGACCGCCAGCTCGCGGCGCATCAGCGCGCGCAGAACGGGCAGCGCCGCGCGCGCGCGGGCGCCGCCGCGCAGCAGGTCCTCGCGCCGGCGGTAGAACCGCAGGATATTCCAGGCGCTCTCGAACTGGCAGTCCAGCGCCCGCGCCACGGCCAGTTGCTCGAGGCGTTCCGGATGCCCGCGCGCCGCGGGCGCCAGGGCCTCGAATGGCCGCAGGGCTGCCCGCCACGCGCGCGCCAGGCAGCCGCAGAGCGCGACCAGGTCGTCCAGCGGCTGGAACCCGGCGCAGTCGCCGATGCGGTCGCCGGTCGCCGGCTCGTTGCGCCAGTTGCCGGCCAGGGGCGCGTTGCGCGGCTCGAGGAACAGCGGCCAGGCCGGCCCGCAGTGCAATGGGCCATAATAGCTGAATCCGATGTTCACCGGCACATGCCGCACCGCCCGCGCGAACCGGCGCCAGACCAGCGCCACGGCCGCGGCGTGCCGGCCCCACGCGAGCGCCGCCAGCCGGCGCAGGAAGGCCCCCTCGCTCGAGGGCCACGGCGCGAAGGCCAGGTCGCCGGCCGCCTGGTTCATTGGCGAGGGATCGTTGCCGGAAATGTGGTTGGGCAGCAGGCCGGTCACGCCCAGGCGCCGCGCCGCCCGCAGCTTGGCCAGCACCAGCCCGGGCGCCGGCAGGTAGGGCACGCTGGCCAGCTCGTGCGAGCAGCCGATCATGATGCGCGTATAGACCGCCGTCCCGCGACGCCGCGCGCGGCGGGCGCAGTCGCGGAACAGCGCGCTCGGGCCGGGATAGGTCAGCCAGTAGTCGTCGGCCCGCTGCCAATGTCCGCGCTGGCGCACGACGCCGGCGCTCTCGAAGTTGTAGGCCGCGACGACTCGCGGCGGGAAGGCCGTTCCGGCCGCCGCGCGCGTCAGGCGTTCGCCCCAGCAGATATAGGAGGAATACGGCCAGGCGATCAGCCGGGCGCGCGGGTCGCCGCGGCGGATGCCGCGCTCCATGGCCGCCAGCGTGTCGCGCAGCACGGCTGCCGGCGCGCGCGGCGCGCAACGCGGGCAGGTGATCGGCATGAGGTCTTTCTGGCCCCACTGCGAATAGCAATGCGTCTGGCGCTCGCCGACGCAGATCACCACCACGCCGCCCATCCCCGGGACGGCCGCGAACAGCCGTTCGAAGGCCTGCTCCAGAAACCGGCGCCCGCGCGGCGCACTGGTGCAGTAATAGGTGCAGTTGAAGGCCTCGTGGCCCGCCAGGTCCGGGTAGCGCGCCGGCAGCGGACTGCCGATGGAAAACGCCCGAGGCTCGTTGACATACGGATACACCCGGATGCCATAGCGCGCGTAGCGGCGCACGCGCTCGCGCAGGGCCTCGAAGAGCGGTTCCGGCGGCCGCTCAAAGGCCGGCACCATCCGGTAGGGATAGAGCGCCCCGACCGCCACGATCAGGCCGTTGACCCCCTGGTGCGCCAGGCGATTTAGAAAGGCATCCGGATACCCGTCCGGGCCGAGCCGCCGAAACAGGTCGGTTTCCGTCTGGATGCGCGCGCGGATGACGGGCGCGCGGCGCACTTCGCCCCGCGGCAGGAACGGCCCCGCGCGCACCCGCATCTCGTCCTCGAGCCAGACCAGTCCGCGCCGGATGCCTTCCGGGTCGCCGGCCGCCAGCGCCGCGCCGGACCGGCCGACCTCGACCCGATACGCTTCCGGGCCCAACCGCCGGTCGTGGTGGAAGCGCAGGACATACGGCCCGCGTTCCGGGATCGCGGCCGACCGGAGGAACTCACGAAAATCGGCAACCGCCGTCTCGAGGAGTCGGTCCGGGTCGGGAAAGTCCACGCCCAGGACCAGCCCGCCGGCCAGCGAGATGTCGCCCGCGCGCGGCGCGCGGCGCGGCCAGCGCAGCGGCCGGCCGTGCAGCGGCGCCAGCCAGTCCTCGAGGAACGGCCAGACCTTCGGTTGCGGCGGCGGGGCGGGAAAGGATGCTGATACAAACGCCATAGATCCGTTACGCCCGGTGCGGGCACCGGGCCTACAACAAGGGGCGAAACGTCCAAAATAACTGTAGGCCGCGTGCCCCACCTGAGGCGGGCAAGCCTCACGCGGCGTCCAGATTGATTATGTCACACCTTCTCACTCGACTCGGGGGGTGGGACACCGCGGCGGGACAAGGCTGTCCCGCCCTACCTGCCACGTCCGGAACGGGTAGCCCGCGCGGCCGCTGAACTCCTTGAAACTATCGAGCCCTTCCGGTTGGCCACCGAAAACGGCAAAGACCCCATTTCCTTCCCCGACTATCCCCCCGCCCAATCACTTCATCCGCATCATCGCGCCTGGCGGCCGCCACTCGTAGGCGCCGATGTCCGGTTGGCCGTAGAACCGGTCAATGCGGGGGAACCCGTCAAGGTCCACGCCGGCGCTCATCCAGGACTGGGTGACCCCCGCGTTGACGCAGGGCGAACCAACCCCCAGCCGCACGTTGTCGGCCGCCAGCCGCGGCGCGCTGGTCACGAGGTTGACGGCGAACGCCATGCCGTTGCTGTTGTAGCAGCAATTCACGACCGTGTTGCTGGCCGAGAGGTCGGTGTAGGTGACGCTCACTTCCGTGCCCGTGCCGGAGACATTGTAATAGAACAGCGAATTGCGCAGCGTATTGTTGGTGCTGCCTAACAGCCGGATGGCGCTGCCCAGGCCGGTGGACTGCGCCACGTTGCTGACGAACGTGCAGGAGTCCACCGTGACGCGACAATCGTCCCGGCTGAATATCGCCGCGCCGCCGGCGCCCGTGCCTCCGTTGGACGTGTTGGCGAAAAACAGGCAGTTGCGCGCCGTCATCGTGCCCGCGCCGCCGAAATCGAACGCGCCGCCGCGGCCGGCCAGGTTGCTGACAAAGGAGCAATGATCAAGGGTGGACGCTCCCGACGAGACCCCGATGGCCCCAACCGTATTCCCCCCAAGGGCGACATTCCCGATAAACTCGCAGTTATAGGCCGATAGATATCCGATTTGGTTAATCCCGCCGTTGCGCGAGATGCTGATGTTGAACCGGAAACTGCAGTTCGAGAATACGCCGCCGGAACCCGTCACCGATACCCCGGCCCCAACGCAGTTGCCCGTGGTGCGGTTGGTCACGATCTCGGTACTATAGATCCTGGCCGAGCCGGACATCAGCACGCCGCCGGCCTGATAGGGGTTGTACCAGGCTTCCGTGCCGCTGCCCGGCCCGACACGCGGGCAGACGTTGTTGCTG
>CAZEVX010000108.1:0-10636 GCA_964515705.1 uncultured Verrucomicrobiota bacterium | reverse complement strand
CTGCCGCAACGCCACCTCGGTCGGCTGGATGGACCCGCCCGACGGCGCCGAGGCGCTCTGCGCGCGGATGATCGACATCTACATCCACGACACGCCGATCGTCGTCTGGCTGGCCTCCGAACACGAGGCCGACCTGACCGTCGTGCCGCTGCCCGCCCCCAAGCAGGCCATCGCCTGGGGAGTGAAAAAGACCGATACCAACCTGCTGGCCGAGATCAACGGCGTCCTGGCCGGCTGGGAAGAGGACGGCACCCTCGAGCGCATCCGTGGCCAGTGGCTGCCGGCCTCGGCCGAGCCCTGAAGCCGAGCGCGGCCCGCCCCCCCCCGCCTGCCCACGGCCCGGAAGGAGTTCCCATGCCGACTCCGCGACGCTATGCCATCATCGGCCTGAGCGGCCGCTCGCGCCTGTTCACCCGCGCCCTGCTGACGACCTACGCCGCCGACGGGCAGATCGTCGCGCTGCTCGACCGCAACCCGAAGAAGATGGAGGTCTTCAACCAGGAACACGGGCTGGCCCTGCCGATGTTCGGCCCGGATGAGTTCGCGCGCCTGGCCTCCGAGACCCGCCCGGACGCGGCGATCATCAGCACCACCGACGACACCCATCACCAGTACGTGATCGCGGCCCTCGATCACGGCATCGAGGCGATCTGCGAAAAGCCGCTGACGGTGGACGCCGAGAAGGTGCGCGCCATCCGCGACGCCGCCGCCCGTTCGTCGGCCGGCGTGCGGGTGACCTTCAACTACCGCTACGCCGCGGTCTACGCCAAGCTCAAAGAACTGATCCTGGACGGCCGCATCGGGCGCCCGGTGAGCGTGGACTTCAACGATCTGCTCGACACCTACCACGGGGCGTCCTACTTCAAGCGCTGGAACCGCTACCGGGCGCAGTCCGGCTCCCTGCTGGTGACCAAGGCCTGCCACCACTTCGACCTGATCGCCTGGTGGCTGGGCCAGAATCCGGTCGAGGTTTACGCCCACGGCTCCCTGGCGCACTACGGGCCGGGCGGCGCCCATAACCCGGCGCGCGTCAACGGCCGGCGCTGCTCGACCTGCCCGACCCCTTGCGCCTTTGTCCTGCGCCACCGCTCGCCGGAGGGCAATACCTCGATGGACGAGCACCTGATCAACTTCAACAACCCCGGCAAGAACGACCTCTTCGGGGCGGTGGACGGCTACTACGCCGACCGCTGCATCTTCGACGCCGACATTGACACCTGGGATACCTTCAGCGTCTGCGCGCGCTACGACGGCGGGGCGATGCTCTCCTTCTCGCTCAATGCCGCGGCGCCCTACGAAGGCTACCACCTGGCGATCAACGGCACCCACGGGCGCATCGAGACCGACGCCGTCCTCGGCGGTGGGTCGCGACTGCCGTTCCCGGCGCCGCCGCCCCAGCAGGTCCGGCTGTTCCCGCTCTTCGAAGGCCGCCAGACCCTCGATCTCGTCCAGAAAGACGGCGGCCATGGCGGCGGCGACCCGCTGATGCTGCGCGACCTCTTCCGCCCCGACGGGCGCCCCGATCCGCTCGGCCGCGCCGCCGGTCTCGAGGACGGGATCGCCGCCGTGCTGGTCGGGATTGCCGCCCGCGAGTCGCTGCTCTCCGGCCGCCCGGTGCGCCTCGCCGACCTGCTGGGCTAGCGGATCACGCCGCGGATACCCGACTCCTTCCAGAGGATAGATCCTGAAAGCATGCCCCGCATGAACGCCTTCACCCCGCTGGACCCCCGCGCCGTCACGCTCGGCGGCGAGTTCGGACGCCGCTACGACCTGACCGCCCGCAATAATCTCCTGGCGCTCGATCTCGAGGGCGATTTCCTCGCGCCGCTCGACGCGCGGCAGGGCAAGAGCGGTGCCTATGTCGGCGTCGGGAAGCTGCTCGACGCCGCCGTGCGCTTCGCCGCCGGACCCGCCGGCGCAGCCGACCCGCGCGTCATCGCCTTCAAGGACCGGCTGCGCGACGGCCTGCTCCGCGCGCAGGACGCCGACGGGTATCTCGGCTGTTTCCCGCCCGCCGCCCGCGTCTGGACGCTCTGGGACGCCCACGAGGCGGCCTACCTCATCCGCGGCCTGGCGGCCGACGCCGCGCTGTTCCGGCAGGACGCCTCGCTGGCGGCCGCCCGCCGGCTGGCTGGCTTCCTGATGCGCGCCCTGGCGGCCGAACCGGACCGCCGGCCCGGCGAGCACGGCGGCAGCCTGCGGCATTCCTGCATCGGCCTGGACGCCGCCCTGCTGGACCTCCACCGCCTGACGGGCGACAACGCCTACCTCGAGTTCGCCGTCGGGCGCCTCGGCATGGCCGCCGGCGACGACCCGATCGTCCTCGGCCGCTGGGGGCGCGTCGAGGGGCACGCCTACGATTACCTGGCGCGCTGCCTGGCGCAACTCCGCCTCTACCGCTGCCGCGGCGGCGCGGCGTTGTTCGAGATGCCGCGCCGAGCGCTGGATTTTTTACTCCGCGGCAACGGCCTAACGGTCACGGGCGGGATCGGACACAGCGAATGCTGGCACGACACCCAGCGCGGCGACGGCAACCTCGCGGAAACCTGCGCCACGGCTTACTGGCTGTTCCTGCTCGACGCCCTGCTGCGCCTCGAAGGCGGCTGCCTCTACGGCGACCTGATGGAGCGTGCGATCTACAACACGTTTTTCGCCGCCCAGTCGCCCGACGGCCGGCGCCTGCGCTACTTCACGCCGTTCGAGGGCCGGCGCGCCTACTGGCCGCACGACACCTACTGCTGCCCCAACAATTTCCGCCGCGCCCTGGCGCGCCTGCCGGGCTGGGTCTATTACCGCGCTCCCGGCGGCGTGCTCGTCAACCTCTACACGGCCTCCCGCGCGCGCCTCGCGCTCGACGGCGCGCCGCTCGAACTCCGGCAGGAGACCGATTACCCCAACTCCGGCCGCGTGGCCATCCACGTGCAGCCCGACGCCCCCCGCGACTTCAGCCTGTGGCTGCGGCTGCCGCGCTGGTGCCCCGCCCCGCGCCTGGCAGTCAACGGCGCGCCCGCCGCGGCGGCGCCCCAGCCGGGCACGCTCTGCGAACTCCGCCGCCGCTGGGCGCCCGGCGACCAAGTGGACCTCGATTTGCCCATGGCCTGGCGGCTGGTCCGCGGACGCCAGGCCCAGGCCGGCCGCGCCGCCATCCTGCGCGGCCCGCTGCTCTTCGCTATCGGCCGCCCGCATAACCGCGCCCTGATGCACGAGCCGGAGTCCACCCTGGCGCACCTGACCTTCGATCCCGGCTCGCTCGAAGGCCCGGAACCCGACCGCAGCGCGCGGCCCGATGGCCTGGCCTGCCGGCTCAAAGCCTGGCGCCACGGCCCCTGGTACTGTTCCAACCAGCCGCCGCTCGGCCTGCGCGCCGCCGAGTTCGCCGATCCCGACGGCGAAACCGCCTACGGGGACCTGCCTAATCCCCGCGATCCCCGAATCACGGACGACGAACTCAGCGGCATGCCCGGACCGTTCCTCCGGGGCGATGGCCCGCCGGACGCCGGCGCCCAGCCGCCAACATGAACAGCGCCGCCACGAATCGCGCCAAGATCAGCAGCGGCTCGGCGCCGCCGTCGGACGCTCGCCCCGTACGCCGCCGCCTGGGAAACCGACCCGAGTTTCTACCATCCCAGGACGCCCGCTTCGACCCGGACTTCGACCGCAAACGGCTGGCTTACTGGCGCCTGACCCAGCACCTGCTCTACCTTGCCGGGGCGCGCTTGATCTATGCCGAGTCCGGCGCCTTTTATCACCGCCTGACCCGCGAGCGCGAGTGGGGCGACCCGGCGGTCGCCGCCGTGCGCGCCGCGCAGCGCGACCTGATCGCTTTCGCCAGGCGCCACGCTACGGCCGGTCGAGGTGCGGGTGGTTCCCGTCCGGACGCGCCGCCGCGCCTGAACGAAAACCGCACAACACCGGACGACACACAGGTTCTCCACCATCAGCCCTTCCGCTTTCTGTGTTCTATGTGTTCTTTCGCGGCTAATCCCCTGTTTCCCTGTCCCCAAGGTCTCAAGGTCAACCCAAGGTCACATGGTGTCCACCCAATTCTTCTGTAGGAGCCCGGCCCCCGCCGGGCGATTGCCGCCGCCCAACTGCGTTCTCTGTCCCCAATGCTTCCCGCTGAACGGGGCTGGCAGGGCGGACCAGCCTTGGTCCGCCGCGGCGGGCAAACCCCAGGCCGGCAACCATCCATGACCATCGGTGGAAGGATCGCCCGCCAGGGGGCGGGCTCCTACAGAAAAACCTTGATCTGGAATATTGCGGGATTTCAGGACCCGCACAGCCGCCCGAGCAGCGTGGGCACGGCGGTCTCGACGCGCAGTATGCGCGGGCCGAGCGTCACGGGCTCGAACCCGGCCGCCGCCAGGCGCTCGAGCTCGTCGGGCAGGAACCCGCGTTCCGGGCCGATCGCCAGCGTCATGGGTCCCGGCACGGCCCGCGGGCAGGGGCGCTCCGCGGCGGGATGCGCGGCCAGCGCGCGGGTACCCCGCGCCAGGCCGGGCAACTCGTCCTCGACGAACGGCGCGAAGCGCCGCCGCGCGGTCACCTCCGGCAGCACGGTGTCGCATGCCTGCTCGAGGCCCGCCGCCAGGGTCTCGCGCAGCGCCGCCGGCTCGAGGAACGGGCTCTGCCAATAGGAGTTTTCCACGCGGAAACAGTGGAACAGAATGATCCGCTTGACGCCCAGCGCGGCGGCCGACGCCAGCACCCGCCGCAACGCTTTCGGGCGCGGCAGCGCCAGCAGCAGCGTCACCGGCAAGGGGGGCGGCGGGTCGGCCTCGAACGCCAGCTCCAGCACCAGTTCCGCGGCGTCGCGTTGCGTCACGCGCCCCGTGCCCATCCGGCCGCCGGCCACGCCCACGCGCAGCCGGCCGCCCGGCGCCGGTATCCCCGCCTCGCGCAGCCGCTCCAGGCGCGCGCCCCGCAACCGTGCGCGGGCGCCGCCGGCCTCGAGCTCTTCGGGCAACAGGAGCAGCAGGTTCATCGGATGCCGGCGCCTCCGCGTTCCCGTTCCCGGGTCAGCGCGGACGGCACCCCGTTGCACAATCCGCCCGGCCATGTATAGTAGCCGCCACGGACACCCATGCGGGGTGTCCACCACCAGGAGGACGGGTCATGCGTGTCGTGGCATTCAATGGCAGCCCGCGGCCGGACGGCAACACCGCCCGCATGCTCCAGGGAGTTTTGGGGGAACTCGAGCGCGAAGGCATCGGCGGCGAGCTCGTTCAACTGGGCCCCCTCAACCTGCGCGGCTGCCGGGCCTGCTACCGCTGCTTCGCCACCAAGGACCGGCGCTGCGCTGTGGCCAATGACGCCCTCAATGCCTGCCTGGAGAAGATGATCGCCGCCGACGGCATCCTGCTCGGGTCGCCAACCTATTTTGCGGACCTGACCCCCGATCTCAAGGCGCTGATCGACCGTGCCGGGATGACCGCACGCGCCAACGGAGATTGTTTTCGGCGAAAAGTCGGGGCGGCCGTGGTGGCCGTGCGGCGCGCCGGCGCCATCCACGCCTTCGACTCGATCAATCATTTCTTCCTGATCAGCCAGATGATCGTGCCCGGTTCGTGCTACTGGAACATCGCCATCGGGCGCGAGAAGGGCGAGGTCGAACAGGACGCCGAGGGCCAGCGCACCCTGCAGGTGCTCGGCCAGAATATGGCCTGGCTCCTCCAGCGCCTGCACGCCGCGCCGGCCTCATGACTTGCGGGTCAGCCGGAAAAACAGCACGATCGCCGCCGCCAGGATGATGGGGATCAGGATCAGCCAGAGATTGGTCATGGGTCTGCTCCGTCAAGATGCCGGAACGCACGAGCACCCTAACGCAATCCCACCGCCCTGTCCATCCCCGATCCCGAAACCCGCCATCCTGGTGCGCGGCGCGCGCCTGCTCGACGGCACGGGCGCCGCGCCCCGCGACACCGATATCCTCGTTGCCAACGGCCGGATCGCCCGCCTGGCCGCCGGCCTCGCGCCCGGCACCGCGACCCGCGTCATCGAGGCCCGCGGTCTGGCGGCCGCCCCGGGCTTCATCAACCTCCACGGGCATTCCGACCTGACCAGCCCGCTCGGCGGCAACGCGCTCAACTCCATCCGGCAAGGATTGACCACCGAGTGCGCCGGCGGCGACGGGCGCGCCTTCTACGGCTGGGACGACGCCCTGCCGCGCTCCCCGATGCGGCCCAGCCCGTTGGTGACCGCGCCGGTGACCTGGTCAAGCCTCGCGTCCTGGCGGGCGGCGGTCGAGCGTCATGGGACCGCGGTCCACTATCTCCCGTTCTGCGGGCACGACACGCTGCGCCGGGCGGTGCTCGGAACGGACGATGACCGCTGGGCGACGGGCGCCGCCACGCCGGCTGAACTCACCGCCATGCTCGCCCTGGCGGACCGCGCCATGCGCGAGGGCGCCTTCGGCCTGGCCACCGGCCTCCAGTACACCCCCGGCGCCACGACCGACGAACTGATTGCCTTGTGCCGCGTCGTTGCCGCCCGCGACGGCACGCATATCTCCCACATCCGCAACCTCGGCGCACGGCTGACCGAGTCGGTCGAGGAAATCGTCGCCATCGCCCGGGCGACGGGCATCCGCTCGGCCGTCAACCACCACCACGCCTGGCCGCGTCCTTTCTGGGGCAAGGCCGCCGACTCGCTGGCGCTGCTCGAGCGCGCCCGGGCCGAGGGCTTGACCGTGATCTGCGATACCTATCCCTGGGAGTTCACGGACCTCTTTGCCACCCTGCGCCTGGCCCGGCAGATCGATCCCGCCCTCGGCACGACGCGCGCCTGGGCAGACCTCGACACCGCGGCCCGCCGGCGGCTCGAAGACCTGGCCGGAATCCATACGATCGCCTTCAGCCCGTCCTTCCCGGAACTGGCCGGCCTGACCCTCGCCGAGGCCGTCGCCCGACTCGGCGCCGCCGACCTCTGCGACCTGCTGCGCCGCCTGCAGGCGGCTGATGGCGAGGCCACCGTCGGCGCCGTGCGGCTGTCCGACGAGGAAACCGACGTCCTGTTGCGCCATCCGCTCTGCGCGGTCTCGACCGACGGCGGCGCCTTCCACTATCCGCTCGATTCGGCCCGGGCCATGGCCCACCCGCGGTCCTGGGGCACCTATCCGCGGGTGCTCGAACGCTGCGCGCGCGCGCCGCGCCTAATGCCGCTCGAAACGGCCGTCCGCAAGATGAGCGGCCTGCCGGCGGCCTTCCTGGGCCTGGCCGACCGCGGCGTCCTCCGCGAGGGCGCCTGGGCGGACCTCGTGCTCTTCGATCCCGCAACCGTCCGCAACACGGCCACCTACGCCAATCCCCACGCCTTTCCTGAAGGCATTCCCTACGTCTTCGTCAGCGGCACGCCGGTCGTGGACAACGGCGTCTATACGGGAGCACGGCCGGGCCGCGTCCTGCGGCACACGGCAGCCCGGCCGGCGGAAACGTAAGCCGTAAAGGGCCGTGGACCGTGAGCCTAATCACTGATCACGGCTGACAGACGGCTCGCCCGGAGGGCTCGCCCCACCCAAGACGCCTGTTTGATGGGCGGGGCGACGCCTCCGGCGGAACCGCTCCGGCGTCGAGCAAGTGGCAAGGAGTCCATTACGCCGCCGTGCATTCTCTGGAGGGCCACGCTCCGTCGTGGCCGGCCCGGCGTGCGGATACCGGTGACCGCCGACGTCCTGGCGGCGGCTGACACCATCCAGCGGCCCGACCTGCGCCGGACGCGACGAAGCGCGTCCCTCCAGGCTCCGCGAACAGCCCTTTTGAAAGGACACGCTTCATCGAGACACGATTTCGATACCGACCCCGATGTCGGGCGGCAGTGGCGGGAGCGCCCCAGCAGTCAGTTTTGCGCTGCGGCGCGTGTCCGCCCCCCTCGGCCTTCGCTCTCTCTGCGTTCTGTGCGTTCTTTCGCGGCGATTACCCGTTGGCTCCTATTTCTCTCCCGTAAGCCGGAAACGGCCGACGATGGTGCCGGCGCGCTCCGCGCGGCGTCTGATCGCGCGGCGGATTCTGGGGCCGGGACCGCATGGCACTGCGTTAAGCGCATGGGTACGAGTGCCGGGACGGTTCCGCACTGCTTCGCCCAGGCTTCAGGCAACCATCGAACCCCGGCGCCACGGGATACGCTAAATACTAAATACAGGGCTGACCCCTATTTGACGATGCCGGGCACTTCTGGTAAGGGAATCCGCTGGGACCCATGGCCAGGACCGACCAGACCCCGCGCCGCGGCCCGCGCGCGGCGACGCCCTTCGCGCGCCGGGTGTACGACGCCCTGCGGCGCGTGCCGCGCGGGCGCGTCACCACCTACCGCCTATTGGCCGACGCCCTCGGCTGCCGCTCGGCGCAAGCCGTAGGCCAGGCGCTGAAACGCAACCCGGACGCCCCGCGTATTCCCTGCCACCGGGTGATCGCCTCCGACTTGTCGCCCGGCGGGTTCCAGGGACGCCGCGCCGGCCCGGCACTGCGCCTCAAACTCGCGCGGCTGGCCGCCGAAGGCGTGCGCTTCGCCGCGGGGCGCTTGGCCGAACCGTGGCGGGTCGTGGCGGCGCCAGCGCGCGACGGCAGGCGGCTGTCCGGCCGTCAACCCGCTGGCGCCCGCGTAGGAGCCAGGTAAGCCAGCGTCCGGCGCAGGCTCTCGAGCGACGGCAGGGTCGGCTGGTACTCGAGGGCGAACACCCCGTCGTAGCCCATCCGATCGAGTTCGCCGACCAGGAACGGGTAGTTCGTCTCGCCCAGCCACAACTCGTGCCGGCCGGGATGGCCGGCGGCGTGCACGTGGCCGAGGACGTCCAGATGCCGCCGCAGGTGGCCGGTCAGGTCGCCCTCCATGATCTGCATGTGGTAGCAGTCGTAGAGCAGTTTCAGCCGCGGCGACCCGACCTCGCGGCAGAGCGCCGCGCCCTCGTCCGAGGCGGTCAGAAAGTAGTTCGGGTGGTTCACCTTGTCGTTGAGCACCTCGAGCAGCAGGGTCATGCCCGCCCGCTCGGCGCGCTCGGCGGTGGCCTTCAAGCCGTCCAGGACGTGCTGGCGCATGCGCGCCGGCTCCAGCCCCGGGACCCGGTTGCCCGTGCAGACGATCGCCGCGCCGACCCCGGCCTCGGCGCAGAACGCCAGCGTCTCATCCGTGCGCCGCAGCCAGTCCGGGCGCCGCGCGGCGTCGGTCAGTCCGCCGCCGCGCCGGCCGTCCGGGGAGCCGATCACGGCGTTCGTCAGCGTCACCCCCGCGCGCGCGGCGGCGGCGCGCAGCGCGGACGCCGATTTGGGCCGCGGGTCCATGCCGCGCTCGGCGGCCGTCTGGTCGGTGAACCAGAACTCGGCATGGTTGAACCCCGCCTCGGCGGCCAGGGCAATGCGCTCGAGGAACGGGCGGTCGGTAAACACCATTTCCAGACAGACGCCGAACTTCATGGTCGATGCTCCCGGGTAATGTCGCGGACGCGGGCGCCCCCGCCGCGCGCTTACGCCGCCGGCGGCCGGTGCGCCAGGACCTTGTTGATGCCGGCAGCGACCGCGGCGCAATCGGCCGCCGTCCAGTGTCTGGCGATGCCGATGACCACGGCGCGGCCGAGGTAATCGAGCGCGCGCGGGCACATGGTGGCCGAGTAGACCGGCCGCTGCGCCGCCGGCAGGCCGCTCCAGGGCAGGCCGTCGGGCGCCACGGCCTTCTGGCCGAGAATGTGTTCCCAGTGAGTGTAGATGTGCCAGTCCTTGATTTCGGCGTCGTAGATGCCGCCGGCCGGCACGCCCTCGGCGCGCAAAGCCTTGGCGGCCCACTGGGCGGCCTGGGCGTGCGGCAGGTAGAGGATCAAGGTCGTGCCGATGTCGCCCTCGGGATCGGCAACGCGCTGGAGCGCGACCGCCTTGGGCAACTCGAGCGCCGCCACGACCCGGCGCTTGGCGGCGCGGTAGGCGCCGACGATCGCCCCGGCGCGCCGGATTTGGGCCAGGGCCACGGCGCCTTGCAGCTCGCTCATGCGGTAGTTCTCGCCGCAGAACAGTTCGCCCTCGCGCCGCTCGGCGGCGTAGCGGTTCGGCCGCCAGCAGGCGGCGCAGTCGTGCCAGGACTGCGCCCGGGTGTACAGCCAGGCGTCGCGGGTGGTGACGAACCCGCCCTCGCCGCTGTTGAGCACCTTGTAATAGTCGAAGCTGAAACAGCCCAGCGTGCCGATGCTCCCCAGCATCCGGCCGCGGTAGGACCCGCCGGCCGCCTGGGCCACGTCCTCGATCAAGGCGATCCGGCGCTGGTCGGCGAGCGTCTGCAGCGCGTCCATCTGGGCCGGCATCCCGCGCATGTGAACGGCGATGATCGCTTTCGTGCGCGGGGTAATCCGGCGCGCCACGTCCGCCGGGTCGAGGGTCAGGGTGTCGTCCACGTCGGCGATCACCGGGATGGCGTTGCAGGCGCCGACCGTGGCGGCGGTGGCAAAGAAGGTGTAGGCCGGCACGATGACCTCGTCGCCCATGCCGACGCCGAGGGCGCGCTGGGCGGCGATCAGCGCCGAGGTGCAGGAGTTGACCGCCAGGCAGTGCGGCACGCCGAGGTAGGCCGCGAAGGCCTGCTCGGCCGCCTCGACCTTGCTCGGCCGCGGGTTGTAGTAACGGAAGAGATGCGGCCCCTTGATCGCCGGCGCCGCCGCGCG
>CAZEVX010000107.1:0-10688 GCA_964515705.1 uncultured Verrucomicrobiota bacterium | reverse complement strand
GCGACGTGCTGCTCGTTGGCCCGCCCGGCGTCGGCAAGAGCCACATCGCACAGGCCATCGGCAACGAGGGCAAGTTCTCTGGGGTCTGGGACGCTGGCGAGGGCTACACGGTCGCGGCCTATCCGGCGGGCACCGCGTACTTCTACCGCGTCTGGGACACGGCCGACACCTCGGGGACCTACATGGAACTCTACGCCAACGGCGCCAACGCGGCCACCCCCACCTACTGGACGCTGACCGCGTTAGCTGACACCGACGGTGGGACGACGGTGAATTTGTCTGAAAGCGGCTATACAACTCCGCTGGCGTTCGTGCCGGTGCCGGAGCCGACCTCGATGGCCCTCTTGGCCCTCGGCGTGGCTGCTATCGGCCTGCGCCGCAAGCTGCGGAAATAAAAAACGCTGTCGGTGTTTTATTCACAGGCCCCGGGAGAAATCCCGGGGTTTGTTTTTTTTGTCGGACGAGTCGGACAGGTCGGACGGGTCGGACAAGTCTGACGGGTCGGACAAAAGTCGGACTTGTCAGACGGGGGCGCGTGCTGTAACATGCGCCCATGAATGGGTCGGAAAATGGCGCGCTGCTGCCGTCGGGCGGTTACCGTCATCTGCGCAGCTACCGTGTGGCGGAGGCGCTCTATGACGCCACCGTGGCGTTCTGCGACCGCTTTATTCCCAAGGGCTCGCGCACACATGACCAGATGGTGCAGGCCGCGCGTTCCGGCAGCCGCAACATCGGCGAGGGCAGCGGCGCGGCTGCCACCTCGCGCAAGACCGAGATGAAACTGACCAACGTGGCCCTGGCCAGCCTCAAGGACGAGCTGATCCCGGACTACATGAGCTTCCTGCGCCAGCGCGGGCTGACGCTTTGGGACAAGGACTCGCCCGAGGCGCTGGAAACCCGCCGCGCGCTGCGCGACGAGGCCTTTCTCGACGGTTTGGCCGGTCTGGCGACCGAGGCCGAGCCGGAGGCCGCGGCCAACACGATGATCTGCGCCGCGCATCAGGCCACCTACCTGCTGCGCCGCCAGTTAGAAGCCCAAGAGCGCGATTTTCTAGAGCAGGGCGGCTTCACGGAGCGGCTGCATGCCGCGCGGAGCGCCGCAAGAAAGTCGGACGGGTCGGACGGGTCTGACAGGTCTGACGGGTCGGACAAGTCGGACAAGGGCCCCGCGTGTCCGCTTTGCGGCAAGCCCATGCGACAGCGGACAGCGCGCACAGGCCCGCACGCCGGGGAGGCGTTCTGGGGCTGCTCAGGCTGGCCGGAATGCCGCGGGCTGGTGAACATTCCGGCAAAGACGGAATGGTCGGACGGGTCGGACAGGTCGGACGGGTCGGACAGGTCGGACGGGTCGGACAGGTCGGACAGGTCGGACGGGTCGGACGGGTCTGACGGGTCGGACTAGTCTGACGGTGCGGCGCCTTTGCTGTAGTTCACACCGCGGACCGCGGCGCGGACGCCCGGCACGCCGGTGTCATGCCAGCGGCAGTCGAAACGCCCGGGCATTAGGCGCGTCTCGCCGCGGGAACCGTCCGGGCCCTGCCAGCGCAGCCGCATCTCTTGCGCGTTGCGCGAGCGCAGCAGCAGCGTCGCGCCGCGTCCCTGCGGCAGCGGCAGCATAACGCGCCGCGCCCGCTCCTGGCTGATAAATTCCGCGCCGGGCGCTCTCTCCAGGCTGACGCCCACGCGGTCCGGCCCGCCCGCGCCGCGCCGCACGGTGATCGTGTCGTAGGTCTCCGGCGGCGCCAGGCGCAGACGCGCCAGCGCGCGGATCAACGGCGCGTAGTGGGTCGATGGCACCGTGAAGTGCCGCAGCGAGAGCCGCGTCTGCCAGAGGCCGCAGGCGCAGGCCGCCGCGAAGAGGGCGGCGGCGGCGGCGCGGCGTGTCCAGCCCGCAGAGCGGAGCGCGGCGAAGCCGTGGCAGGCGCATGGCATCAGCAGCAGGGTCGAGGCGAAGCGCATGCGCGAGACGCTGATGGTGGCCAGGGCGGGCAGCACGAGCAGGGCGGCGGCGGTCAGCAGCAGCCAGAAGCGCGGCGGCTTGCGCGGCGCCAGCAAGGCGGCGGCGGAGCCGAGCATGACCGCGTTCCAGGCCAGGAAGCCGAGCGCCAGCAGCGCGGCGGCGACAGCCACCGGCATGGGACGGTAGATCAGGTTCAAGATATGGCGCGGCAGAAAGATGTCCGGGGCGGTCAGCAGCAGGCCGCGCCGCGCGGCGCGCGCGGCGGCGGCGCCCGGGTCGCGGCGCATCTCGGCGCGCGCCATTTCGCGGCAGGCGTCGTCCTGCGCGAAAACCCAGAGCGCCGAGGTTCCGGCCCCCGCGCCGGCGCGGGCGCGCACGGCGGCGGCGATGCGGTCGGCGGCGCCGCCGCGGTAGATGAAGGTGCCCCAGGCCGAGCCCAGTCCCGGCGGGGTGTCGGGGTGGTTACCGAGCAGCAGGTTGTAGCCGCCTGAGGTCGAGAAGGGTTTCCAGGCGCCCTCGCGCAGCCGCAGGGTGACCAGCCACGGCGCGCTGACCAGGGCGAAGGCCGCGAAAAGAGCGGCGATGCGCGGCAGGAGGGACAAGGCTGACGGGGTCAGACGGAGTCGGACGGGTCGGACAGAGTCGGACTTGTCCGACAAACCCTCCCCGGCCTTCTGCTCCCTTGCCTGTTCCCAGATCCACCAGAGCGGCAGGAGCGGCACGAGCGGCAGGAGGGAGGCGCGGCAGAGCGCGGCGCAGCCGAGCGCCGCGCCGGCCGCGCCGGCCAGGGCGATGCCGCGCCGCCCTGCGGCGTCGGCGGCGGAGAGGCTCAGGCTGAGGCTGGCCAGCAGGAAAAAGGCGAAGGAAGACTCGCTCCAGAGATAGTGCGAGAAGGCCACGCACTCGGGATAGAGCGCGTGCAGCAGGGCCGCGGCCAGGGCGGTGCGCCGGCTGAAGCCGCACTGGCGCGCCAGCCGGAACAGGAGCGGCGTGGCGCAGGCCGAGAGCAGGGCCATGGCTAGGCGCGCGCCTGAGACGCCGCCGCAGAGGCCGCCGAGGCCCAGCAGCATGGGGTGCAGCGGCGGCCAGACGCCGTGGCCGTAGACGCGCTCCAGCAGGGCGGCGTCAGGCCAGCGGCCGGAGGCCAGCGCGCTGAAGAGCGCGCCCCAGCCCTGCGCCAGGCCGGCGTAGAGCGGCTCGTCGGCGAAGAGCGGTGTGTCCGAGCGCGTCACCAGCAACCAGGCCGCCAGCCGCACGGCCAGCGAAATGGCGAAGAGCCACGCAAGGCACGGCAAGGAAGTCGGACGGGTCGGACAGGTCGGACAGGTCGGACGGGTCTGACGGGTCGGACTGTTTTGTGGCACTGCCGCGTGCCCCGTCATTACTGCGGGGCTCCTGCCGCAGCGGCGGCCTGCTCTTGCGCGCGGCGCTCGAGTTCTTCCTGGGCGATCGCGCGCGCGATCTCTTCCATGTCGGCGAGCTTTTCCTGATCCTCGGCCTGGCGCTGTTGCTCGGCCGCGATCATTTTGGCCTGCAGGCTTTCGTGGTAGAAGCGGGTGTTGACACCGCGTTTGCGCAGATCGCGGATCTTCTGGCGTTCCCGGTCCAGCTCGGCCTGTTTCTCCGGCGGGATGGTGGCGAGCGAGACATTCGGCATGGGCGGCCCGCCGGCCAGCTCGATCGCGCGCAGCCGGGCGTACTGCACGATCATGGGCGGCGGCTCGGCGGGCTCTTGCGGGGCGGCCGACTCCGCTGTCACTGCCGGGGTTGCCGATGCGGCCGGGTTTGCCGGCGCTGCTTGGGCAACGGGTGCCGCGGCGACGCCACCGATCAGGCCGCGGCCGAGCTTGACCGTGATGGCCACGCCGTCCTTCTCGATCGTGGCGGTCTCGGCGTCATAGTCCGCGTCGAGCACGGACCAGCCGTGCGCGGCGGCGCCGACGCGCAGGTAGCAGTCGCGCGGCGGGTTTTGCGAGAGGTCGGTGAAGCCCACGGCGACGCCGCCGTCGGGGGTGACGTTGACGCACGACATCTTGATTTTGGCCGCGAGTTTCTCCTGCTCGGCCTGGAGTGCGGCGGCCGTCTGGGTTCCGGCGGCGTCGGCGTCCGCGCCCGCGGCTGACTGCGGCGGCGGCGCGCCGAAGGGCATACGGTCCAGGATGGCCTGGTAGTTCTCGAACGGCGCGGCGGTGTACGCCCGCGCCGCGAATGCCAGTGCCAGGCAAGCCGCGCCCGGAATGTGTCGGAGCGTCCTCATGCCGCTGATTATAGCAGAGTTACTAGGGAAGAGTGAAGAGGGAATGAAAGTCGGACGGGGTCGGACGGGTCGGACGGGTCTGACAGGTCGGACGGGTCGGACGGGTCGGACTTCTCTCTTACCTGATGCACCAACACGCTTTATCTGCTATCCTTGCCGCATGTCTGTCACACGCAGAGAGTTTGTGCGAGCCGGGGCGGCGCTGGCGGTGGCGGGCGGCTGCGGCCGGCGCGGGGCGCGGCGCTGCGTGGTGCTGGGTTTCGACGGCATGGACCCGACGCTCGCCGGCGAACTGATGCGGGACGGGCGGCTGCCGAACTGCCGCCGTCTGGCGGAGCGGGGCCTCTTCTCCGAGCTCGGCACCTCCACCCCGCCGCAGAGCCCGGTGGCGTGGTCGAACTTCATCTCCGGCGGCAATCCCGGCACACACGGCATCTTCGACTTCATCGCGCGCGAGGCGGCCACGCGCGTGCCGTACCTCGCGACCTCGCGGCTGGCCGCGGACGGGCGCGCGCTGCGGTTCGGCGGCTACCGTTTTCCGCTCACGGGCGGCGGCATGGAGAACCTGCGGCGCGGGCCGACCCTCTGGCGCGAGCTGGAGGCGCGCGGCGTGTCCTGCACGGTGCTGCGCATCCCTGCCAACTTCCCGCCGGTTCCGGCGCGCGGCCGCACGCTTTCGGGTTTGGGCACGCCGGACCTGCACGGCGGCTACGGGATCTTCACGGCCTACACCGACCGCATCGGCGAGCGCACGCGCGATGTCTCCGGCGGCCACATCGAGCGCGTGCGGGTGCGCGGCGAAGTGATCGAGACCGCGCTGCCGGGTCCGGCGAACGGCTTCGCGGCGGAGGGTGGCCACGTGACCGTGCCGCTGCTGATCCGGCGCGACGCGCGCGGGCGCGCCGTGCGGGTGACGATCCAGGGAAACGACTTCATCCTGCGCGAGGGCGAGTGGAGCGACTGGGTGCAGGTGCGCTACGAGATGGTGCCGCGCCTGGTTTCGGTGGCGGGCGAGTGCCGCTTCTTCCTGAAGAGCGCGCGCGACGACTTCGAGCTGTACGTCTCGCCGGTGAATATCGACCCGGCCGACCCGGCGATGCCGCTGACCACGCCGCCGGGGTACTCGCGCGAGCTGGCGCGGCGCATGGGCCGCTTCTACACCCAGGGCATGGCCGAGGACACCAGCGCGCTCTCGGCCGGCGTGCTGACCGACGACACCTTCCGCGAGCAATCGCTCTTCGTGCACCAGGAGAGCGTGCGCATGTTCCACAGCGAGTACCCGCGCTTCCGCGAGGGGCTGTTCTTCTTCTACTTCTCCAGCCTGGACCTGAACTCCCACGCCTTCTGGCGCGCGCGCGACAAGGGGCATCCGCTCTACACGCCGGAGCTGGCGGCGCGGCACGGCGACTATCTGCCGTGGCTGTACGAGGAACTCGACCGCGTGCTAGGCGAGGTGCTGCGCAACGAGGGCCCGGAGACGCTGGTGCTGGCCTTGTCCGACCACGGCTTCGGCAGTTTCCGGCGGCAGTTCAACCTGAACTCGTGGCTGATGGACAACGGCTACGCCGTGCCGGCGTCGGCGGACGCGCGCGGCGCGACAGAATATTTCGGCGACGTCAAATGGGGCGGCACCCGGGCTTACGGTCTGGGCATCAACAGCCTGTACCTGAACCTGGCCGGCCGCGAGCCCGAGGGCGCGGTCAAGCCGGGCGATTTCCGCGCCGTGCGCGAGGAGATCGCGCGCAAGCTCGAGGCGGCGGTCGATCCCGCGACCGGCGGCCGGCCGGTGCACCGCGTGTTTTTCCCGGAGGAGGTATACAGCGGACCCGAAACGGGCAACGCGCCGGACATGATCATCGGCTACCACCGCAACTGGCGCGCCTCCTGGGACACGATCCTGGGGCGTTACCCGCGCGAGGTCTATCTGGACAACACCGACCCCTGGAGCGGCGACCACTGCATCGACCCCGCCTTCTGCCGCGGCTGCCTTTTCAGCAGCCGCCCGACCGGGCTGGAGCGGCCCGGGCTGGAGGATCTGGCGGCGGTGATCACCGGCGCGCTGGCGCCGGGCTGACGATATTTTGTGATCGGTCCGATCCGACCGATCCGACCGATCAACCAGAAAGAGACGGCTTATGGGCGACAAGGAGATCACGATAGTTTCGGGGCTGCCGCGCAGCGGCACCTCGATGATGATGCGCGTGCTGGAGGCGGGCGGGATTCCGGCGCTGACCGACAACGAGCGCGCGGCGGACAGCGACAACCCCAACGGGTATTACGAGTTCGAGCCGGTCAAGTGCACGCGCGATGATCCTTCGTGGCTGACGCAGGCCGAGGGCCGGGCGGTCAAGATGGTTTACAAGCTGCTGTACGACCTGCCGGCCGGACTGGCGTGCCGGGTGGTTTTCATGCAGCGCGCACTGAAAGAGGTGGCGGCGTCGCAGGACGCCATGCTGGAGCGGCTGGGCCGGAGCGAGGCTGGCGGAAGGGCCAAGGGCCACGCGCTGGTGTCGGCGCTGGCGGCGGAGGTGGCGGCCTGCAAGGCCTGGCTCAAGACGCGGCCGGAGATCCAGGTGACCTACGTGAACTACAACCGGATGCTGGAAGACCCGGCGGCGGCGGCGGCGGGACTGAACGCTTCCCTGGGCGGCGGCCTGGACGAGGCGGCCATGCGTGCGGCGGTCGACCCGAAGCTCTACCGCAAGCGGGCGGAGTAGGGGGAGAGATGAAGAGATAGGAGTGAAGAGTTAATAGTGAATAGTTACGAGTTGGGGGAGGGTAGTTTTAACGTTTAAGGTTTAAGGGCTAATGAACTTTCTCTGTTACATAGGGCCGGGGGCGGGTTTCGCGGTGATGGGATCGTTCCTGATCTTCTTCGGGGCGCTGCTGCTGGGCGCGCTGATCCTGCTGCTGTTGCCGTTCCGGTTGCTGGGCGGGCTTTTCCGTAGCGGGCCGCGCGGGGTTTTCCGGCGCTGCGTGGTGTTGGGCTTAGACGGCATGGACCCGCGCCGGGCGCGGCGGCTGATGGAGGCGGGGCGGCTGCCCAACTTCAAGGCGCTGGCGGAGCAAGGCAGTTTCGCGCCGCTTGGCAGCACCTGCCCGCCGATCTCGCCGGTGGCGTGGTCGACCTTCACGACCGGAGTCAATCCCGGCAAGCACGGCATCTACGATTTCCTGTCGCGTGACTTCAACAGTTATCTGCCGGAGCTTTCGTCCGCCCGGCTGGTGAAAGACCGCAAGGGGCGTCCCGAGACAGTGCTGCTGCGCAAGAGCAAGCCGTTCTGGAAGATTCTGGGCGAGGGCGGCGTGTCCTGCACCGTGCTGCGGGTGCCGTTGACCTATCCGCCGGAGCCGTTCAGGGGGCGCTCGCTCTCGGCCATGTGCGCTCCCGACCTGCGCGGCACGCAGGGAGAGTTCACGCTTTTCGAGGAAGAGGGCGAGGCATGCCGGTTCACCGGCGGACGGCGTGTGCGCGTCACGCGCCAGGCCGGGGTGGTGCGCTGCGCGCTGCCGGGTCCGACGCTGGACGGGCGCACGCTGGAGGCGGCGCTGGAAGTGCGGTGGAAGAATGATGCGGCGGACGCGACGGAGCGCGTCCCTCCAGGCCCGGCTGATCCGAAACCGCGGATGGACACGGATGGACACGGAGGCCCGGCTTATTCTGGAGGGACGCGCTCTGTCGCGTCCGAGGCGCTGCTGCGGGCAGGCGGCGTGTCAATCCGGCTGCGCGTCGGCGAGTACACGCCGTGGGTGGCGCTGACCTTCCGTCACGGCCGCAGGCGTGTGCGCGGCATAGCGCGTTTTCTGTTGTTGGAGCTGTCGCCGCGCTTCAGGCTGTACGTGACGCCGGTCAACATCGACCCGGGGCATCCCGCCATGCCGGTGGCCTGGCCGGCCTCGTTCAGCGTCTACCTGTCGCGTCTGATCGGGCCGTTCGCCACGCTGGGGCTGGCCGAGGACACCTGGGGGTTGACCGAGGGGGTGCTGAGCGACGCGCAGTTCGAGCGTCAGGCACTGGATATCCACTACGAGCGCGAGCGCATGTTCTTCGAGGCGCTGCGCCTGACGCGGCACGGCGCGCTGGTCTGCGTGTTTGACATCACCGATCGCATGCAGCACATGTTCATGCGGCGGGAGGGGGAGGGGCAGGGACCGGGGGTTGGAACCACGAATGGACACGAATTAACACGAATGGGCATGGACCGGGAATTTATACCGCCTGTCGCGGGTCGCCAGTCGCCAGTCGCGGCAGCACCGGTAGAACTAGGTTCTGGGCCCAGGGTTCTGAGCGCTGACGAAGGGATCGACGCGTCCGCGGACGCGCGCATCGACGCGACCTACGAGCTTTGCGACGCGATGTTGGGCCGTGTGCTGAAACGGACGGGGCGGCGCGATCTGCTGCTGGTGCTTTCGGATCACGGGTTCACCGCATTCCGGCGCTGCGTGCATGTCAACGCCTGGCTGCGCGAGCAGGGATATCTGGTGGAGAAAGAGGGGGAAGCAGGCGCGGGCGAGTACTTCGCGCATGTCGATTGGTCGCGCACGCGCGCCTACAGTTTCGGGCTGGCCGGCGTGTATCTGAATCTGAAAGGCCGCGAGGCGCGGGGCATTGTGGCGGCCGGCGCCGAAGCGGAAGCGCTCAAGCGCGAGCTGGCGGAACGGCTGCGGGAGCTGATTGATCCGGCGACCGGGGAGCGCGTGGCGCGCACGGTTTATGATGGCGCCGAGGTGTATGCCGGGCCGTATACGAAACGCGCGCCGGATCTGGTGATCGGCTGGCGCAGCGGCTACCGCCACTCCTGGGACACGGCGGTGGGCGGCACGGCCGGCGCGGTTTTTTCCGACAACGACAGCAAGTGGTGCGGGGATCACTGCGTGGACCGGCTGGAGGTGCCGGGGGTTTTGTTCAGCAACCGCAGACTGGCGTTTGGCGCGGGCGGGCCGCATCTGGCGGATGTGGCGCCGACACTTTTGAAGTTATGGAAACTGCCGGTGCCGGGGTATATGGACGGCCGTGGCTGGCAACTGGAGGGAGAGGAAAATGTTTGAGCCCAAGATCAAGGTTAACAAGGCGCTGTATGATCTGCTGGTCAAGCAGGCGGACGAGAAGGGATACTCCTCTGTGGAGGAATACGTGACGCATGTGCTCGAGGCGGCGGTGGCCGACGCGGGCGAGCATGCCACCGAGGAGGAGATACGCGAACGGCTGCGGGGGCTGGGCTATCTGAAGTGAACGTGGTGAACTCCATCATGGATGCGCTGATGGCGGCGTTGGGATATCTGCCGCCGGAGGCGGCGCTGGCCGCGTTTTCGGTGTTGACCGCGCTGGCGGCGCTGGCGCTGTTCAAGGTCGCGTCGCGTCCCGAACGGATCGCGGTGGCGCGCGACCGCGCCCTTGCGCGCGTGATGGAGCTGTGGCTGTGGCGCGAGGACGCGGTGGGCGGGCTCTTTTCCGTTGGGCGTGCCATGGCCGCGAGCCTGATCTATTTCAGCGTCATGCTGCGGCCTCTTGCGGTCAGTCTCGTGCCGATGGCACTGCTGCTGGTGCAGGCTCACGAATGGTTCGGGCCGCGTTCCCTGCGGCAGGGCGAGGCGGTGATGGTGGTGGTGCGGGCAGAGCGCGCGGGCGTGGTCGAGGGCTTGGCGCTGGCAGCGGAGGGCGGCGGTCTGCGGGTAGAGGCTTCCGTGGCCACGCCTGAGGCGTGCGAGCGCGTCTGGCGTGTGCGCGCTGGTCAGACGGACGGGACATTCCGCCTGCGCCTGTCTGGTGCCGGGGTCGACGATGTCAAGCGGCTGTGCGTGGACGGCGGGCTGCGGCGGGTCACGGCGCAACGCGGCCGGGGTTTCTGGAACCGGGTCTTATATCCCGGAGAGGCGCCTTTGCGTGGGGCGGTTGAGCACATCGGGGTGGCTTACCCCGTTGCGGATTATAATTATTTCGGGATACGCGCGGACTGGCTCACGGCGCTGCTGGCGCTGAGCCTGTGCGCCGGCCTGGCGCTGAAGAAACCCATGCGGGTGGAGTTCTGAGGCGGAGGCGGCGGGGACCGGAGGGAGGGGGGGAGGGAAGTGCATTAGTGCGCGAGTGAATTAGTGCCTTAGTTGGCATGGACCTGAAAGAATTATCCACGAAGGCAAGAAGTATACGAAGGTTTCGTTGGGAGAATGGATCGGGAGGGGTAAGTTCTAAAGTGCGCCGTTCTTAACACCTTCGAGATACCGGCCGATGCCTGAACTGCCGCGGATATCGGGCAAAGAAGATGTCTCGATTTATGCCGCGACTCGGTTGGACGCGCGCTCCCCGCGCCCGGTCCGGAACCGAAAGCGGCAAAAGGCCGCCAGGATTCAAAAACAAGAAATCACACCAAGGGAACGGGCAACCGCCATTCTGCTTGAAAGGAATTGTGTCGCGCGGTAACGGTTTTTTTGATCAACGACACTCAACGACCATCAACCCCGCTCAACAACGGT
>CAZEVX010000106.1:0-10752 GCA_964515705.1 uncultured Verrucomicrobiota bacterium | reverse complement strand
GTCCTCGACGGTACTCGAACGCCGGGGTTCGGCAAGCTCGTCGAGTATCCAAAAACAACAAACCGTTATCCCGGCGACGCCTCAGCGCTCGAAGGCAAAGCGGTAGCGCCGCAGGCCGGTCTCGTCGCGCATGGCGACGAGCTCGCGCTGCGTCGCGCGGGTCAGCGGCGCGCCCCGGGCGCGGCGGTCGAGCCAGGCCAGGTGTTCCTTTTCGCCGCCGGTGTAAATGCGCGCGGCGCCGGGCGCCCGGCGCGAGGCGCGCAGCGCCCGCAGCAGATCGCCGGCCGCCCGGCGGAAGGCCGCCGGCCGGCAGAACGCGGCGATGTCCACCGCCAGGAAAACATGCCCCAGCCGGTAGGGCGCCTTGCGGCCGGCGGCGTCGCGCCCGGCCAGCGCCTTCAGGCAGGCGCCCTGCTGCAGCGCCGACGCCAGGATTTCCACCACCGTGGCGTAGCCGTAGCCCTTGTAGCCGGCCAGGGCCTCGCCGATGCCGCCGAGCGGCGCCAGCGCCGCCGTTCCGGCCACCAGCGCCGCCAGCACGCCGGCGGCGTCCGTGCGCGCCCGGCCGGCGCGGTCCACCACCCAGCCGCGCGGCAGGCGCCGGCCGCGCCGCGCGTACATCTCGATCTTGCCGCGCTGCGTGATCGAGGTCGCGTAGTCGTTGACGAACGGGAACGGCTCGTCGGTCGGGATGCCGAAGACCAGCGGGTTGGTGCCGAGCATCGGCTCGACGCCGAAGGTCGGCGCCACCGACGGCCGGGCATTGGTCCCGGTGACCCCGATCATGTTCGCCCGGCAAGCCATCAGGGGATAGTAGGCGGCGATGCCGTAGTGCGTCGAGTTGCGCACCGCCACCATTCCCAGCCCATGCGCGCGCGCCTTGCGGATCGCCAGCGTCATCGCCCGGTGGGCGATCACCATTCCCATGCCGTGGTGGCCGTCCGCCACGGCGCAGGCGCGGTCGTCGCGCACGATCTCGAAGCGCGTCACGGGCGACTGGATGCGGTCCTTGACGATCCGGTCGTAGTAAATGTCCTTCAGCCGCGCCACGCCGTGGGAGTCAATGCCGCGCCGGTCGGCCGCCAGCAGGACGTCGGCGCAGAGCGCCGCGTCGGCCGCCGGCACGCCGATCGCCCGAAAGACGTCCCGCATGAAGCGCCCCAGCAGACCGAAGGGAATTCGGACCACCGACGCGCTCATTACCGGCCGCTCCTTCCGCGGGTCGTCTCGCCGCCTCGACCGCCGGACCGCGCGCGCCTGCGCCCGCGTCCCGGGTGCTGGTCTTGCCCGTCACCCGCGGTGTTATGCCATGGGGCGCAACCGGATGTCAAGGCCCATGATTGGCGTGCAGCCACGGTGGGGCCGGCAATGCTGGCCGATAGGACAGCGCCCATCGGCGCGGGCCGGAAGACCGCGTTCTTATTTCGCTCTTGCAAAAGGAGAATCGCGTGCTATTTTCTCCCTTATGAACAGTCCATATAAGTCGATCCTGCGCGCCAAAGTGGCGGACGGGCTGTCCGCGGCTATTCCCGATTTCACCCGGCGGGATGTGCATCTCCCCGACGTCTTTGGGAAGGCCATGGCCGTGATCGGGATGCGCCGCAGCGGCAAGACCACATTCCTTTGGCAATGTCTGGCCGACCGCGTGCGAGCTTCGACTCCGCGCGAGGCGCTTCTCTACTTCAATTTCGAGGATGAGCGCCTGACGGGCATGACGGCGATGGATTTGCAAGGTCTTGTAGAAGAGTATTTTGCGATCCACCCGGAATGGCGCGAACGGCGGACGGTGACCTTCTTTCTGGACGAAATCCAAGTGGTGCCGGGTTGGGAAGCCTTCATCCGGCGCCTGATAGACACCGAGCGGATCGACCTGTTCCTCTCGGGATCTTCGGCCCGCCTGTTGAGTCGCGAGGTCGCCACGAGTATGCGCGGCCGGGCGATGGAGGTGCTGGTCCATCCGTTTTCATTCCGTGAGGCGTTGCGCCACATCCGGGCCGAACCCGACAAGCCGTTCACCGGGCTTGCCAAGGCGGCGCGGTCCGCCTTGGAAAAACATTTCCGGACATATCTGGCCGAGGGTGGGTTTCCGGAGGCGCAGCGCCTGACCTCCCGCGATCGCATGGCGTTGCTGCGCACGTACGCCGACGTGGCCATCTTGCGCGATGTCATCGAGCGGCATGGGGTGACCAACACCGCCGCGCTCCGCTGGCTGCTCCGTCATCTGCTTGGGAATCCGGCATCCGCGTTCAGCGTGGAAAAGTTTTACCATGCCCTCCAGTCGCAAGGGCTGGCGGTCGGGAAGAACACCCTGCATGAGTACTTGGCGCATCTGGAGGATGCCTTCCTGGTGCGGACCGTCGCGTTGCACACGGCGTCCGAACGGCAACGGATGGTGAACCCGCGCAAGGCGTATCCGGTCGATCCGGGTCTGATTCCCGTCTACGAACGCACGGGGCGAGCGAATCTGGGGCGCGCCCTGGAAACCGCGGTGCTCGTGGAACTCGAACGCCGCGGATGCGAGGTGGCTTATGTTCGCACCGACGAAGGCCACGAGGTGGATTTCCGCGCCCGCGATCCCGAAGGGCGCGTGTGGCTGGTGCAAGTCTCCGCCGAGGTTCGGAACGAGACCACGTGGCAACGCGAAGTCCGCGCTCTGGTCCGTGCGGCGAACGCGGAACCCGACGCCACCGCTCTCCTCCTGACGGCCGACAGTATGCCACCGACTGACCCGCTCCCCTCGCCGCTCATCTGGCAGCCGGCGTCCGCTTGGTTGCTCGGCGAGTCGGCCGCGGGATAACCCCCCACGGACCGTGGCGAGCAGGTTGCCGATGACGCCCGCGCTAACGGTGGCGCTCTGGACGCGCGTGGCCGCGGCCGGCCGGCAGGTCGAAGCGCTCGACGAACGGGCCTTCGCGCCGGGCCGTCCGCCCGCCAAGGTCCAGCAGGACCGTCATGCCGCGGGGCGCCGCCAGGCGGCCGCGGACGCGCTCCCCGGCGCGGCGCCAGGCGACCTCGACGTATCCCAGCGGCGTCGGCACGCAACCGGACGCGGCATCGAGCGCCGAGAAATCCGGGGCGAAGCGCATGGCGCGCCAGCCGACCGCCGCGCGCCGCACGCCGAGGGCGATCAGCGCCAGGAACTCGATGGGAAACGTGGCCCAGGCGTGGCAATAGGCGCCCGAGCACCTGGCCACGTGCTTCGGATCGAACCACCAGTGCTCGGGAATGGTGGTCAGGCCGCGCTCCTCGGTCCAGATGCGCCAGAGCCGCCGGATATAGTCGAGCAACTCGCGGCGGTAGCCCGACTGGTACAGCGCGTGGAGGGGATAGTAGAGCGCGGACGGCGCCGGCCGGAACGTGCCCGGGCCGTAGGCGACCCCCACCTGCTGCAGCGCGTCCCACAGGGCCGCGGCCAGGTCGCGGCGATGCGCGCCGGCCAGTCCCAGGAGCAGCACGTCGGACATCATGGCATACTCGAAGTGCGGGCTGGGCGGTGGAATCGGCTCGAAGCGCGGCGAGAGCACGTCGCGGAAATACGGGAACCGCGGCAGGCTGAAGCGCGCCCGGATCTGGCGCTCGAGCGCCCGGGCGCGCGCCGCCACCTGGTGCGCCTGCCCCGCGGACCCGGCGACGCGCCACAACCGGGCGGCAGTCCGAAGGGCCTCGAGATAGCGCAGGTTGTGGACCATGGAGAAGCGCGCGGCCCCGGTCATGAACAGGCGGGGCTGGCTCAACCCCAGGCGATACGTGTAGCCGCTGAAATCCGAGGGCAGCAGTCCGCCCGCGCCGCGGGCCTCGGCATCCAGGACGTCCAGCGCGCCGCGCACCGACCCGGCGGACTCGCGGAACACGTTGATATCGCCGGTCCAGTCGTAATAGTCGCCGAAATTAGACACCCAGGTGCAGTTGATTTCCGGCAGCACCCAGTTGTGCAGCATCGAGGGCGCCACCGGGTAGACCAGGCCGTTCGGGGCCGTCTGCTGGCCGATCTGCTTCAGCCCGCGCGCGAGGATGCGGGGATCGTCGAGCAGGTAGAGGGCGGTGTTGGTCGCCCCGCGCAGGCCCCACCACTGGCCCTGTTCGCGCTGGGGATCGTCGCACAGGGCGTCCTGCATGCAGCATGCCAGCGAGCGCACGCACGCCGCGTAAATCCGGTTCATGGACGCGTCGCTCGAATGGAAGTCCGCCCGCCGGTCCAGCGGGTAGGCGATCGTCCGGACGGCCGCCCGGATACGCAGCGGGGCCGCGGCGCCGCGGACGGTGACGACGAGATAGCGGAACCCGGAGTAAAAATAGACCTCGTGCCGGGTCGTCCCGCGGCGCAGGACCAGGCGGTGCCCCAGCGACATGGCATTCACGTCCGGGCGCGGATCGCTCACCACCGGGGCGCCGTCCGGCCCGACGATGTCGCACAGCAGGAGGTCGAGGACCTCCCCGCCGCGCGCGCCCGCGACCTCGAGCATCGGAAACCCCACCACGTAATGGCCAACATCCAGGACATAGGATGCCGTGCGGCCCGCGGGCGTGGCGGCCGCGCGAAAGGCCCCGTACAGCCCCGCCCGGCGGAGCGGCGGCGGGCGCGCGTTCCAGCGGGTCTGGCCGGTAAAATACGCGATACTGACATCCTCGACGTCCGCGACCGCCCGGCCGGCGCCCGCCTTGACGAGCGCGCGCGCCGGCAGGACGGCCTCGTCGAGCGGCGGCAGGCCGCGCTCGGAAAACCCGGGCCAGGGCTCCGCATAGGACGTGTGCGGGCACATGGGCTTCTCCCAGGCCGTATCGTCGTAGCCGGGCTCGACCCAGCGCCCGTTGTCGAGGCGCGCATCAACGTGCTCCTGGAAATCCGTCTGCACCGACAGGCGCGCGTGGGTGCGCAAGTGGCCGGGGGACAGGCGCACCTTCCAGGCCGGCCCCGTCGCCAGCGAGGTCCCGCCGATCTCGCCGTCCGCGATCAAGCCCGCCCAGCCCGTGTGCAGGTACTTGGCGGAATGCACGCCCATGCAGTGCGCCAGCACCGCGATGACGTTCTCGCCCCGGCGCAGGAACGGCGCGATCTCGACGCGGTCGAAGGGCCAGGCGCGCTGGAACCCGCGCGCCGGCCCCTGCGCCACGCGGCGCCCGTTGACGAACAGACGGTAGGCACTGTCGGCCGTGATCCGCAACTCGGCGCGGCGCGGGACGCGCTCCAGGGCAAACGTCCGGCGCGCCTGGATAAACTTGTTGACCAAATCCACGCAGGGCGTCTGGTGCCAGATCCAGCAGGCCGACTCGAACGGGCGCGCCGCGCCCACAGGCTTACGATCCTTGCGTGTCGTCATGCATTGCTCCTGGTTCGGACTCGTTACAGGCCCAAAGGAACGGAGATCGGGGCATATCCGCCGCCGGACAGCAGCAGGCGCCACGGGCTGCCGCCGGCGGCGCGCAGGGCGGGATCGGCCAGGCCGTCGCCGTCGTAGTCGCCGGGAACGGGGTCCCAGCCGGCGCCGCCGAAGCGCGGCAAGGTCACGGGCGCGTAGCCAGCCCCGGACAGCAGGACCTTCCACGTACCGCCGGCGCGCTGGTAAACGGCGGGGTCGGCCAGGCGGTCGCCGTCGTAGTCGGCCGAGGCGGGCGCCCAGCCGGGGCCGCCAAGGAAGGCGGGCAAGGCCAGCAAGGCATCGCCGCCGGACGAAAGCCGGAGTGTCCAGCCGCCGCTGGATTCCTGATAAACGGCGTATTCCGAGCGCCGGTCGCCGTCGTAGTCGGCCGAGGCGGGCGCCCAGCCGGGGCCGCCGAGCAAGCCGTCCCGCCGCCGGAGCGCATATCCGCTGCCCGACAGCAGCATCTGCCAGGCGCCGGTGGCGTCCTGGCAGACGGCCGGGTCCGCCAGCCCGTCGCCGTCATAGTCGGCGGGCGCCGCGGTCCAGCCGGGGCCGCCGAGCAGGGCGGCGAACGTGAAGCGCGCGTAGCCGGCGGTCGAGAGGGCGACGCTCCAGGTCCCGTTGTGCGCGTCGTAGACCGCGGGGTCGGCCTGGCCGTCGCCGTCGAAATCGGCATTCCAGAGGCCGCGGATCGGCGCGGGCCCGGCGTGCACGGCGAGCTCGCGGACCTCCGTCGGCGCCGCCTCCCAGTTGGCAGTGCCGGGCTGGGTGGCCGCCACGGCGACCCGTCCCGTGCCGGTGAACGCCAGCATGGCGCCAGCCTGGATCACGCCCGGGCCGGCCCGCACCAAGAACGCCACGGGCAACCCCGATGACGCCGTGGCCGCCAGCCGGACCTTGGCGGTGACCACCTGGTCGGGAATCGGCGCAAAGGCGATCGTCTGCGCCGCCGGCACCACGACGAGCGTCCCGGTCGCCGCGCCCCGGTAGCAGGGGTCCGCCACCCGCCCGACGACCGTGTAGCGCCCGGCATGGACCGGCGCCGCCGCCTGGCCGTCATAGGTCACGACGATCGACTGGACCGGCGGGAAGGAGGCGACGGACACCGCGCGCGGCGTGCCGTCATAGGGTTGGCGCAGGTCCGCCATCAGGACCTCGGCCGCGGCCTTGGCAATGACGAGCGTGGCGCCGGCGCTGCCCTGGTAGAGCGCGTCCTGGACCGCGGCGGCCACGGCATACGTTCCCGCCAGCGCGGGCGCCTCCGGCTGGCCGTTGTAGGACACCGCCACGGTCAGGCCGGGCGGCTCGGTGGCGACCGTCACCGGTTTCGCCGTTCCGTCATAGACGTGCGCCAGCGCCCCGAGGCGCACGCTCGCCGCGGCCTGGACGACGACCAGCGTGCTCGTCAGCGGCGCGGCGGCGTTCCAGTTGGCATCGCCCCCCTGGCTGGCCGTCACGCACGCCGTGCCCGCCCCGGTGAACTGCAAGACCGCGCCCTGGATCAGACCGGGACCGCTCGCGACCGCGAAGGCCACGGGCAATCCGGAACCGGCCTGGGCCGCCAGCGCCACGGTGTCCGTGGCGACGAACGCCGCGCCATTGGTCAGCGCAAACCCGGTGATCGCCTGGTCCGCCTTCCCGAGGGTCAAGGTCGCGACGACACACACCGGCCCGTTGGTGGTTTCCGGGGCCTCGAGCGTGTTGGTGACCGCGTAGACTCCCGCCGCCAGACCGGCCAGGCTGACCGTTCCGGCCAGCGTCGTCGCCGCGCCGCCGTCCAGCACGCCGCCGGCGGGCGCCAGCGTCCACCAGCCCGCTGCTCCCGGCGCGTAGGCCGCCGCGTGGCTGAAGGCCAGGCCGCGCTGGCCCCGGTTGCTGACCGTGACCGTCTGCGCCGCCGGGTCGGCGCCGCCATAGGTCCCCGTAAACGCCAGGAGCCCCGGCGCCGCTTCGAGCGCGGCCGCCGTGACCGTCTGGGTGGCCGAGTCGGCGCTCGGCCCGGTGGCGTTTTCCGCGCGCACCCGGTAGTAATACGCCGTCCGCGCCTGGAGTCCCGTCACCCCGCAGGTCAGCGCCAGGCCGGCGATCCGGTTACTGTATCCGGGCAGGGACTCGGTAAAGCCGGGGTCCGCGGCCGCGTCGAGCCGGTAATTCGTCGCGCCCTGGACGGCCTCCCAATTCGCCCAGAAGGCCGCGAGCGTTCCGTTGGCCGGCGGCCGCGCGATCGGCGCCGCCGGCCGCGTCAGGAAGGCGCGCGCCACGGTGGAACTCGTTCCGGCCGCGCTGGCCGCGTAGGCCAGGAAATACTGCGTCCGCCCCGCCGCCAGGTTGGTCGCCAGGAACCCGAAGGCGCCCGTCCCGAAGACGCCCGTCTCGGCATAGCGCTGCCCGTCCGCCCAGAGCGTCCCGGCGTTCGTGCCGCACACGACGCCGCGCTCGAGGACTGGATACCCGTTGGTCGCCACGATGGTCCCGCCCAGCCAGGCCGACTGCGCCATGACCTGCGTCGGCGCGAGCGTGGCGAGCGACGGCTGGGCGTTGACCGCCAGCATCGCCGTCTGGCTCGTCACGGTGTTCAGGATATTCGAGACCCGGCAATGGTACAGACCCGCGTCGGCCGCCGTGACCGACGTGATGACGCAGGTCGGGTTGGTGGCCGTCGTCGTGAAGAGCGCCGATCCGTTCTTGAACCAGCGATAGTAGTACGGGGTCGTGCCGGCCGCCGCCACCGTGAACGTCGCCTCGGTCGCCAGGTCGTTCGTCCGGGATTGCGGCTGCTGCGCGATCGCGACGGGATACCGGATCGTGATGGTCACCGTGCCGGTCGCCGCCGCCATCCCGTCCGAGGCGGTGAAGCGGAAGCCGTCGGCGGCATAGGGCGGGTTGGTGAACGTGTAGGTCAGCGACGGCGGCGCGCCGGCCAGCGTCCCGTTGGTGGGCGCCGTTGCCAGCCCGAAGGTGATCGGGTCGCCGTCCGCGTCCGTGGCCGTCAGCGTCACGGCGGTGCTCGGGGCGTCGATCGTCACGATGCGCGTCACATTGACGGGCGCCGGCGGATCGTTGACCGCCTGGACCGTCAGCACGAAGCCGGTGCTGGCGCTCAGGAACCCGTCGCAGACCGTCACCGTGACCGTGCAGATGCCGGAGCGGTTCGCGGCGGGCGCCACCCACACGGTGCGCGCCGCGCCGGCGCCGCCGAACACGACGTTCCCCGGCGGCACGAGCGCCGGGTCGGACGCGCTGGCCGTCAGCCACAGCGACGCGGCGGGCGTTTCCGCGTCCGCGACCGTCACGCTTCCCGTCGCCGAAAGGACATCCTCGACCGTCGCCTGGTCGGCGATCGCACCGATCGTCGGCGGGGTGTTGTCGGCCACGGCGAACACGCCCTGGCTCAAGTTCTCGTAGGTTCCCGACGCCGCCGGCTGCCGGCGCACGGCCCGCACCATGTAGAGCGCGCCGGCCGGCGGCGCCGCGTCCGTGCAGGACGCGCCGGCCAGCGGATCGGCCGTCAGCCGGTCCCAGGCGCCGCCCAGCGCCGCGGCCCGGTAGACATGGTATCCGAGGAATCCGGGCGCGCCGGCGTCGGCGGAGGCCTCCCACGTCACCGTCACCGCCGGGCCGACCGTCGCGGCGGCGGCGCCGGCCGGCGGCGCCACCCCGTGCAGCCGCAGGGTCGGATCGCCCATCAGGCCGACATGGACTTCGCGCGAATGGTACGTCGGCTCGTAGATGACGTTGTCGGCCGACTGCCGGGCGCAGTAGCCGATGGTTTCGCCCATGCCCATGGGATGCAGGACCCAGTGCGGACGCCCGGCCCAGCCGCACACCAGCGGGTAGCCCGCGTTGGCCAGCGGGGCGCGCAGGAAGTTGTTGACGTAGCCCCAGTCGCCGAAGTAGCTGCCGAACAGCAGCGTGAAGACCGCCCAGACCGGTTTCTGCGCGAAATCCGTCGTGGTGCCCACGCCGTTGCATCCGGAGGCGGACCCGCCCCCGCAGCCATAGGCGAGCAGGTGCGGCGTCGTCCCGAGCGTCGTGAAAAAGTCCTGCTCGGCCACGTTGTCGCGGCCGACCAGCGCGGCGAAGTTGCGCCAGCCGGTCGCCCCGAACGCCTCGGTGTAGGTCTTAAAGTTATCGTCCACCAATCCCCGGGCGGACACCTGGATGAGGCCGTGCCGCCAGCGGTGGTTCTTGTCGAGGTACCGGCGCAGCAGGCGCGCCTCCGATTGCGCCGTCGTCTCGCCCGCCGCAAAGAACACGGACATCTGGCGCAGGTCCACGCGGCCCACCTCGAGTTCGAGGGCGCTGGGGATATAACTCTGGTCGAACTTGCCGTCGCCGGGCACGTTGTCGTTGCGGGCATCGGTGGCGGCGGTACTGTTGATGCTCGTGTCCGTCCAAATGCCGTCGAGATCGGCATAGTAGGCGTCGGTCGGCCAGGCGCCCCGATGATCGGAATGACCGTCGGGAGCCAGGTAGCCGGAATAGGGTTGCGGGATGCTGCCGAGCAGCACGGCCGCGCGCACGGCCGGGTCGGCCTGCCGGTCGGCCTGGAGCAGCGCGCGGACGGCCGCCACGCTGCTGGTGCGCGGGACGTCGTGGCGAATCACGGTCCAGCCGTCGCCGGCGAGGTCCTGGACGAAGCGCTCGATGTCGGCCGCGGCCAGCGGGACGAGCGTGGCGTCCGCCAGCACCACCGCCGTGCCGCGCGCATGCACGGCTGGCCGCGCCAGGCCGGCGGCGATGTAGCCGTAGGCCCTCCGCATGCCCGAGGTGTCCACGCGATCCTGCCACACCCGGTACTCGTAGACCGCGCCGGTCGCGACGGCCGTGTCCACGAACGACCAGGCATTCGTGGGCAGCGTCACGGCGGCATCCCAGGTCGTGGCCTCGAGCGTTTTGCGCGCCACGGTCTGGTTGGTGATATGCAGGCCGTTGAGCGGCGGCGTCCAGGCGATCGTGATGCTGGGCGGCGCGGGGGTCACCGTCGCGCCGAGCTCGACGGCCGTGTCGCGCGGCACAAAGGCCCAGGCCGCGCCGGCCGCCAGCGCGCCGAGCAGAACGAGCAGGTCGCGCCGGGAACGGATCGTGGCGGCGGGATAGGTTGCGCTCATTGGCCAGCGTATCTTCGCGCATCCTCCGCTGGGTGGCGGACCGGCTCGCCGCCGATCCTGTTGTTGCTCACCACCAGCGGAGCGGATGCCGTTGGCTTGTCGCGGGTTTCGGGCAGTTCACGCCTGATCCGGTGCTCCCTGCCCCGCAACCCCGGAAACGCCCTTGGTTATCGTTGTCAGCATGGCATACCAACGGGCAAGACGCAAGCTATTTGCCACGATTTGCTGGAGTTGCGCTTGTCCGCGGTCACTCCCGGCGCGATCCGTGCACGGGAACGGCT
>CAZEVX010000105.1:201-10930 GCA_964515705.1 uncultured Verrucomicrobiota bacterium | reverse complement strand
CGTTCCCCTGCACGGATCGCGCCGGGAGTGACCGCGGACAGGCGCAACTCCCGCACATCGGTGGCGCCTGTTGCCCGATTGCATTTTACGGCGCCCGATGCTATACAGGCCCCACGCCCGGCGGACGGCCTGTAGCGGCGCCGGTCGGAGACCCGGTCGGACGCTGCTACCCAACGCGGCCACGACCCGGCCATTAGAAAGGCGGCGCCATGCAGATCACCACCGCGACCCTTGCCCAGGCCAGCGTCCTCGAACTCAAAGGCCGCATGGACATCATCGCCGCGATGCAGTACGAACAAGCCATCGCCGCCGCGCTCGCGGCGGGAGCGCGGCGCTTCGTGCTGGACCTGGGCGGCCTGGAGTACATCAGCAGCGCCGGCCTGCGCAGCCTGCTGGCGACGTCCAAAAAAATCAAGCAGGCCGACGGCCAGATCCACATTTGCGGCCTGAAAGGCGCCGTCAAGGACGTGTTTTCGCTGTCCGGTTTCGACGCCATCCTGCCGGTGTTCGCGTCGCTCAAGGACGCCCTGCCGGCTTGATCGCCGCACGGCGTTGTTCCGCCACTGGGAAAGATCGCCCCATGCACATCGCTATCGAAGCCCGTCCCGCAGCCGTGGTGCTGGCGCTCCAAGGCCATTTCGACGGCGCCTCCGTCCCGGAGTTCGAGCGGGTGATCGGCGCCCAGGCCGCGTCGGGACGCCGGCTGATCCTCGACTTGAATGACTTGGAGTTTATCAGCAGCGCCGGCCTCTGCGGCATCCTCACGGCCGCCCGCAAACTTGGCGACCATGACACCAGCCTGGCGCTGTGCCGGCTGCGTGGCGAAGTGCAAAAGGTCTTCGATATTTCGGGGTTCGCCGCCCTGCTGCCGATTTTTCCGACCGTCGCCGCCGCCGAACGGCAGCGCACCGGCAACCCGTTCGAGACGTAAACACGCGGACCGCTCGCCCTGCCGATCCGCGCAGCCCATCGCGCCGTCTGGAACGCGCGCCCCGCCTGGACTTCATGCCACTGCGGGCATCAGCGTCAGCCCTTTCCCGACTCAACCGCGAGGGTGTCCGCGGCCCATTCCAGGGCCGCGATCAACAACGTCCGCTCCTCGACCACACGGGCTTTGATCTTGGCGGCCTGGCGCAGATAGCCGTCCAAAGCGCGCCGGACGTCCTCACCCATATCCTGGCCGGAAAACAGTTCGCGCGCGCGGGTGCCGAAGTCCAGGTGCGGCTGGATGACCTTGCCGTCCAGGGGGAAGCCTACGTCGTAGCCGGTCAGCAGCAGGCGCCGTTCCTTGTGCCCCTTGGCCAAACGCTGGTCGAGAAACCAGGTGGGCGAGTCAGACAGCGCGTCCATCTTCAGGAGGCGCAGCACCTGCCGTTCCCGGACCAATAGATCGGCGATCACATCGAGCGGCACGGCGAACGTGCGCAAGGCAATGACCGTCTTCAGGAATCGGGCATAGGCCCCGCCATAGCGGCTGTCCTTGGACGGCAGCGTCAGGCCCAGGGTGGCTTGCAGGGTCCGCACATCAACGGCGGATTTGCCACAGGCCTGGCAGAGTCCCGAGAATGTCAGCGATTCTTCCGCCATGGAAAGTCCGGCTCTTTCTGAATCGTTGCGGGTGAAAGGGTGAGCGACATCGCTTGCTGGTCCTGCTTGAATGTGGTTGTGAGGACACACAAACAAGCGGAAGGAAGCGATGTCTACCGATCATCAAAGCACTTGGATTCCGGGACTGCAAGGATGGATTGTGGCGCGGGGAGGCGTTCGACCGGAGGAGGAGACGCTGGTGCTCCGGGCGCAGCACGCGTCGGGCGCGGAATACCGCTGCCGTCGGTGCGGGGAGAGCGTGTTGTGCGCCCGCGACCATCTGGAGCCCCGGCTGATCCGGGACCTCAAGTGTCGCGCTGGCCTCGCTCGCGCGCAAGGACTCCACCGTGTTTCGATCAGCAAGAACGGGGTACCCCGGGCGCGATTTGAACGCGCGACCTGCGGATTAGGAATCCGCTGCTCTGTCCAACTGAGCTACCGGAGTAACGCCACCGGCCGGCAGGAACGCCGGACTGGCCGCATCGTATCGGGACGGGCACGGGGTCGCAAGACCAATTGACCAGCGCGCCTTTTCGCTTTCCCCCGCCGGCGGGTTGGACTATCCTGCCAGTCAGGCGCGGGTCGTCTCTCCGGGGGTCGTCTCTCCGGAACGGCCGATGGGAACGCCGCGCCCTGCGGCCAAGCCGGCCGCCCTGAATAAACCACCCGCCCGGCCCCGTTGGAACCGAGACCGTGACGATCCCGGCACCATCCCGCTCCGCCGCCTGGGCCGACCGGCTCCGCCGCGTCATGCCCTGGGGCAGCAGCACCTGCTCGAAGGCGGCGCGCTGGCTGCCCGACGAGCCGGGCGTCATCGTGCGAGGCCGCGGCTGCCGCGTCTGGGATGCCGACGGCCGCGAGTTCATCGATTACCGCAGCGCCCTCGGGCCGGTGACGCTCGGCTATGCCTTTCCCACCACCGACGACGCCATTCGCCGCCAGTTGGACAGCGGGATCGTCTTCGGCCATCCGCACCCGCTCGAGGCCGAGGTGGCCGAGACCCTGACGCGTATCATTCCCTGCGCTGAGCGCGCGCGCTTTCTCAAGACCGGCGGGGAAGCCGTGGCGGCCTGTCTCCGGATCGCGCGCGCCGTCACCGGCCGCGATCGCATCATCCAGATCGGGTACCATGGCTGGCTCAACAGCCTGGCCCCGGGCGGGCGCCTGCTGCCCGGGCAGGTGTCCAAGGCGTTGCCGCCGGGCGTTCCCGCGGGGCTGGGGATGCTGCATCACAACGTCGAGTGGAACGACCGCGAGGCCCTCGAAACCTTGTTCGCGGGCCACGGCGGGCAGATCGCGGCGCTGGTCGTGGCATCCGCCTACCATAACGTCGAGGCCGGCCGCGCTTTCTATCCGTTCCTGCGCGACCTGACGCAACGCCACGGCACGCTCCTGGTCTATGACGAGATTGTCACGGGGTTCCGGGTGGCGCTTGCGGGTGTCCAGGAGTATTTTGGGGTTACACCCGACCTGGCGGTCTTCGCCAAGGGCATCGCCAACGGGATGCCGCTCTCGGCCTACGTCGGGCGCGCCGCCATCATGGACGCGCCGGCGCGGCCGGTGGTATCGTCCACCTATGGAGGAGAAGCGCTGTCCCTGGCAGCCGCCCAGGCGTGCATCGAGACCTATCAGCGCCAGGCGGTGGTCGCCCACCTGTGGCGCGTGGGCCGCCGGTTGCGCGAGGGATTGAACGCCCTGTTCCGGCAGCGCGGGTTCCCGATCGTCCTGGAGGGATACGATTGTTCGCCCCGCATCACGTTCGGCCCCGGGGCACCGACCGACCTGCCCGAACGGTTTTTCCGCATGGCCTACCGGCAAGGCGTCTCCCTCTATACGCAGGTTTACGTGACATTCAGCCATCAGGACCGCGACGCGGACGAGACCCTGGAACGCCTGGACGCGGGCCTCGCGCATCTATAGCCCCACATCCGGAAATTCATCAACCGCAAGAGAACGCAAAGCACATGAACTGCACGCGCAGAATTCGCACCCATGGGGTAATCCCTCGTTCCGTCACACGCCATTATCCCTTTGCGATCTATGCGTTCTTTCGCGGCTGACCTGCTTCCTCATACATCCCCGCGGGCGGCCGGCGCCTCGATCATGAACTGGCGAATCTATCGGCATTCCGAAGCCTTGTTTGCGCGGCTGCAGGACCTCGAGCACCACGACCGGCTCTACACCGATGCCTGGTTCGACAACCTGCGGTCCCACGGCTTCAACGGCTTCTGGTTGAACGTCTGGATGCGCAAGCTGGTCGGGTTCCGCGAACCGGACACGGCCGAGCAAGCTGCCCGCCAGGAGACGCTGCGCCGGCTGATCGCGCGCGCCGCACGGTTCGACGTCGGGGTCTGGCTGTTCCTCAACGAGCCCAAGGCGTTCCCGCGGCAACATCGCATCTGGCAGCGCTTTCCCGGCATGCGCGGCGCGCCGGGCACCTGGCCGCACCCGCCGCCCGGGATCGAGACCAGCCTGCTCTGTACGACCAGCGCGGAAGGCAAGGCGTATGTCTACGAAATGGCCCGGCGCCTGCACCGCGCCCTGCCCGGCCTGGCCGGCACGCTCCACATCAACGCCTCGGAATCCCCGACGCACTGCTACTGCCACACGATTGCCAACCCCGGCGGCAAGGTCTTTTCCAGCAACCAGGAGCACCTCGGCATCGACTGCCCGCGCTGCGCCGAGCGGTCCCCGGGCGAGGTCATCGCCGACATCCTCAACCTCTACCGGCAAGGCTGCCGCGACGCCGGATGCCGGGCGCCGGTGGTCGCCTGGAACTGGAACTGGATCATGTACGCCCCGCACCCGCAGGAGGACCTGATCCGGCGGCTCGATCCCGAGATCGTCGTTCTGGCCGACTTCGAGTGCGGCGGCACGATGCCGATCATCGGCCGGCCGCGGATCGTCAACGAGTATTCCCTGCTCTACACCGGTCCCAGCGAGCGGTACCTGACGGTCACCGATTGCGCCCGGCGCACCGGGCACCGCGTGGCCGCCAAGTTTCAGCTCGGCACCACCCACGAGTTGGGCACGGCCGCCAACCTGCCGCTGGTCGGCCGCGTATATGACAAGCTGTCCTGGCTGCGCGCGCACGCCGCCGAGGGGGTTTTGGGCACCTGGAACTTCGGGAACCGCTTTACCCTCAACACGGCGGCCGTCGGCCAATTCCTGCGCGGCGCGCCCGGCGCCGGCAAGGCCGAGTTTCTGGCCGGGCTGGCGCGCGCGTATTTCGGGCTGGCCGGCGCCGACCGTTTCCCGGCGGCCGTGGCGGGGCTGGAAGACGCGTTTGCCCAATACCCGCTCTGCAACGAGTTCCTGTATTTCGGGCCGATCAACTTCGCCCTGGCCTTGCCGCTCGATGACACGCCGCTGGGCGGGCGGCCATTGACGGTCAGTTGCCTGAACCGGGAACGCGGCGACGCTTGGGACCGGTCGCTCGGCCCCTTCACGCTCGACGAGGTCATTGGCGCGCTGGAGACGCTGGCCGACCGCCTGCGGAACGCCGTGTCCGCTTGGGAGCATGTGCTCTTTCCGAGCGGGTCGCCATTGGCGGCCGGCCTGGCCGAGTACCGCGGGCCGCCGCTGATTCCCCGGCACGCGGACCGCGTGCCGGAGGCGGAACTGGCGGACGGCCTGCGGGCGGCCTTGCCGGCGGCCGTCTTCAAGGCGCTGCCCGAACTCGCCGGGGTCTCCGGACTGCGCCGGCTCGAAGAATGGGCCAACGCGCGCTACCTGCTGGCCTGCGCCGAGAGCGCCGCGCGCGTCTACCGGAACTTCCAGGCCAAGCGGGAGCCGGCACCGGATTACGGCACCCGGTTGCGCGCCTTGCAGGAGGCCGAATTGCGGACGGTCGAAGCGTGCCTCCCGCTGCTGCGCCTCGATGCGCGGCTCGGCCTGCACCTCGAGTGCCAGGAGTATTTCGTCTCCCCTGCCCTGCTCGAGGCCAAAGCCGCCGCCTTGCGCGCCGCCCCGGCGCGCTGACCCGAACCCGATCATGCCCGGAACGGGCGTCCGTCCAGCGTGGTCCCCGCGCGAATAGCTGTTCCCAACCCTGTGCGGAACGGGTACTGTTTTCCGCATGCAACGAGTTCCGCTTCGCGCCGCCATGCTGGCGGCGGCCATCGGTTTACTGGGCACGGCACCGGGACGGTCGACCGCCGGCCCGGCGGATCTCGATCCGCCAGACCTTCCGGACGTCTCGACCCTGAACGAGTGGCTGGAAGACGGCGCGACCGCGGCGTTCGAACTGGCCGACAGCGGAGACCTGGAGACGTTCTGGCAGCATCTCCATCGCCTGCTGGAATCCAATTCCATCGAGGACCTCGCCGGGTTCCGGGAGGCCGTCCTGGCCGTCGCCAATACTCTCGAAGCCGATCCCGACGGACGCCCGTGGGCCGACTGGCTGCGGCAACGGACGGACTATCTCGAGGCCGCCGCCAGCGCCGTGCTGTCGTTCCCCGACCCGAGCGGCACACGGCCGGCTGTCCCGCCCGCGGCGGCCCCCGCGGCGCCACCGTCCGCCACCGGTGCGCCGCCGCGCTCGGCATCCGCCCCGTCGCCGCGGATTCGGCGTCCGCCGACGCCGACGGTCTCGCGCCAGCGCCGCGCCGCGGCCCGCGACGTGGCGCGCTGGGGCCGCCAGCTGACCGGGCGGCCGCCGCCGCCGGCGGCGGCCCGGCTGATCCCGCGCCTCAAGCGCGTCTTCCGCGAGGAAGGCCTGCCGCCCGAACTGGTCTGGATCGCGGAAGCGGAATCCACGTTCAACCCGGCGGCACGCAGCCCGGTGGGGGCGCGCGGGCTCTTCCAACTCATGCCGGCGACGGCGCGTCGGTTCGGCCTGCGGACCGGACGGTGGCGCGACGAGCGCCTCGATCCCGAGCATAACGCGCGGGCAGCGGCGCGCTACCTCGCGCTGCTCCACCGTCAATTCAAATCCTGGCCGCTGGCCATCGCCGCCTATAACGCGGGCGAAGGGCGCGTCGGACGGCTGACGGCTCGCGTCCCGGCCCCCTCGTTCGAGGACATCGCCGACGCCCTGCCGCTGGAAACCCAGATGTATGTGCCCAAGGTCCGGGCGCTCGTGCGCCTGCGGGAGGGCGCCGATCCGGCCGGCCTGCCCGCGCCCGGCCCGGCGGCCGTGGCGGCGGCCGGGCTACTCATCCGCCAGCCAGGCGCCGCCCTCGTCGACGGTCTCGCGCGTGAAGACGCGCGACGGCAACACGATGGTCTTGGGGACCGCCTCGCCCCGCAGAATCTTGAGCGCAATCTCGATCGCTTCGCGTCCGCCGGTGGGATACTCGAAACTGGCCGTGAGGATGCCCTCGCGCACATAGGCCTGGCCCTCGTGCGGCAGGGCGTCAATCCCCACGAAGAGCAGCTCGCGCTCGCGGCCGGCGGCCTTGGCCGCCAGGTAGGCGCCATGGGCGCCGGGATCGTTGTGGGCATAGACCAGGTCAATCTTCGAGAACCGCGCCAGGGCGGATTCCATTTCGCGCCGCGCCTCGGGCTCGAGCCATTTCATGTCGGCCTCGAACACCACCTTGATCCCGCGGCCCCGGATGCCTTCGCGGAATCCGGCGTTGCGGTCCTGGCCGGGCGTCGAGGTCATCAGCCCCTTTAACTCGACCACGCACCCGGTGCCGGACAGCCGGTCGGCAATCCAGCGGCCGGCGGCCCGCCCGATCTTGCGGTTATCGGCCCCGATGAAACAGGTATAGCGCTCCCCCAGCACTTGACGGTCCAAGACGATCACCGGGATGCCCGCCGCCATGGCGGCGGCCACCGGAGCGGTCAATGGCGCGGCCTCCTTGGGCGAGACGATCAGGAGGTCCACCCGCGCCGCGACGAACTCCTCGATGTGGGCACGCTGCTTGAGCGTGTCGTTCTGGGCGTCCTTGAACACCAGCTTCAGTTCCGGACGCCCCTGCGCCGCCCGCCGCAGGTCGGCGTTCATTTGGACGCGCCAGGGTTCGCCCAGGTTGCATTGGCTCACGCCCACCGTCCAGGGGCCGGACCCCGCCGGCCCCGCCGCCAGTATGCTCCCCGTTAAGAGCGATGCCGCCGTTAATCCCATCCGCATCCGCTGTTTCATGGCCATAGTCCTGTGGATTGATGGATTCGGGGATTTGTCGATGCGGGGAATCGATGGTTCGGAATTGGCAGAGGTCAGCGTTTCCCGCGCTGGAACAGGACCGCGCCGATCACGATCAGGCCCGTGAGCATCAGCCGGCCGGGCTCTCCGACGGCATTCAGGCTGAGGATTTTTTCGAGATACCCGATCGTCAGCGCCCCGAGCAGGGTCAACCCGATGCCGCCGCGCCCGCCCTGCAGGGAGGTGCCGCCGATCACGACGATGGCAATGGCATTGAGTTCGTACCCGGCGCCGGCCTCGGGATCGCCTTGCAGTTCCTGGGCCGCCTGGCAGATGCCGGCCACGGCGCTGAACAGGCCGCCGAGGCCGTAGGCCAGCAGTTTCAGCAGGCCGACCGGCAGCCCGGACAGGCGCGCGGCCTCTTCCTGGCCGCCGACGGCATACAGATAGCGGCCCCAGCGCAGGGTGTAAAGCAGAATCCCGCAGACGGCCACGCACGCCAGGAAGATCAGCGTCACCCAGGCGAGAGGGGTCCCCAGGAAGCGCGCGTTCAAGACCTCGAACAGCGGCGGCACGCCGCCGTAGCGGTAGCTGCCGTCCGCCAGTTGGATCACGGACGAGACTTTCTGGCCGCCGGACAGCGCCTTGGCCAGGCCGCGCGCAAACACCATCATCGCCAGGGTCGCGATGAACGGCTGGATGCGCCAGCGCGCGATCAACCCGCCGGACGCCGCGCCGCAGGCGGCGCCCGCCAGCAGCGTGACCCCGACCGCCGGCAGCGCCGGCCATCCCGATCGCAGCGTCAGGATCGAGACCAGTACGGCCGACAGCCCCAGGAGACTGCCGACGGAGAGATCGATGCCGCCGCCGAGGATCACGAGCGTCATGCCGCAGGCTAGGATGCCGCAGACGGAGACCTGGCGGAACAGGTCGCGGTGCGTGGCCCACTTGAAGAACGCGCCGTCGGCGTTGAAGATCAGCCCGAGCGCCACGACCAGCAGCAGCGCCGCCAGGGCGCGGCAGGCGGGCCGACGAAGGACGGCCGCTAGGCGGCCCGGCGGGACGGATCCGGGCTCGGCGGGGATCGTCATGCGCATGCGGCGCCGAGCGCCGCCTCCATGATACGGTCTTGGGTGGCTTCCGCCCGGGGCCAGTCGGCGACGGGCGTCCCGCGGTGCATCACCAGCACACGGTCAGCCATGGCCAGCAGTTCCGGCATCTCGGTGGTAACCATCAGGATCGCCATGCCGTCTGCCGTCCAGGCATTCATCAACTCGTACAGGTCGTGCTTGGCGCCGACGTCCATCCCGCGCGTGGGTTCGTCGAGCAGGAACACCGCCGGGCGCGTCAGCAGCCAACGGCCGATCAGCACTTTCTGTTGATTGCCGCCGGACAGGTCCGCGACATCCTGCTCGGGCGACCGCATACGGATATTCAGGGCGGCGCCGCAGCGGACGGCCTCGGCGCGTTCGCGCGCGGGCCGCAGCCATCCGCCGGGCGTCGTCGTGCGCAGCGACGCCACGGTCAGGTTGTGCGTGACGCTGGCGCCCGGCAGGAGCCCGGCGCCCTTGCGGTCGTTGGTCAGGAGCGCGATTCCCATGGCCAAGGCGTCCCGCGGCGAGCGGATGCGGCCTGGGTGCCCGTTGACCCGCACGCGCCCGGCCGTCAACGGCCCGTACCTGCCGTACAGTCCCTGCAAGAGTTCGCTGGCGCCCGACCCCTGCAGACCCGCGAGGCCAACGATCTCCCCGGGGTGCACAGCGCCGGTGACCGCGCGGAACAACCAGCGGCCGGGCTGGTCCGGGTGGCGCATTGAGACCCCATCGAGTTCCAGCACCGGGTCTGTCCGCCCGGCGGACGGCGGCGGGCGGGACGGGAACTGCCGGTCCAGTGGGCGGCCGACGAGGCAACGGACGAGGGCCGCGGGGCCGAGGGCATCCGCCGGCGCGGTCGTCACCGCGCGCCCGTCGCGCAGCACGGTGATGCGGGTGCCGACCCGGTAGATTTCCTCCAGCTTATGGGTGATGAACACGATGCCGCAGCCGCGGCGCTGCAGGGACTGGATCAGGCTGAAGAGCCGCTTCGTTTCCGCCTCGTTCAGGGCACTGGTCGGTTCGTCCATGATCAGGATGCGCGACTGGCCGGCGAGGGCCTTGGCAATCTCGATCAGTTGCCGGACGGCGATCGGGAAGTCGCCGGCCGGCCGGTCCACGTCCAGGGTCACGTCCAGCAGGCGCATCAGGCGCTGCGCCTCGCGGCGTTGCCGGCGCGGGCGGCGCCAGGGTCCGGCGCCGGGCTCGCGGCCCAGGAAGAGGTTGTCGGCGACCGACAGCGTCGGGACGAGCGACATCTCCTGGTGGATCATGGCAATGCCGTGCGCCGCGGCCTCGTGGGGCGAACGGAATCGCACCGGCCGGCCGTCGAGCTCGATGCGCCCGCCGTCCGCGGCCAGGACGCCGGACAGCACGCACATGAGCGTGCTTTTTCCGGCGCCGTTTTCGCCGGCCACCACATGGACCTCGCCGGCCACGAGGTCAAAGGACACGCCGTCCACGGCCAGGACGCCGTCGAAGGCCTTGGTGATGTCCCGCATGCTGACGAGGGGACTGTCGCTCATCGGCGGCTCGGTGGCGGCAGCCTGGCGCATCATCTCCCGGATTTCCAGCCGGCCGGCCGCGGCCGGCACAGGATCGTTCCGGGCACGCCCAGGCGCCTGGGAAGACTGTAGCACCCCGTCCCGGCAAGACAAGCGGCAACCCCCGCGTTAGCCGTGGTCGGACCCGCGGCACAGGCGTTCTGGCAAAGCCCACCGCGCCGGCTGGAAAACCGCGCCAATCATGGCCCCAGGATTTGACTTGCATTGTACCCCCCGCTGGCGGCAGAATCTTTCGCCGTCGGTGGGGTACCGAAGTGGCCAACCGGGGCAGACTGTTCCGCCGAAGGCGGACCCGCCTCTGGCGGGAAATCTGTTGGCGCGCGGCCTTTTGATTGGTGTTCGTCGGTGGGGTACCGAAGTGGCCAACCGGGGCAGACTGTTCCGCCGAAGGCGGA
>CAZEVX010000105.1:0-101 GCA_964515705.1 uncultured Verrucomicrobiota bacterium | reverse complement strand
CTTTTGATTGGTGTTCGTCGGTGGGGTACCGAAGTGGCCAACCGGGGCAGACTGTAAATCTGTTGGCATTGCCTTCGGAGGTTCGAATCCTCCCCCCACCA
>CAZEVX010000104.1:0-10972 GCA_964515705.1 uncultured Verrucomicrobiota bacterium | reverse complement strand
GTTCGGCGCGCCGTCGCTCGATGCCCTGGCGGCGGTCCGCCCGACGCTGGTGGTGGACGTGGCGCTCGAGGACGAGCGGATCGGCCGGCTGCTCGACCGCCTCGGCATCCGCCGCGCGCGCGTGCCGTGCGCGACCCTGGACGATATCCCGGCGGCCCTGCTTTCCCTTGGCCGGCTGCTGCGGCGCGAGCCGCAGGCCGAGCGCTTGGCTGGCGCCATCCGCGCCGGGCTGGCCGCTCGGCGCCAGGCCCTGGCCGCCCGGCGCGCGGCCGGCGGCCCGTTGCCGAAGGTGCTGGTGGAAATCTGGGGCGATCCCCTGATGACCGTCGGCCGGCGGTCGTTCGTCTCGGAACTCGTGGAACTGGCGGGCGGGCGCAACCTGGGCGACGCAGGAGGCGGCCGCGACTATTTTCCCGTCTCCACGGAGTGGGTCCTGGCGCGCGACCCGGACGTGATCCTGTGTTTCGAGATGGCCGGGCCGAACGCGTCGCCGAAAGGCGATGCGGACGCGGCGCGCCGGCGCCTGGCGGCCCGGCTCGGGTGGGGCAGCTTGAAGGCCGTGCGCGCCGGGCGCGTCTACGGCGCCCTGGACCCCAACCTGATCCTGCGGCCCGGGCCGCGCGTGCTCGAGGGGATCGCGGCCGTCCGCGCCTGCTTGGACGCGCCGCCGCCCGGCGTCCCCCGTTCCGCCCGCCGGCGGGACATGACGGAGGAGGATCCCCGACCATGACCGCTCGCGCATCCCGGCGCCGGAGTGCCGCCTGGCTGTGGCTGACCGTCGCCCTCGCGCCGGTCGTGCCGGCGGGCTGCGCGCTGGTCGGCATCGGCGGGTTCCGAATTCCCGACTGGGCCGACCCGCTCGACCGCGTCCTCTGGCAGGTGCGCGGCGCGCGCGTGGCGGCCGGCTTCACCGTCGGCGCCGCGCTGGCCGGCGCGGGCACCGTGCTCCAGGCGCTGCTGCGCAATCCGCTGGCCGACCCCTACATTCTCGGGGTCAGCGGCGGCGCGGCCCTGGGCGCCGCGCTGGCGATCGTGTGCGGGATGACGGGCGCGGCCTTGCTGGCGGGCAACGCCTTCGCCTTCGCCCTGCTGGCGTTGGCGGCGGTCTACCTGCTCGGACGGCGGCCCGGCGCGCCCTCGCTCTACGGGATGCTCCTGAGCGGGGTCATTGTCAGCGCCATGTGTTCGAGCCTGCTGATGCTGATCATGGTCCTGGCGCCGGTCGAGGGGCTGCACAGCATCACCTGGTGGATGCTCGGCAACCTCCAGGTCGGGTCGCCGCCGCTGCTCGGCGCCGCGGCGCTTCTGACGGCGCTGGCCCTCGCCGGCCTCTGGCTGCTGGCGCGCGATTTCAACGCCCTGACGCTCGGAACGGACATGGCCTACCACCTGGGCGTCTCCACCCGCCGCGCCGTGGCCCTCGGGCTCGGCCTGGCCACGCTCATGACCGCCGCCGCCGTCGCGCTCGCCGGGATCATCGGGTTCGTCGGGCTGATCGTGCCGCACGTCATGCGCGGGCTGGTCGGGCCGGACCACCGGCGGCTGATCCCGGCCGCGGCGCTGGCGGGCGGCCTGCTGCTGGTGGTCTGCGACACGCTCGGCCGCACCCTTGTGGCGCCGCTTGAAATCCCCGTCGGCGTCATCACGGCGCTGGCGGGCGGCCCGTTCTTCCTGGCGCTGCTGCGCCGCCGCCGGGGATGGATCGCATGACGCCGGCCTGCCAGTTCGAGGGCGTCTCGGCCGGGTACGCCGCCAACCCGGTGCTGCGCGACTTGACCTTCACCATCGCCGCCGGCGCGCGCGTGGCATTGCTCGGCCCGAATGGCGCGGGCAAGTCCACCCTGCTGCGCGTCGTCACCGGCCGGCATCCGCCATCGGCCGGCCGGGCGCGCGTGTTCGGCGCCGAGGCCGCGCGGCTGCCGGGGGCGGCCCGCTCGCGGCTGGTGGCGGTGGTTCCGCAGGAACTCCAGACGCCCATGGCCTTCACGGTCGAGGACCTGGCGCTGATGGGGCGCGCGGCGCTGTGGCGCCCGTGGCAGGGGCCGGCGGCGGACGACTGGCGCGTTGTCGAGCGCGCCCTGGCGTACGCCGACCTGAGCGACCTGCGCGACCGCCCGCTGGACGCCCTGAGTGGCGGCGAGAAGCAGCGCGCGGTGATCGCCATGGCGCTGGCGCAGGAGCCGCGCCTGATCGTCATGGACGAGCCGACCACGCACCTCGACCTCAACCACGCGCTCGAAATCCTTCAGATCGTCGAGCGCCTCAATCGCGAGCAGGGCGTCACGGTCCTGATGACCAGCCACGACCTCAATCTGGCCGCCGCCTGGTGCCCCCGGCTGATCCTGCTCGACCACGGCCGCATCCGCGCCGACGGCGCCCCGGCCGAGGTCCTGCGCGCCGACGTGCTGCGCGAGGTCTACCACTGCGATGTCCGCGTGGAGAGCGACCCCGCCAACGGCGGCGTGCTGGTGACCCCCGTGCGGCGCCCGCCGCGACCCGCTGTGCCCGATAGCGCCTTGCGCGCGCAAGACGTTCCGCAGGAATTGTCGGATCGTGCTTGACAGGCGCGGCCGCAGGCCCTACATCATGGCCCCTATCCAACGACAGAGTGGCGTCTGCACGAGGATTCTCCCGCCGGGGGAATCCTTTTTTGTTGCGAACGCGCGGCGGCGCGCGCCGGCCGGCGCCTAGCCGGACCGCAGAGGATGGCGTATCATGCAATGGTCGGCGCGGGATGTGGCGGAGCGCTTGAACGTCTCGGAACGGACGGTGCTGGGGTGGGTCAGGGAACAGGGACTGCCGGCCAGCCGCATCGGGGGGATGTACCGGTTCAACCGCGCCGAGCTGCTGGAGTGGGCGACGTCCCGCAACCTGCGGGTGCCCCAGGACCTGTTCTACGACGACCGCGAGGCCGCCGAGCGTCTGCCGGCCTTGGGCGCGGCGCTGGAGGCCGGCGGCGTCTTCCAGGGAGTCGGCGGGACCGATAAAGCGTCCGTGCTGCGTGCCATCGTGGACCTTCTGCGGCTGCCCGGCACGGTTGACCGCGACCTGCTCTACCGCATGCTGCTGGCGCGCGAGGCGCTGGCCTCGACGGCCGTGGGCGACGGGATCGCCGTCCCGCACCCGCGCAACCCGATCGTGTTGCGCGTGGCGCAGCCGCTCGTCTCGCTGTGTCTCCTGGCCGCACCGGTGGATTTCGACGCCCTGGACGGCCAGCCGGTCTACGCCCTGTTCACGCTGGTCAGCCCGGCCCCGCGCATCCACCTGCACTTGCTCTCGCGCCTCGCCTTCGTCCTGCGCGGAGGCCGGTTCAAGGCGCTGCTGGCGGCGCGGGCGCCGGCGGCCGACCTGCTGGCGGAAGCCCGGACGGTCGAGGCAGCCATCAAGGCCCGGGCGGCGGCCGCGGGGAAGGGCGCGCCGTGACCCTGGTGCTGGCGGCTGTCGGCCTGCTGCTGGCAAGCGCCGCCCTGGCGCTGCTGGCGTCGCGCTGGCCGCGCGGGGCGACGGCGGCCGGCGCCGGCGGCGCTGTGGCCGCCGCGGCCTTGGGCCTGCCGGCCAGTCTCCGCGTCCTGCTGACGGGCGCCGCCGAGTCGGCGTCCGCGTCCTGGCCCATGCCGGGCGGCGCGCTGCACGTCGGCCTCGACGCCGTCTCGGCGGTGTTCCTGGTCCCGGTCTTCGTCCTGACCGCCTGTGCCGCGGTATACGGCGCGGCTTCCCTGCGCCCCGGTTGGGGCCGCCGGGCGGTCGGCTGGGGCTGGTTCCAGTACAATGCGCTGGCCGCCTGCATGGTGCTGGTGCTGACGGCGCGCAATGGCCTGCTGTTCCTCCTGGCCTGGGAAGGCATGGCGTTGGCGTCGTTTTTCCTCGTGGTGTATGACCGCCAGGCCCGGTCGGCGCGCGAGGCCGGGTGGATGTATCTCGTGGCGACGCACCTGGGAACGGCCTGCCTGCTGGTGTTTTTCGCGCTGCTGGGGCGCGAGGCGCACGCGCTGGCGTTCGACCGCGTTGGCGCGCTGGCGCCAGGCGTCGCCAACGCGGCCTTCCTGCTGGCGCTGGTGGGGTTCGGCACGAAGGCCGGGTTCATGCCGCTGCATGTGTGGCTGCCCGAGGCGCACCCGGCCGCCCCCAGCCATGTGTCGGCCGTGCTGTCCGGGGTCATGATCAAGACCGGCATCTACGGGATCGTGCGCACGCTCGTCCTGCTGGGCTCCCCGCCCGCCTGGTGGGGCTGGACGTTCGTCGGCCTCGGGTTGACTTCCGGCATCCTGGGGGTGCTCTATGCCCTGGCGCAGCACGATCTCAAGCGCCTGCTGGCCTACCACAGCGTCGAGAACATCGGCATCATCGCCCTCGGACTGGGAATCGGCGTGCTCGGGTTGAGCGGCGGCCGGCCGCTGGTCGCGCAGCTCGGGTTTGCCGGGGCCTTGCTGCACGTTGTCAACCACGCGCTGTTCAAGGGGCTCCTGTTTCTCGGGGCCGGCGCCGTGGCGCACCAGGCGGGAACGCGCGAGATGGACCGCTTGGGCGGCTTGGCGAAGGCCATGCCCTGGACGGCCGCGGGGTTCCTGGTCGGCTCCGCCGCCATCGCGGGGCTGCCCCCGCTCAATGGTTTTGTCAGCGAGTTTCTAATCTACGCCGGGGGGTTGCTGGCCTGCCTGCCCGGGGGGGCGGTCGCCGCGCTGCCGGTGGTCGGCGTGGTCGTCGGCCTGGCGTTCATCGGCGGATTGGCGGCGGCCTGTTTCGCCAAGGCCTTCGGCATCGTGTTTCTGGGGGAGCCGCGAACGCCCGCGGCCGCGACGGCCCGCGAGGTTGGGTGGGCGATGCGTCTCCCCATGGTCCTGCTGGCGGCGGCCTGCGCGGGGGTGGGGTTGGGCGCGCCGCTGGCCGTGGCCGCCTTGAGGCCGGCCGTGGCCGCGCTGACTGGCGGTGCCGCCGCCCGGGTCTTCGGGGAGGCCGGCGGCCCGCTGGCGCTGATGCGCGGCGTGTGCCTGGGCGGCGCGGCGCTGCTCGGCCTGGCCGGCGCGCTGGCGCTGGCGCGCCGGCGACTGCTGCGCGGCCGGCCGGTGCGCGCGGCCCTGACGTGGGACTGCGGGTATGCCGCGCCGACGCCGCGGATGCAGTACACGGCCTCGTCGTTCGCGCTCGGATTCGTGGACGCCTTCCGCTGGCTGCTGCGGACCGAGAAGCGCCGCGCCCTGCCGGAAGGCTATTTTCCCAACGCCGCGTTCATCGCCACCGAGACGGCCGACGGGTTCGGGACGGTCGTCTTCCGGCCGCTATTTCAGCAGCTCCGCCGCGCGCTGTCCGCGCTGCGCTGGATTCAGCACGGGCGCCTGCAACTCTATCTGCTCTACATCGCGGCCACGCTGGTGATCCTGTTGATCTGGTACGCGAGCCAGGTGCGGTGAGCCGGGCCCCGCGGGGTTGCCGCGGATGCGGACCACAGCCATGACGATGCCCTGGATACAGACGCTGGCGGCGCTGGTCCTGGCGCCGCTGCTGGCGGGCGTGATCGCCCGCACCAAGGCGCGGATCGCCGGCCGCACCGGCGCGCCGCTGCTGCAACTGTATGCCGACCTGTGGAAGCTCCTGCGCAAGGGCGCCGTCTACAGCCATACCACCACCGGGGTGTTTCGTGCCGGGCCGGTCGTTGGCCTGGCGGCCGTCCTGGTCGCCCTGGCCGTCACGCCCTTTGGCAAGGCGGCGGCGCCGCTGGCCTTCGGCGGGGACCTGCTGCTGTTGGCCTACGGGCTCGGCCTGATGCGCTTCATGACCGTGCTGGCGGCTCTGGACACCGGGTCGAGCTTCGAGGGCATGGGCGCCGCCCGGGAGGTCTACGTGGCGGCGCTGGCGGAACCCGCCTTCCTGCTCGGCCTGGTGGGCGTCGCCCGCGTGACGGGCAGCGTGTCCCTGTCCGGAATGCTGCCGGCGATCGACGCCGCCGCCTGGCTGGCCGCCGGGCCGGCGCTGGCGCTCATTGCCGCCGCCTGGCTGGTCGTGCTGCTGGCCGAAAACGCGCGCCTCCCGGTGGACGACCCCGCGACCCACCTCGAACTGACCATGATTCATGAGGTCATGGTGCTCGACCACGGGGGCCCGGACCTGGCCATCATCCTGTACGGGGCGGCGCTCAAGTTCTGGGTGACCGGCGCCCTGCTCGTGTCCCTGCTGACGCCCGTGCGCTTGGGCGCGGCGTGGCAAAACGGGCTGGTGTTCGCGGGCGGCATGCTGCTGCTGGCGGTCGGCGTGGGCCTGATCGAGTCCGCCATGGCGCGCCTGCGGCTGGCGCGGGTGCCGCAGTTGCTGATGGGCGCCCTGGCGCTGGCGGCCCTGGCGCTGATGCTGCTGATGACCCGGGGGCTGCCATGATGCTCGACGCCCTGCTGGTGTTCCTGCTCCTGACCAACCTGGTCCTGCTGGGCTCGGGGTTGCTGAACGCGAGCATCCGGGTGGTCGCGGTCCAGGGCGTGGCGTTGAGCTGCCTGCCGCTGGCGGTGATGGAGCCGGCCTGGGCGGTCCGGGCGGCGCTCCTGGCGCTGCTGATGATCGTCCTCAAGGGGCTCGTGTTTCCATCGTTGCTGCGGCGCACGCAGCGCGTGGCCGACGTGCACCACGAAGCGCATCCGCCGGTGGGCTATACCGCGTCGCTGGTGCTGGGCGTCGTCCTGCTGGCGCTGGCGTTCTGGCTGGCGGTGCGCCTCCAAAACATCGGGCTGGGCATGGCCGCGCTCGGCCTGGCGACGGCCTTCTTCACGATGTTGACGGGGTTGTTCCTGATCGTCGGCCGGCGCACGGCCCTCAACCAGGTGCTGGGCTTCCTGGTCCTGGAAAACGGCATGTACGTGTTTGGCCTGGCGGCCGTCGGCCATATCCACTGGCTGGTGGAACTGGGCGTCCTGCTGGATGTCCTCGTGGCCGTGTTCATCATGGGGATCGCCATCGATCATATCAGCCGCGAGTTCGACCACATGGACGTCGACCAGCTCGATCAGTTGAAAGGCTGAGACAAACCATGCCGGCCATATGCGCGTTCTGGCTCGTGTTGGGGCTGCCGGCGGCAGCAGCGGGGCTTTGCCTCTGGCTGCGATCGCCGCGGGCCGTGCTGGCCGCGCTGGTCCTGGCGGCCGGCGCCCAAACGGCGGCGATGGCGCGGCTCGCGGGCGGGGTGCTGGCCGGCCGGGCGGCCTCGGTGCGCTGGGGCTGGTTTTACGTGGACGCCCTCTCGGCCTACCACCTGGCGGTCCTGATGGCGGTGTTCGGGCTGAGCACCGTGTATGCCGTCGGCTATGTGCGGCACGAGCTGCGGGCCGGACAGCTCCGGCCGCGGCAGGTCCGGCGCTTCGGGGCGCTGTGGCTGGGAGCCCTGGCGGCCATGACGCTCGTGCTGATCTCCAACAACCTGGGCGCCCTGTGGATCGGCGTGGAAGCCACCACGCTCATCACGGCGTTCCTGATCTGCGTGCACCGGAGCGCCGCGTCGCTGGAGGCCATGTGGAAATACCTGCTGATGTGCTCCGTCGGGGTGGCCTGCGCGTTCCTGGGGACGCTGCTGGCCGTGGCGTCGGCGCGCGGGCTGCCGCTGACCGGCTCGGACGTGCTGCTCTGGACGCAGTTGCGCGCGTCGGCGGGCGCGCTGAACCTGCCGCTCCTGAAGCTGGCCTTTCTCTTCCTGCTGGTCGGCTACGGCACCAAGGCGGGCCTGGCGCCGCTGCATAGCTGGCTCCCGGACGCCCACAGCCAGGCGCCGGCGCCGGTGTCCGCCCTGTTCTCGGGCTTCATGCTGAACGCCGCGCTCTATGGCATCCTGCGCTACGTGGCCATCCTGGAGGCGGCCACCGACGGCTCCGGCTGGAGCCTGCGCCTGCTCCAGGTGTTCGGCCTGCTGTCGATCGTCGTGGCCGCGGCGTTCGTGCTGTTCCAGGACCACCTCAAGCGGCTCCTGGCCTACAGCAGCATCGAGCACCTCGGCATCGTCAGCCTGGGCGTGGGACTGGGCGGCGCGGGAATCTTCGCGGCCCTGTTCCACCTGTTCAACCACGCCATGGCCAAGACCCTGGCGTTCTTCGCGGCCGGCCGTCTGGGCCAGGCCTATGGGACCTTCAGCATGGCGCGCATCCGGGGGTCCGTGCGCGCCCATCCGACCTGGGGGATCGGCCTGCTGGGTGCGCTGCTGGCCCTGATCGGCGTAGCGCCGTTCGCGCTCTTCATGAGCGAGTTCCAGGTGGTGTGTGCCGCCGTGCAATCCCGGGCCTACGTGGCGCTGGCGATCTTGTTGGCGGGTCTCGGCATCATGTTCCTCGGCGTCCTGCGGTACGCCATCGCCATGGCCTGGGAAGAGCCCGAACCGGCCGCGCCGGCGGCCGCCGTTCCCCCGGCGGGCGCCGTGGCGCGCACCGTGGACATCCTGATCGTGGCGGGCATGCTCGGGGTGCTGCTGGCCGCGGGCCTGTGGATGCCGACGGGATGCGGCGCCCTGCTGGGGCGGGCCGCCGCGATCGTGGAGGGCCGGCCATGAACGCCCGCGAGGCCCTGTGGTTCCATCCCGGCGCGCCGGTCGCCCTCGCCAGTCTGCCGCGCGTGGCCATGGCCGACTTCCGCGCCGGCGTGCTGCGGGCCGTGGCCGGAGGCGCCCGGCTGGCCGCGCTGTTCGGCCTGGAGTCCGATGATGCCGCGGTCGACCTGCTGGCGGTCCTGGCGCACGCCGACCGGGGAATGCTCTCCGCGCTGATCACCGCGCCCGGCGCCGCCTACCCGGCGCTGACCCCCGACTGTCCCCAGGCTCAGGGTTTCGAGCGCGAAATCGCCGAGCAGTGGGGCGTCCGGCCGGAAGGTCATCCCTGGTTGAAGCCACTCCGCTCTCACGCGCCGTTTGGCGGCCGGCGCGCCGTCCCGGGCCGGGCGCCGGACCCGTGCGAGCAGCCGGCGGCGCGCGACTGGTTCCAGATGCGCGGCGAAGAAATCCACGAGGTGGCCGTCGGCCCCGTCCATGCCGGGATCATCGAGCCGGGCCACTTCCGGTTTCAGTGCCACGGCGAAACGGTCTTCCACCTCGAAATCGCGCTGGGATACCAGCACCGCGGTATCGAGCGCGCGCTCCTGGGCGGCCCCGACCCGCGCACCCTGCCGTTCATGGAGACCCTGGCGGGGGATACCTCGATCGGCCATGCCCTGGCCTATGCCCAGGCGGTCGAGCCGCTGGGCGCCTGCGCCGTGCCGCCGCGCGCCCAGGCGCTGCGCGCCGTCGCCCTGGAACTGGAGCGGCTGGCCAACCACACCGGCGACCTCGGCGCCCTGGCCGGCGACATCGGGTTCCTGCCGACCGCATCGTATTGCGGACGCATCCGCGGCGATCTGCTCAACATGACCGCGGCCCTCTGCGGCAACCGCTTCGGACGGGGCCTGGTCCGCCCGGGCGGCGTGGCGTTCGACGTCGAGCCGGCCCGCGCGCGCGACCTCGACCGCCGGCTGAAGCAGGCCCAGCGGGACGTCCGCGGCGCGGTCAACCTGCTGTGGGCCCGCCCGTCGGTCATGGCTCGCTTCGAGCAGGCGGGTGTCCTGTCGCGCGCGGCCTGCCGCGACCTGGGCCTGGCGGGGGTGGCGGCGCGGGCGTGCGGCTGGGAGCGCGATGCCCGCTACGAGTTTCCCTCGGGGTTGTATTGCTTCGTGCAAATCCCGGTCTCGACCTGGACTTCGGGTGACGTGTTCGCCCGCGCCTACGTGCGCTGGCTGGAAATCCAGCGGTCGCTCGACTTTGTCCGCGCGCAACTGCAGGCCCTGCCGGACGGCCCGGTCGCCGCGCCCGCGGGCATGCTCCAGCCGGAGATGCTGTCGGTCTCGCTGGTGGAAGGCTGGCGCGGCGAGATTTGCCACGTGGCCGTCACCGACACCCGCGGACGCTTCCGCCGCTACAAAATCGTTGACCCCTCGTTCCGCAACTGGATCGGGTTGGCCATGGCCATGCGCGGCCAGCCGGTGTCGGATTTCCCGCTCTGCAACAAGAGCTTCAATTTGTCGTATTGCGGGCACGATTTGTGAGGGGCGTGTCCAACAACGGTCCCTCGCACGCGGAACCCAGGCGGGCCATATGCTGAACATTCTCGTCGAGCGCTGGCGGCAGAAGCATCGGACGGTCGCGTATCCCCGGGCGCAGCCGGCGCTGCCCGACCGGTTCCGCGGTTGCCCGCACCTGGAGGCCGGGACGTGCCGGCCCGGATGCACGGCCTGTGCGGCGGCCTGCCCCGCCGGCTGCATTTCCGGCGAGGGCGGGGACACCTGGCGGCTGGACTTGGGAGCGTGCCGGTTTTGCGGCGCATGCGCCACGGCGTGCCCACGGGGGGCCTTGACATTCACCAGGGACTACCGGATGGCCGCCCGCACGCGCGCGGCGCTGGTCCTCCGCGGCGGCCAGTCGATGGCGCGCGCAAACGCCCTCGATCGCGCCGCGCGCCGGCTGTTCGGGAGGTCCCTGAAACTGCGGCAGGTGAGCGCCGGCGGCTGCAATGCGTGCGAGGCCGACACCCTCGTGCTCGCAACGGTCGTCTTCGATCTCGGCCGGTTCGGCATCCAGTTCGTGGCCTCGCCGCGCCATGCCGACGGGCTCCTGATCACGGGGCCCGTGACGCGTGCCATGGAGCCGGCCTTGAAAAAGACCTGGGAGGCCGTGCCGTGCCCGAAGCTCGCAATCGCCGTGGGCGCCTGCGCCATCACGGGCGGGCCCTACCGCGGCCAGCCCGAAACCTGCGGCGGGGCGGCGTCGGTCGTGCCGGTGGACTTGTGGGTGCCCGGCTGTCCCCCGCACCCGCTGACGATCCTCGATGGCCTGCTGCGGCTGCTGGGACGGCTCTAGACGGCGCGCCCGGCCGCGCGCGGATTCTCCGAATCGGCGCCACCCGCACGGCTAAAGCCGCGGACGGCCGCGCACCCCGCGGAAAGACGCCCGCTCGATAATTTAATATTTAAGGGCGGTCCCTGA
>CAZEVX010000103.1:10061-11188 GCA_964515705.1 uncultured Verrucomicrobiota bacterium | reverse complement strand
TCGTGCTGGTCTCGAACGGCACCTACGTGCTGTCGAATCAACTGGTGCTGTCGCGCGGCGTGGTCCTGACGAGCGTCAACGGGCGCGCGGAGACGATCCTCGACGGCAACTATCCGTTCACGACCAACCGCTGCGTCTGGATCAGCCACCCGGACGCGGTGGTCGCCGGGTTCACCCTGACCAACGGCAACACGAAGGGGGACCGCACCACCTATACCAACTGGGGCGGGGGCGCCTTCGTGCTCTACGGCACGCTGCGCGACTGCGACGTGCGCTTCAACGCCTCGGCGCATTACGGCGCCGGCGTCTGCGTGGTCGGCGGGCTGGTATCCAACTGCGTGCTGGCCGACAATCTGTCCACCAACACCACCTACGCCTACGGGGGCGGCGGCTATGTGATCAGCAACGGGGCGGTGTGGAACTGCGCGATTTCCAACCATGCCATGAACTACGGTGGCGGGCTCTACCTGTCGGGGTCGAGCAACACGGTGGCCCAGTGCACGATCGCCTCGAATTACGCTCCGTACGGCGGCGGGATGTACGTCCAAGGCGGCACGAGCACGATCGCGGCGTGCGTGGTGCAAGGCAACAGGGCGCCCTCCTATGGCGGCGGCATCTACCTCTACGGCGGGCGGTCGCAGGTGCGCGACTCGACGCTCGCCAGCAACACGGTCGCCGCCGGCGGCGGCGGCCTGTATTTCTACGAAGGCTACACGGCGGTTGCCAGCAACTGCCTGATCACGTGCAACTCGGGGGGCGGGGCCGGCCCGGGCGCCGGGGTCCAGATGCGCTACGGCGGCAGCCTCTATGACAGCACCGTCAGCTACAACGCGGCGACCGGGGCGGCGGGCGGGCTTTTCCTCAATCCGTACGGCGTGGTCAGCAACTGCCTGGTCCTCGGCAACACCGCCCACGGCATCGGCAACAACCGCGGCGGGGGCGGGATGTACATCAATGAGACCGGCATGGTCGAGAACTGCGTGTTCCGGGAGAATGTCTCGACGAACGCGGCGGCGGCGCTGCTCTGGTATGGGGGAGTGATGCGCAACTGCCTGGTCGCGGACAACGTCTCCACCGGGGCTAATAGCGGCGGCGCGCTGTACCATTACTACCTGGCCGGCCGCGAA
>CAZEVX010000103.1:0-10051 GCA_964515705.1 uncultured Verrucomicrobiota bacterium | reverse complement strand
ACGATCGTCAGCAACCGTTCGGCCAACTCGGCCGGCGGGATCCAAATTACTTCGACCGCCGGGATGACCAACGTGGTTCTCAACAGCATCGTCTATTTCAACAGCGGGGCGGGTGGCTACAGCAACTGGTATGCCACGGGCGGCACCCTGATCTTCTCGAACAACTGCGCCTTGCCGTCGATGGCCGCCTACGGCGGCGGGAATATCACCAGCAACCCGGCGGTCGCCGACCGCGAGAACGGCAACTATCGGCTCTCCGGCGACTCGCCCTGCATTGACGCCGGGCTGACGCTGCCCTGGATGGTGGGCGGCGGCGTGGACCTGGATGGCCGGCCGCGCCCGGACCGCTTCCTGGGGCGGGCGGACATCGGCGCTTACGAGTTCATCCGCGCCGGCAGCCTGATCGGCCTGAGGTGAGGCGCCTGCACCCGCGCCGTCCATCGCCGGCCATGATCCGCGCGTAAGCGCTGCGCTCCGGATTCGCGCGCTACGTCGACACCCCGAATTCACGCGGCTCGGCAGAGCCTCGCCCTCCAGATGAGGTTGCCAACGCTGAGCATCGCACGACGGATGGAGGGCGACGCTGTGCGGAGCCGTGCACGATACGGGGGCGATGGCTGTGCGACATGACGGAACGATGCGTACGCACGTATTTGGGAAGGGGCTCCGGTATTCACACCTCGACCCACGGGGTACGCTGCCTGCCGTAGGCCGGGGCCCCGCCCCGACGTCTTCGGTGGTAGGCCCGGTGTTCTCGCCGGGCGTGCCGAGAGGATGCCGATGGGGCATCAGGGCGCCATGGCTTCGCCGATGGTTTTCAAGGTTTCCTCGACCAGAACCTGTCCGCCCTCGGGCCCGATCTCGTTGTCGAACAGGCCGGCGCTATAACCGCCGCCCTCCGCCGCGCGCGCCGTGGGCAGGTAGGTGCCCTCGAGAAAATCGCCGGCCGCCAGTTGCACGACAAAGGTCTGGAGCGCCGGGCTGCGGGCCTTGATGCGCAGGCCGTAATCGAGGAACAGCTCGAAACGGTTGGTGGCGAAGACGACATCGCCCAACCGCACAACGTGCAGTTCCTCCGTGGAGACCGGCGCGGCATCCTGGCGCGCGTAGCGTTCGAGCGCTTCCCGGCAGCGGTTGCGCATGCTCTCGGGCACGGGCTTCTCGCCCGGCCCCCGGGCCTCCATGCGGGCGAGGTCGGCCCGGATGGCGGCGATTTCCTCGACGGTGATCCGCCGCCGCGGCAGGCGCACGGTCCGGACCAGATGGCGCAGGGGCGCGCACGCGACCCGGTCCTTCTCCGCCAGCGGCAAGGCGTCGGCCACGGCCTGGTCCACGCGCCGGGCGATCTCCTCGCGGCGCGAGCGGCCGGCGAGTTTCAGCATGCGCTCCTCCGCCTTGCGGTGGAGCAGGGGATGCGGCGAGAGGTCGCCGGCGGCGCTGCACTGCGGCAGGACGAAGAGCCCGGCCCCGTGGCGCGCCCGCAGCGCCACGCGGATATCGTGCCAGAAATCGGCCGAGATCAGGGATTCCCCCTCGGTCTCCTGCGACGGGCAGGCCAGGTTGACCACCAGCCCCGTGAGCGCCCCGGCGGCGTTCCAGGTGAAGAGCAGGTCGAGGGCGTGGTCCACGTAGCCCTCCATGTGGCTGAACTGGGCGTCAGCCGTGGCGCCGTACATGGCGGCCTTGCCGTTACGGTAGCCGCCGGGCAGCGGCTTGGCCCCGGGACGCTTGGAGAGATCGTCGAAATACACGACCCGCCGGTTATGCGAAACCACCGCGTAGCCGAAGGCCCAGGCGCAGGCGCCCGGCCGGCGGGCTTGCCAGGCCGCGGCCGCGGCGTCGGCGGCGCGGGCGACGAACAAGTCCGCATACTCGTTCGGCGTCATGACCTCGGGGCCTTGGGGCGGGTACCAGAAGTCGGCGAGTTGCGGAGCGGTGTGCGTGTGGGTGGCGTTCATCACCAGGATCGCGGGGTCCAGGTCCGGGACCCGCGTGCGGAGCGCCTGTCGGCAGCGTTCCTGGACGTCGGGGCTGATCAGGGCGGTATCGCAGGACACGAAGATGACGCCGTCCGCCGGCGCGCGCCCGGCCGACAGCGCCAGCGCGGTGACGGTCACCGGATCGCGCGCCGACCTGGCGATGCGCGGGTGGAACTGGCCGCAGAGGTTGACCGGGCGGTCCGGCGTGACGTCGCGCTGGGCCCAGCCGATGGAGAGGGGAACGGACGGCGCGGGGGTCATGGGGTGGATCCTTTCGCCGGGGTTCAGGTGCGGGGTTGTCGTCGGGTATTCGAAATGACCGATACCGAGTCCGCCGGCCGCATGGCGTTGCGAGGACAACGGCTCGCCCTGCCTCTCGACAGCGGCGCGCCGGCTTATGACAACTCGGCGATCAGCCCCTGCAGGTAGATGGCCGCTTTGCGCGTGGCCTCGTCGGGCGGATAGGCGTTGCCCTCGTACTCGATGTTGATATAGCCGGCATACCCGGCCTCTTTCATGGCCGCCAGGCAGGCGCGCTGGTCCACCAGGCCCTCGCCGATCAGCGCCGCCCGGTAGCGGTGTCCGTCGAGCCCTTCCAGGCCCTTGGCGGGGTCCGGGCTGCGCTCCCAGTCCTTGAAGTGCGCGAAGACCACGTGTGCGGCGCAGCGGCGGAACGAGGCGGCGGAATCCTCGCCGCCCAGCAGCACGTTGCCGTTGTCGAAGGTCAACTTCAGGCCGGGCACCTCACGGATGGCCTCGAGGACATCGGACGAGATCGCGAACGGGCTGCCGGCGCCCGGGAAGTTCTCGAGGGTCATCGTCAGGCCCGCCCGGCGCGCCAGCGCGGCGCATTCCTGGAGACCGCGAATGTAGCGGCGGCGGCTGACGTCGCGCGGGATGTCCTTGCCGCCCGGGGTCACCAGCATGACCTTGTCGGTTCCGAGGGCGACGGCCGTCTCGAGTTCGCGGCATACCTGGTCCACCGCCGGGGCGCGATCGGCGGCCGTCGCCGCGTTCAGCGCGGACACGGGAAACGTGTAACAGACCGCCCGGAGCCCGTGGTCGTCGAGCGCACGCCGGACGTCGGCGGGCGGCAACCCGTAGGTGGTCACCATGTCGACGCCGTCGAGGCCGAGGTCGACAGCCAGTTCGCACATGCGGCGGAGATCGAAGGCGCCGTCGCGTTTCCAGTCCTGGCGCGCAAGCGTGTAGGACATGACCGATAGTTTCATGGGGGGTGCCTCGCGGGATTATCGTTCACGGTTCTCGGGTGGCAACTGCCAGGACCGCTGCTTAAGCCCCGTCCAGGCCGGCGCGCGCCAGCGCCGCGCGCAGGCCCTCGATGCATTGCCGGGCCATGCCAAGCGGGTCGGGCAGCCCGGGATGGAACTCGATCACCAGCCACTCGATGCCGGCGTCGGCGGCGGCGCGCAACACGGCCGGGGCATCCAGGACGCCCCGGCCGAAGATCGCCACCGACTGGTCGCGCGGGTCGAGGTCCTTGACGTGCAGGCGGGACATGCGCCCGGCGAAACGCCGAATCCAGGCGGCCGGGTCCGCGCCCGCCCGGAGCGCGAAATAGGGGTCCAGTTCGAAGGCCAGCAGCGCCGGCGGCACGGTCTCCGCCAGGATGTCAAGCGCCGGCCGGCCTTCGACGAGCCGGAATTCCTGGGTGTGGTTGTGGTAGTTCAGCGTCAGCCCGGCGTCGCGCAGGACGGCCGCCAGGCGCGCGATCTCGGCGCACTGGTCGGGCGCGGCGGGGCTTGACCAGCCGGCGACCGCGTGCCGCACGCCGAGCGTTCGCAGGACCGCGTGTCGCGGGTGGGCGGGATCGAGCAGGTCCGCCGGCTGGCTCAGGTACAGGCCGACCCATGCGAGACCGGCCGCGCGCCGCGCCGCGTCGAGGCCGGCGAGATCGCCTTCGCACCAGGGCGCGCCCTCGATCCCCTGGCAGCCCATCGCGGCCAGAGCCTTCAAGGTGCCCGGCAGGTCCGCGCGGCCCGCCGTATCCAGGCCATACAACTGCATGCCGATCCGGAAGGCCGCGCTCATTTCTTGGCGGGCGGCGCCGTGATCGTCGCGACGTCCAGCGCGTCGAGTTGGGAAAACACCTTGCGGAAGGCGCGCGCCACCGCCTGGACGGCCGCCTTGCCGTTCGGCGCGCGCAGCGGGGTGGTCATCCCGAAGTGCGTGTCCGTGTGCCGCTGGGCGACCGGGAACTTGGCGGGATCGTAGGTCACCGGCCGCGTCAGATGGCACGTCCAGGGACAACCCTGCCCATAGGCGTTCTTGGCGCGGAAGACCGTCATGGCCGGCAGGATGAACGACTGCCAGACGCCGACCGGGACCCCCTCGGCCTGCAGCGCCTTCATCACCGCCTGCCGGAACAGCCGCGGCTCGCCGGTCCACCCGGCGGCGGCCATGTCGATGCGGCAGGTGAAGTTGTACCAGTTGTGGGCATGCCCTTTGGGTTCGCCCGGCAGAATCAGCGCCGGCACACCCTGCAATTCCCGGAGCAGCAGGGCGGCGTGCTCGCGCTGAGTCGCGAGGTAGCCGGTCAGCTTGCTGAGCTGGGCGCGCCCGAAGGCGGCGACCATGTCCGGGCAGCGATACATCCAGCCGAGGGCGTAGGCGTGGTAGTCGCGGGATTCCAGCGGCGTGCGCGTCTCGCCGAACGACCAGAGCTGCTTGGCCTTCTGGTACAGCTCCTCGTTGTCGCTGACGAACATGCCGCCCTCGCCGGAGCAGAGGCACTTGTTCTGGTTGAACGAGAAGGCGGCACAATCGCCCAGGGTGCCGGCTTTTTTACCCTGGAACAACGCGCCATGCGCCTGGCAGGCGTCCTCGATGACAAAGAGCCGATGGCGGCGGGCGATCTTCCGCACGGCGTCCATGTCCACCGCCAGACCGTGCAGGTGGACGACGACGATCGCCCGGGTCTTGGGTGTGATGGCCGCCTCGATCTTGCGGACATCCATGTTCATGGTGTCGAAATCGATGTCCACGAACACCGGAATGGCGTTGTGGTGCAGGATGCAGGTGGCGCTCGAGGACCAGGAATAGGCCGTCACCAGCACGTGGTCGCCGGCGCCGACGCCGCAGGCCGCCACGCCCATGTGCAGGGCGGCGGTGCCGCTGTTGGTGACAATCGCGTAGCGGTTGCCGTTCCAGGCCTTGAAGTCCTCCTCGAAGGCCCGGCAGTTCGGCCCGAAACTGTGGTTCGCGCCGTAGAGCGAATCGAGCACCAGGCGCCGGTCGATCGCGTGGATCGGCGGCCAGGTCTTGATCAGCCCGTCGCGCACGGTGCGTTTGCCGCCGTTGATCGCCAGGGTGGACATGGGAGGTCCTTGAGTCGGGGGTTCGTTGATTCGACGATTCGGGGGCGGGCTCAGGCGTAGCCGCGCGCCTTCATGTAGGCCATGTTCATGACCGCGCTCTCCTTGTTGCCAAAACGCGACCGGTCGAGTTCGAGGGTCAGGTAGCCGTCGAACCCGACGCGCTCGAGCACCTGCAGGCAGCCGTCGATGTTGACCTCGCCCTCGCCGAGTTCCAGGAAGGCGCTGAAGACCTCGAAGCCCTGTTTGGCGCCGCCGTCGCCCGCCACCGGCTGGGCCTTCTTGACATCCTTGAGATGGACAAAGCGGATGCGCTCGGCGTAGCGCGCGAAGATCTTGACCGGGTCGCACAGCCCGACCGCGAGGTGGGCGGTGTCGGGCCCGAAGAACACCTCGGCGGGGTCGGTGCGCTGCATGAGGAAATCGATTTCCGGCTCGTACATCGCCCGCGTGTTGGCGTGCGGGTGCAGGCAGGGCATGATGCCGTAGGGCTTGCAGACCTGGCCGATGCGCTGGAGGGTCTGGAGCTCGGCCGCGAGCTCCTCGGGCGTGGCGCCGCCTTTCTTGCCGGTGGCCTGGACGCTGATCGAGCGGATCTTGTTGGCCGCCAGGAAGTCGAGCGCTTGCTGGACCGTGCGGACGTCCTGGTCGGCGTCGCCCCGGTTCCAGAAATAAAAGCTGACCGGGTACACCCCGTGTTCGTCCACGATGGCCTTGAACTCGGCCGGCTTGTCCTTGAACATGTCGACGGCGGTGGCCACGCTCTCGAAGGCGTGGAAGCCGATGGCCTTGATCTCGCGGAGCGCCTGGATCATCTGCGCGGGCTCCTTCAAGCCCCAGGGCCAGATCGCGTACGCCAGTTTCGCCTGTTTCATGAGCGCCATCCTCCAGGGTTCGGCCGCCGGGGCGGCCGCGGGTTGACGGGCATCCTGCCAGACTTGGCCATGGCAAGGCAAGCGGAGAGCGTTGCCATTCCGGGGAATTTGTTGCGATGGCCGCCGGGCCGGACTCGCGGCCTGGCGACGGCCGGGTCCGGCTCGCGCGACCCGTCCAGGGACGACGCGACATCGAGGTCCCGCAGGGCGGGGTGGACCATCGGGCGGCCTTTCGAGAAGCGTCCGCGAAACAAACTTGACCCGCATCGGGCATCCTGTTACATTATACTGATTGAGTCGTTTTAGTGCCAGTAAACATGGCAAATTGGCATAGGGGCTGTCCGCCCCAATGCACAACCAGGATTGCTCCATGAACACGGCAGCCTGCCGGCTGATTTGCGCGATCGCGGTGGGAATCGCGGGGATCGGGTCCGGATTATCCCAATCGGTCTACGTGGTGCCGCCGTCTACCCCCGGCCATGTGCCCGGGGCGCCGTATAATACCTGGACCAATGCCGCCACCAATCTGATTGCGGCCTGGAATGAAGCCCAGGCCCAGGGATGGGCCAACGTGGTCGTCTCGAGCGGGGTCCATCGCCTCACGGGCACGCTGCAGCTGACCAACCTCGTCTCCATGCGGAGCTGGAACAACGGCGTCCTAGATCCGACCAACACGAGCATCGATCTTCTCGGCGGCAACCGCAATATCACGGTGGACTATCCCGGGACCGTGGTTGACGGGTTCACGGTGTCGAATAGCACGCAACAAAAGCTGTCCGACGGCGTTTTCAGCGTGCTGCAGGGAACGGTGCGAAACTGCACCGTCGAACGGAACACGGGACGCGGCTTGCGTGTAAACGGCAGTCAAGCCGTGGTCGAGAGATGTCTCGTGCGATCCTGCGGCCCCCAGGCGAGCGCCGGCATCGGCGCGCGCATCGCCACGGGCGGCGTGTTGCGCCGCTGCACGGTGTCCGCGTGCACCGCGTCCGGCGGCAATTCCGGGGGGGGGGTATATATTCAGGACGGCGCCGTCCTGGATTGCGAGATCGGCAGCAATTATGCGGAATACCGGGGCGGCGGCCTGTATACGGCCACCAGCGACGAGATGCAACTGGTTTCCAATTGCCTGTTCCGCGCCAATACGGCCGGCGATAACGGGGGCGGTATCTATATCGCCAATAACGGAACCCGTACGACCCTTGATCGTTGCCGGATTGTCGGCAATCAGGTGCTCACCAATGCCGGCGGCGGCATCGTGGCGCTCTACGGCGGACAACTCATCCGCAATTGCCTGATCTACAACAACGTTGCCAAGGACGGCGGCGGGATGCGTATCAATCAAAGCAACAGTTGCATCGTCAACTGCACGATCGTTTCCAATTATGCCGCGTCTTCGGGCGGCGGCTTGTATCTCGGCGGCGGCACCAATGTCTTCGTCAATACGATTGTCTATTCGAATCAGTCCCACGACATTTACCTGGGCAGTTACACCGACCAGGTCTGGCAGTACTGCTGCGTGACCAGCGCTGCCATCGTGGCGCAGGGGGTCGGGTGCCTGTCGGACTATCCGCGGTTCCTGGCCCCCGGGCGGGGGGAAAACGATTCCAATTACCGGCTGCCGAAAACGTCGCCCTGCGTGGACGCCGGCACGGCGGATTTTGCGTGGGTCGGCGGGCTGGACCTCGACGGGATTTCGCGCCGCGGACCGCTGATCGGCAAGGTGGATATCGGCGGCTACGAAATCCTCGCGCGCGGGTCGCTAGTGCGCTTCCAATGATGCTCGTGAAGGCAAGCGCATCCGTACGTCGAACCGTGTGGCTGGCGGCGTTGTGGGCCGGGCTGGCCGGGACAGGCAGGAGTGCTCCGGCGGTTGACCACCGCGCGGGAACGGAGCTCGATATCGTCCCGATGCCGAAGACCATCCGGCTGACGGGTTGCGACCTGCCGCTCGATCCGCGCCGCGTGACCCTGGTGCTCGGCCCGCGGGCGTCCGCGCAGGCTGCCCTGGGAGCCGGGTGGATCAACCGCCGCCTGGCGACGTTCGGTGGCACACCGCTCCCCATCCGCCGCACGGACGATGCCGAGCAACCCGGCGGTACGCGCCTGGTGATTGGCACGCGGGAGGACAACCCCCTCGTCCGCGCCGCCGCCGAGCGGGGGGAGGTCGGCGTGGGGCCCGGCGACCCGGGCCCGCGCGGATACGAGATTCGCCGGCCCGGCGACGGCGAGACAGTCTATCTGGCCGGGGTCGATCCGGTCGGCGCGCTCTACGCCTGCGTGACGCTGGGGGAACTGCTCGAGATGCGTGCCGGCGGGCCGCCGGTTTGGCGCGCGGCCGAGGTGCGGGACTGGCCCGATTACCTGTGCGTGGCCGTGCGCGGGCGGATCGTGCCCCGCGCCGAGGTCCCGCGGGAGGCCTACCTGGCGGACTTGGAGGCGCTGTACGCCGACATGCTGCGGCTCAAGGAAAGCGCCTTGCGCTGGAGTTTCGGCAGCACGAAGCAGCGCCTGAACCTCGACAAGCTGCGTGCCATGCCGCCCGACCTGAAGGAGACTGTGCGGCTGGGCATGGACCTCGGCGCCCGCTACGGCATCGCCGCGCTGGCCTACACCCTCTCGGAGCCCTATGCCGGCCTGCGCGACGAGTACCCGGACGTTGGCCCCGAACACGAACTCCAGGGCTCGGCGTTCGACACCGCCAAGGGCGCCGCCCGCGCGAAGGGCGACCGGCTGTCGCGCTGGTACCGGTCCTGGTCGCTGCCGGACGCCATGGCGCGCGCCACGGCGCGCGAGGTCGCCGCCCACGCCAAGGCGCTCGGGTTCACGGACATCGCCTTCCACGACACGGACACCGGCGGCTACTCGAATCCCGCCGAATGGGAAAAACGCAGCGCGGCCGACCGGGCGCGATGGGGCGATGATTATGCCGCCGCCACGATCCACCGGCACCGCTTCTACTACGAGGCCCTCAAGGAGGCGATCCCACATTGCCGGGTCCATTTCACCCTCTACCCCTACGGCATCACCCTGTTCGACGAGAGCCGGACGGCTGGCTCCCGCGGCGATCGCCGGCGCTTGGACAGTCTGACCGAGAGCGAGGCGGCGGCACAACAGGCCGCCTGGCGGGCGCGCTACGCGGAGTTCTGGAAGCGCCTGGACGCGGCCTTCCCCAAGGACGACGTCACCTTCTGCGCGCGCGAGAACACGCCGGCGGCCTACCGCCGGTATCGCGCCCTGATGCCGGGCCGCGGGCTGCTGCACTGGTATGGCGTGCGGGCCATGCGCCTGTATGCCAACCTGCTGATCGAGGGGTATTCCGGGGACGACGTCTTGGCCGCGAATCCCCGCGATGTCTTCGCCAACTTCAGCCTTATCGGCGGGGGCGACGTCACCGCCAGCCGGATCGGGTTGCAGCGCCTGGCAACCTGCGAATACACCTGGAACGCGCGGGAAGCCGGCGTGCGCCCCGGCACCGACAGCTGGGCCATGGCCAACGACCGGTCCAGCGAAGCCTTTACGAGGGTCCTGCCGCGGTTGGTGCGCCACGTGTTCGGGCGCCGCGAGGCCGACGCCGTCGTGCGCGCCGTGTCGGAAGACGTTCATCCGCCGTGGATCTTCTTCCAATCGGCGGCGGCTTTCGATGTCGCCGAGCCCCGCGAGGTGAACCTCTATGGTAAGGAGGCGGACTACTACGACCTCTTCCCGGACGTCATCCGAACGCTCGGCCGGGAAGCGGAGTCCGCCGCCCGCGCGGCGGCCGACATCGACGGGGCCTGGGCGCGCCGGGAACCGCCGGGCTCCGATCCCGAGGCCGAGCCTCGGCTGGTGTGCCTGCGGGAATATTTTCATAGCGCCCGTTGGG
>CAZEVX010000102.1:1070-11248 GCA_964515705.1 uncultured Verrucomicrobiota bacterium | reverse complement strand
ATCACATTGGTCTTGGGGTTCTGGTTCCATTCGACCATCCGGGTTTTGCCCAGGATGCGTTTCCAGAAGACCAGCGAACGCGGCTTATCGCCGGACTCCACCTTGTCCGGCTCGCGCCAGACATGCGGCAGCACCTCGATGTCGAGCTTGGTCACGGGGCGCTGATCGCCGCGGGTTTCCCGGCCTTCGCCGTGCTGTCCCAGCATATGCTTGATGTTGTCGGGCGCGAGTTGTAGCCGCAGGCGCGAAATATCCATGTAGGGCGCCGCCAGGCGCGCGGCGCTCTCGGTGGCCACGCCCAGGTCAACGGATTGGCCTTTGAACGCGTGCGAATCGAACGGGCGCCCCGAGTCCATCCATTCCCGCACATCGTCCACCAGGTCCCCGATCAGGTTCCCCTGCCAGACGGCGCGATCGCCGCGGAGCTCGACCTGGTCGCCGAAGGCGTCCTGGAGCCGTTGGCGCGATTCCGGCGAGAGGTCTTCGACGCCGGCTTCGAGGGCGTCGTTGAAGTCTTTTTCGGCCGGTTCGAGGCGCTGGTCCGGGGCGATAATTCCGAGGGCGATGGCGTCGGCGCGGTCCACGCTCTCGACGCCCATGCCGGATCCGAAATCGAAGGGCGGCCAGGGCGTCCCGAACCGCGACAGGCTGGTCCAACCCGGATGGTTCACGAGGGCGACCATGCGGCCGTCCTGGGCGCGCGTGGCGCCCTCGAACGGGGCGAAGGCGGCGTTCCAGCGCGGCGCCCAGTCGCGGGGCGCCTGGCGCGATTCTACCCGCAGGAATTCGCGGGCGGGAAACAGGTCCAGCATGTCCGCATCCTGGGCGACTTTCCAGCGGGCGTACTGGGCGGCGGATTCGGCCTGGAAATCGTAGATTAGTTGGAGGCGTTGGGAGGACTGGATGTCGCGCAGGGTTCCGTAGCCTGGCGCGGCCGGCCCGCCGACGCCCTCTTCGCGGGCGATGCGGCGGATGTCGGCGATAAAGGAGCCGCGATCCACAAACGCCTCGCCGCGGGCGACCTGCTCGCGCTGCATGGAGACGACCTTCATCATTTTGTCCTGGATGGCGGCCGTGACGCGGATGGCGTCAATGGTGGCGGAGAACTGGGCGCGCTCGCGCAGCGCCAGCGGCATCCGCTCCCATTCCGCGCTGGTCAGGCGCGAGGCGACGGGCGTGCGGGCGGCGAGTTTGGCCGCGGCCACGGGATTGGGAGCGGATGTGACGGTGAAGGGCATGGAGGTTTTAGCCGCGAGAGAACGCAAAGATCACAAAGATTTTCGGATTATATTTTGCGCTCTTTGCGTTCTTTTGCGGCGCCATCTCCTATCTATTCCGCTTCAGAGCGGGGTTTTGACCTTGAGAATCTTGAACGGGTAGCCGAATGTCTCGGCGGCGTTGGTGAGTTGCAGGAACAGGAACGGGGCGTCCCAGTTGGTGGGCAGGGCTTCGATCCTGGCCCACCAGGTTCCGGCGGCGGCGTTGGCGACGGCGCCGGTGTAGGCGACGTTATTGGTGGGGACGCCGAGCTGGACGATGACGGCGACGTTGGAGAGGTTCTGCGGCGCGCTCGAGGTGCTGGTCCCGGAATAGGCGACGCAGTTGGTGAGCAGCAGCGGATGGCCGGCATAGAAGTAGGTCTCGGAGGCGTTGGCGACAGGTTCCTCGCGGACGCTGGCGATCGACAGGACGGCCGGCTCGAGGGCGCTGGTGAGACCAGACGCCAGAAACCAGACGACAGACGACAGAAACCAGACGACAGACGACAGACGCCAGACACCGGACACCGGAGCGGACGGTAAAACGTGGTGTTTCATGGCTGGCATCTGTCCTCTGGCGTCTGGTGTCTGTCCTTCGGCGTCTTCTTCACAGTCCTGCCAGTTTGTCGCGGGTGGCGACGCGGGTTGGGATGCCGACGCGCTCGATGCGCGAGCCGCTCTGGACTTCGCCGGAGGCGGGGGTGTCGGTGGCGGCGACGGGCACCTCGCAGCGGGCGATGCGCTCGAGGTAGCGGAGATCGTTGCGCTGTTCCTCGCGCTCGTCCTCGTTGAGCGGCTGCTGGAGGCGGCTCATGGCCTCGCGCACGATCATGCGGCACGCCAAGCTTTTGAGGTCCGCGGGGATCGTCGCGGTGTCGGCATCGAGGCTGTTTTTGGAGCAGCCGGCGACTTCCGCCCGGATGCGGGCGACGACGTTGGCGATGATGTTGGGGACAGGATCGGACTGGCCGGCGCCGAGGGCGGCGGTGCGGCAGGCCTCGACGAGGGCGGAGACCTTGGCGTCCTTGAGGTCGGCGATGGTGACGGTGGTCCACATGGGAGGGGACTGGGGGCTTGGGGCTGTAGACTGGAGTCAGAATTGGTTTTACAACAACCTACAGCCCCCAGCCCTCTTTTCAGCGGGTCAGGGCGCCGGGAACACGAGGGCCTTGCTATTGACGACGTGCCCCACGGCGACCATGAGGTAGTTGGTCGTGGCCGACGCCGTGCCTTCCACGACCGCCGTGGCGGCGCCGGCGGAGCTGGTCAAATACCAATAGTCCGCGTTGGCCGTCACGGTCGAGATCGCCGTGCCGCCGCTCAACGTCAGTGCCTCGATGTTATTCGTGGAAGCCGCGCCCATGTCCGTCTCGGAGACCCAGACGTGCAGGACGGCGTATCCGGCGATGGGCGTCGAGCCGCCAACGTTCACCGTCTGGAAGACATTGGTCAGCAACAGTTGCGCGGCCGCACCAGCATCCCCGGTGATCGTGGGCTCGCCGTAAATCAGGCCACGGATGGCGTTGGTGGCGCCGTTCAACGCGGTCACCGCCGTATCGAGCGAGCCGGTCGCGCCGTTCAAGGCCGTCACCGCCGTATCGAGCGAGCCGGTGGCGCCGTTCAAGGCCGTCACCGCCGTATCGAGCGCGCCGGTGGCGCCATTCAATGCGGTCACGGCCGTATCGAGCGCGCCGGTGGCGCCACGGAGCGCCGTCACCGCCGTGTTGAGTGCGCCGGTGGCGGAATAGACCGCCACCAGGGCGGCGGTGGCGACGGGGTCGGTTTCCGGGCCGCGGCCGTAGTCGGCGCCGCCGCCGGCGGCGTAGGCAGACGCCGGAAGCCAGACGCCGGAGGCCAGCAGGAGCAGGACAAGACACACACCGAGCGCGGCAAACGGCGGGGCGGGCCTCGCAGGATGCGCTCCGCTTACCTGCGGGGCGGGGTTGGAAAAGCGGGTGTTCATGGGGGCCTTTCGGTTGGGGATGGAGGGGCTGTGGGCTGGAGGCTGGCGGCTGGAGGCTCGAGCCAGGGATTGGATTGCCAGCCCCCAGTCTCAAGCCCCCAGCCTGTTTCCTTAGCTGATCGTCAGTTTGCGGATGCTGTTGCCGCTCGAGGTGATGACGATGTTGCTGTAGTGCTCGACGGTGATGTCCACGAGCTTGGCGCTGACCTGCTGCTCGTACACGCGCAGGGTGCCGCCGCCCTCGACGGCGCTGACGAAGCGCTTGATGTTCGAGGCTTCGTCCGGGCTCTGGCCGGACTCGGCGAAGAACATCAGCACCAGGTTCGCCACGACCTTGGTCTTGGCGGTGGCGGAGCTCGCGTAGCGCGCCTTGGAGACGCGGATCTCGTCCACGCCGAGCCAGGCGGCCAGTTGGGCGGGGGTGAGGGTGCTGCTGGTGCTCTGGCCGGCGAGGTTCTGGGCGCGCAGGGAGAGCAGGCGTTTCATCCAGGCGGTCTCGCCGAACAGGATGCGGTTCGGGCGGATGCCGCTGACGTCGGCCGCGGAGACCAGGTCGGACAGGACGTCCTGGTCGGGATCCTTGAGGGCGGTGGTGTCCCAGGTCTTCGCGGTGTTGTTGGCGGCGGCGGCCAGGACGGTGACGGCGCGGCGCAGGTCGTTGCGCCAGATGCGGCGGACGAGGCGGCCGGTGTTGACTTCGCGCCAGTTGGGCTGGTCGGCCACCTGGTCGAGGTCCACGCGCATGGTGAGGCCCTTGTTGTGGGTCTTCTCGTTCACCGAGGTTCCGGTGTAGTCCACGCGCTTGAAGTCGCTGCCGATGGCGCGGATGTCGTCGGACTCGGAGTAAAACTCCTCGGCGTTGGTGGCCTTCTTGAACTCGAAGCGCCGGGCGGTGGGCACGCGCGGGGCCACGAACTCGAGCTCGGCCTCGACGTCGGCGGGGTCGCGGTAGCCGACGCCGAAGGTCGTCAGCGGCTCGGAGTAGTACTGCTCGGTGAAGCGCGCCTCGTTGGCGAGGACGATTTCACCGGGCGCCAGGTTGCCGTCGTCGCGGCGCAGGGCCGGGGCGGCGTTGGAGAGGCGGAGGTCTTTCATGGATTCGGGCCTTTCGGTTGGGGATTGGGGAGTCGGGAATCGGGGTTAGGCGAGGATGCGCTGCACGGGCAGGCAGTGGGCCACCTCGACCAGGTCGTCCTGGGTCGTGGCGGCGTTCAGGGCGCGGCCCACGATGTAGGTCGTGACGCTCGAGAGGCCGTCAATGGTCTGGACGCGGCCGGCGGCGGCGGGGACCAGGAGATCGCCGGCATCGATGGCGGCATGGGCGCGCATCAGGATGGTGCCGGGCTTCTGGCCGAGGAGCTGGACGTTGATGTTGTCCTCGGCGGTGGTGGCCTCGTCGTCGCAGACGCCGAGCGGGATCTCCGTGTTGGCGGTGGTGACGGCCACGTGGTCAATGTCGCTGCCGATCTTGACGAGGGCGTGGCGCAGGGCCTGGGCGGCGTCGGCTTTCTTGGTGACGTTGCCGTCGCCGTGGGTGCCCTCGGCGATGTTCGAGCAGCAGACCAGGCGCCGGCAGGCGACGGCCCGGTGCAATGTATGGAGCAGATAGCGGATCATGGTTTAGGTCCTTTCGGTTGGGGGGGGAGTCGGGGATCGGGAATCGGGTTTAAGATTTGCTGGGGGTGCGCATGTCGGCGAACAGCGCGTCGTGCTCCTTTCTGATGGCGGCGAAGGCCTGCTCGTAGGCCTCGCCGGTTTTGGCGATCCGCTCATTGACGAGCATGAGCACCTTGTCGCGGCGCAGGGTGGCGTCGCGCGCGGATTGGGCGGCGGCGTTGCGGGCGCCAAGCGCGTTCGTGGCGCTCCGGGTGTTGAGGACCGGCTTGGCGTTGGACAGCTCGGCGGACTTGCCCTCGAAATCCTTATCGAGGTCGGCGGCCCATTGGGGGCGCTGGGCGGGGGTGAACTTGCCGGCGGCCTGGGCGTTGTCCAGCACGAGCTCGATGCGCGCCTTGCGCTCGGCGGCGCGGGCGGTTTTCTCGTTGGCCAGGGCGGTTTCGGCGGCGGCGCGGGCGGTTTTCTCGTTGGCCATGTCCTGCTTGGCGGCCTCGGCCACGGCGGCCTTGGCCTTGAGGGCGGCCAGCTCGTCCTGGATGGCTTTGATGGCGGCCAGGATGGCGGCGTCATCGGCATCCTCGGGCAGGCCGAGGGATTTGATGAGTTCTGCGCGATTCACGGGCGGGGCTCCTTTCGGTGGGGGTGGGACGGACTGTTCGTTGGCGAGAGGGGGGATGCCCTCGATATTCGGGGTATTGGTGCGGCCGACGGACACCAGGCGCACGGGCCGGAGGATGGCGCGGCCGTGCTCCTGGCCGTCTGTCCGGCAGCCCCAGAAGGGCGAAAACCACTTGTAGTGGGCGTTGGCCAGGAGGTCCTGCCCGGCGGCGCCCCATTTGGGCTGGAGATAGAGGCCGTCGTCGCGGGCCTCGAGGGCCATGATCCAGCCGTAGGCTTTTTTGTCGGGGAACTGGTTGGAAAGGCGCGGGTCGTCCGGGTGCCCGACGTAGATCGGGACGCCGCCGAACAGCCGGCCAAGCCGCGCGCCGAAACTGTGGAAGTTGGCGGCCAACTCCTCGGCGGCGGCGCGGTCGAGCCGCTGGAGGCCCAGGGCGTGCGGATGATCCCCGTAGGGGATTTTAAGCCAGTCGGCGGACAGGGCGAACTCGTTGGAGAGCGCGGCGAGCGTTTCAAGTTCAGGCTTCATGATGGGGGATTCAATGATTGGCCGCGAGAGAACGCAAAGAACGCAAAGACATTGAATCTCCTTGTGATCTTTGCGCTCTATTGCGGCAAATCAACGAATGATCTCCTTGTTGAGAATGATCTCCGCGTTGGTGCTGCTGGTTTCGATCCGGAGCGCGTCGTTGGTGGGCACGATCGTGTAGCGGTTGGTCGGGTCCCAGATCAGCGCGTCGGTCGTGCCGGTGCCGGAGGTATAGAGCACGTTGGTGACGGAGATCGTGCCGCCCGCGTTCGTGTTGACGTGGCGGTTCACGATGCCCTGCCGCACGTGGCTCACCCGCAGCACCGCGCCGGTGGGGCTGTCGCGGAAGTTCGCCAGGATCCCCGCCGGATGCCAGGCCAGCGGCGCGCCGCCGGACACGGGCGCATTGGAGACGACGATCACGGCGCTGGCGGCGTTCGAGACGACGTAGGTGTCCGAGCCGGCGAAGAGATCGGCCTGGGCGGACGCCGGACGCCAGAGGCCAGACGCCAGCAGGAGGACGGAGGCCAGAAGGAGGCCAGACGCCAGACGACGCCCGCCAGACACCGGACAGAACAATCTGGAACTCAGGAACTCAGGGCTTGCCCTGCGAAGCCCGCAGGGCGAAGCAGGGAGGCGCGGAAGCGCGGAGGGAGAACCGGACGCCGGAGCCCAGACCATGGATTTACCGCTCATACATCATTCCCTTCAAAATAATGTTGACTTTTTCGGCAGGTTTGAGACCATGTTATTGCCAATCCGGGTGCCGGTGGCGGCGATACCCGGGGCGGCCCGTCCGGAGGGCCACCACTCCGTTTGACGGATTCATCCCTCATCCTCGAGCGCCAGCAGGCGTTCCACCGCCCGGTGGTTCTTCCGGTAGAAATTGAACACCTCTCCTTCAGGATTGGCCGAGAGACTCACGAATCCCTTGGGCTTGCCATCCTTGCCGATAAAACTGCGCACATAGACGCTCCTATCCGGCAATGACGCGACCGGATGCGAACCTTCCACGGTGGCCGCGGCCCATTTCAAAAACCGTTTGCGCTGCCGGCCGTCAGGTTTCCCATCCAGGTATTTTTTGACGCGCTCTCCGAATCGAATGGATTTCCCATCCTGATCCTTGACGGAAAATCCGGCGTCCAGCATTCGATCGGCTTCCTCGTGCGGAATTTCGTCCGGGGCCGGCGCGAATTGACCAGTCTCGCTGTCGTGATTCGGATTCATGTTCGCGATCCGGCGAGGCCCATCACCGATGGCCGAAAGGCAATTGAGACTAAGCGTTTTCCAGATCACGTCGGCGATCTCCTGGACGGGGCGGTCGCCGATGAGGTCGGGCAGGGCGCGGGCGGCCTGCTCGACGGCGGCGAGCAACTCGGATTCTGAGAGGGATCCGTCGCGGGCCTTGGCCTCGAGGCCGGCGAAAAACGGCTCGAGCCAGGCCGACCGAATGGCCAGCGTCTCGGCCACGGCTTCGGAGACGGAGACGCCGGACCCTGCCACGGCGGCATTCGCGAGAGTATTGGCGGACGCCGGCGGGATGGCTCCGAATGGCGCCGGTCGGGTCGGCGCGGGCGAGATGGAGCCGAAGGGTGGGATGCCGGCGCCCGCCATGGAAACGGGGGGCGTCAAGAGATCATCATTCGCCTCGGGGACGGGCCGCCGATACCGTTCGAGGGTGTTTTTGACGGAGAGCGGCGCGCCGGAATCGCGCAGGAACGCATCCACGAGGAGCTCCTGGGCCACGTCCTGTTTCTGGGCGGTCTTGATCTTGATGTAGGCGAGCGGTTTCACGCCTGGCCCGAACACGTATTCGATCACGCGCCGATCGAGCTGCCGGGAGAGGGTCTCGGAGAGCCACTGGGCGTCGTCCTGCTCGAGGATTTCGCTCTCGCGGCCCTGGAGCGAGGCGCCCTGTCCGGCGTCGCCGGCGGCGGCGCTCATGGTCGAGAGGTCGGCGCCGCGCCAGAGGGCGGCCATGGCGCGGTCCATGCGCTCGACGAGCGGCGGGAAGGGGAGGGTTCCGCCGGCGGCCATGTCCACCTTCTCGATCGAGGCGTCGGACGAGGTGACCATGGACCAGTCGGCGGCGAAATTACGGACGGCCTCGACCATGTCCTCCCATTCGTCGGAGTCCTTGGGGGCATCGGTCTTGCCGTGGATTCCGGGCATGCCGTGGCGCTCGTTGTAGAGCACCCAGTCCTTGAGCGAGAGGCTCTTGTAGATGTAGGCGACCGCGCACGCGGCCATCAGGCCGGGACCGACGGAGACGAGCCAGGCGGCCTCGTCCATCTCGACGCCCTCGAGGGCGTTCTCGCTGGCCAGGTAGCGCAGCCGGCCGGTGAGGTTTTCGAAGAACCACAGCGGCGCGAAGCGCAGTTCGGCGGTCAGCCCGGGCGCCGGACGCCGGACGCCAGACGCCGGAGAGGACGGCTCGCTCGGAGAGCTCGCCCCACCGCCGGACGGACCGGCCGACGGCCGGACGCCAGACGCCAGAGGCCGGACGCCAGAGGACGGCTCGCTCGGAGAGCTCGCCCCACCGACGGACGCCAGCGGCTTCCAGACGATCTCATGCACGGCATAGCGCTTGCCGACGGCGTCCATCATCTGGCGCAGGAGCAGCGAGACCTCGCCGCGCTCGTTGGCGTCAATGGCGTTGACGACGGTGAGGTTGTTGTAGAACGTCTCGAGCGCCTGCTTGTGGCCGGCGGCCTCGGCCTCGGCGCCCTCGGGAATCGAGTCGAGGGTGAGGATTTCCCAGCCGTGCCGCGCGGCGGCGGCCTTGCGCTTGGCGATCACGCCGGAAAGCACGTCGTCGCGCTCCTCGATGGCGTCCCAGACCAGGGCGCACTGGCGCAGGCGCCCGGTCTTGAAGGCATCGAGGTATTGCGAGAGCAGCTCGGGCGTCAGGCTGCGGATGGGATTGAAGCGCGAGCGGATATAGGCGCGCACGCGCTCGACGCCGATCAGCGGAGCGGATGACTTTGCGATGGCTGTGGGTTGTGGGCTCATGGGTTAGACCAGGGCGCAGGAACGGGTGGAAAAGGCGAACTCGCGGGCGCGGGCGCGCTCGGCGCCGCCGGAGGGCGCCGCCGCGGAGGCCCGGCCGCGGGCGGGAACGGAAGCCCAGGCGAACGGGCCGGCGGAGTGGCGCGCGGCGGAGACGGCCAGGGCCATGGCCCAGAAATGGTCGGCATGGCCCTGGGCGTCGCTCGAGGCGGCGATCGAGACGCGGCCGGTGGGCGTGATGACTTTTTCCGGCTTGCGGAGGTCGTCGCGCAGCAGCGGGTCGGGCGGCTGGCGCAGGCGGCCGTCCTCGTAGGCCTGGAGCAGGTTCAGCGCCATCTGCTCGGTGATGGGGACTCTGGCGGCCTTGCGGCCGGAGGCGGCGAAGCGGGCATCCGCCGGGACGGAGCTCGAGAAGTTGATGCCCACCACCCGGCCGCCGCCGAAGCGCTCCTGGGTGTATTCCACCAGCCCCAGCCCGATGCCGGTGATGTCGAGCCAGGCGCGCCGGAAGTGTCGCGCGCGCAGGGCGTCCTCGAGGAGCCGCTGCTGGTCCGGCAGGCGCACGCCGCGCAGGCGCAGGAGCGCGCGCAGGAACAGTTCCGGGCCGATGCGCTCGAGCACGGCGATCACCGTCCAGTCCACGCGCCGGCCGACGTCCACCCCCACGAACACGTCGCCCTGGGCGGAGGCGAGGCGTTCGAGGGCGGCGGGGGACCAGTCGTCCTCGCAGATCTCGCCGGAATCCTCGCGCTCGGCGGCGGCGATCAAGTCGTGGGTGAGCAGCACGGTGGTCTCGTTGCCGGGCTGGTTCTCGTAGTTCTGGTCGTAGGCGCGCTTGTCGAGGGCGAGCGCGCGGGCCTCATCGGGCGTGATCTCGGCGCGGGTGAGCGGGTGATAAATTTTAAGGCCCTGTTTCCAGGCAATCGAACGGGTCACGAACGAGACCTTGAACCGGCCGGAATGGAGCATTTCCCAGGCCATGCGCTTGCCGTTGAGCGTGGTGGCGATCCGGCAGAGGTAGTCCGGGTTCGAGGAGAGGATCGGCTCGGCGGCCTCCCAGATGCCCCGCTGGTCCTCCTGCCAGTCGAACTCATCGAGGACCAGGTCGCCCGAAAACCCGCGCGCGGTGCGCGGGTTGGCGGCCAGGACCTTGACGCGGCCAGTCTGGCCGCCGACGGTGACC
>CAZEVX010000102.1:0-1060 GCA_964515705.1 uncultured Verrucomicrobiota bacterium | reverse complement strand
GTTTCCATGTTCATGTGCTCGTAGGACACGTCCATCGAGAGGTCCTGCTGCTCGTAGGCCGCGCCGAGCCGCTCGCAGATTTCGCGGCACTTGAGGTTGAGTTCCTGCCCGTTATCGCGCGAGTTAGAGAGGATCGTCACCAGCCGGCCCGGCCGCGTGAGCAGCCGGTCCACCGCCCAGGCGGCCAGGGTGAAGGACTTGCCCGTCTGCCGGCCCCAGATCATCAGTAGAATGCCCGTGGCGCGGTCGCGGAAGACCTCGCGCTGGTAGGGCCGGAAGCGGATCAGCGGCTGACGGGGGGATTTCATGGGTGTGGTTTCGTGGATCCGGCGATTCGCCGCGAGAGAACGCAAGGAACGCAAAGACATCGAAAATCCTTGTGATCTTTGCGCTCTTTTGTGGCAATTCTCATGGCGGTGTCGAATGATCGAATTGACGTTACGGGGCTTCCCCGAAGAGCGCGGCGCGCGCGGCTTGCAGTTTGGCGCGCTCGTCCAGGCCCGTTTGCTGGGCGATATGGCGCAATTGACCCAGTTGGGCGAGCGCCGCGCGCGCGGCGTCAAACTCGAACTTTTCCCGTTGCAACCTCAATTCCTGCGCGTCCAGCTCCTGGGCGCGCGCCTTGAGCAGCAGCATGAACAGGGCCTTGACCTCGCCCGGCGCCGCCTGCGGACTGATCGAGAGCTCGAATGCCTTTTGCCGGATGGCCTCGAGCGTCGCCGCGTCGAAGGCGCCCGGCGTCTTTTGCGCCTCGTCCGCCACCGCGTTGGCCGTGGTGACCGCCTGGGCGCGCCGCGCCAGGAGCGCGGGCTGGCAGACCGCGTTCCAGAACCGCGAGAGCGCCGCAAAACAGGTCTTGACCTCGAACTCCTTCTGGCACAGCTCCATGGCCCGGTGGTACGGCACGCCGGACAGCAGCCACTCGGCCAACTGAGCCTGCTGCTGCTCCGGCAAATTGAGCAGCTTCGAGTCTGATCGCGGCTTTCTCATTGCCTCGCCAACAGCGCCTTCCCGGCATCCAGGATGAACCACTTCCGCGCGCGGTCCACCTCGTCCACCA
>CAZEVX010000101.1:0-11288 GCA_964515705.1 uncultured Verrucomicrobiota bacterium | reverse complement strand
TCCGCTCGGGGCGGGCTGGAACAAGACCCAGTCCCAGATCGCCATCGGGTCCGGCCGGCTCTGGGGCAAGGGTTACCGGCGCGGCACCCAGAACCTGCTGGGCTATTTGCCGCGGACCGTGGCGCCCAACGATTTCATTTTCGCGGTCATCGCCGAGGAGACCGGCTTCGCCGGAGGCGCCGCCGTGGTGGCGCTCTTTGGCCTCCTGCTGGCCGCGATCCTGCGGACGGCGGCGCACGCCGCCGACCGCCTTGGCCGCCTGCTGGCCGCGGGCGTGGCGACCCTGCTGGCCATCCACGTGTTCGTCAACATCGCCATGACCCTCGGGTTGCTGCCGGTCACCGGGCTTCCGCTCCCGTTGATCAGCTACGGCGGCACCTTTCTGGTCGGCACAATGACGGCCCTGGGCATTGTGCAAAGCGTTCACATCCGGGGCGACGGGAGCTGATCCATCCATGAATGCACTGCGTTTCCTATTGCCGTTCCGCCGCCGCTCGAGCGCGCACCGCAAGGAGGTCATCATCAATGCCGAGGCGCTCGAGACCCGCGTGGCGGTGCTCGAAAACGGGCACCTCGAGGATTTCAAGATCGAGCACCCCGCCGAGGAACGCATCGTCGGCAGCATCTTCAAGGGCGTCGTCCAGAACCTCGAGGACGGGCTGCAGGCCGCGTTCGTGGACATCGGGATGCGCAAAAACGCCTTCATCCACTACTGGGACATGTTTCCGGAAGACGTCGCGCGCCTCGAAGCCATGGACGGCGAGGCCCAGCGCGCCTTGCCGCGCCGCCGCCAGTTCACCAAGGAGGACATCTCCAAGTTCTTCAAGGTCGGCTCCGAGATCACGGTCCAGGTCTCGAAGGGGCCGATTGGCACCAAGGGGCCGCGGGTCACCGCCAGCCTGAGCATTCCCAGCCGCTACTTCGTCCTGATGCCTGGCAGCAGCCTGCGCGGAATTTCCCGCAAGATCGAGGACGAGAAAGAACGCAAGCGGCTGAAGCAGGTCCTGCGGCGCCTGCCGGTGCCCGAAGGCTGCGGTCTGATCATCCGCACCGCCGGCGCCGGCGTCTCCAGCACCAGCTTCGTGCGCGACATGCGCGCCCTGCTGGTGACCTGGAACGACCTCCAGGCGGCCGCCCGCGACCGCCGCGCCCCCTGCTGCCTCTACCAGGAACCCGATCTCATCGAGCGCACCGTGCGCGACTCGGTGACCGAGGCGATCGACGCCATCCAGATCGACGCCCCCAAGGAGCACGAGCGGGTCAAGGACATTCTCGCCCGCATTTCCCGGCGCATGCGCGGCCGCCTGCACCTCTACGAGGGCGCCCAGCCGATCTTCGAGCACTTCGACATCGAGCGCCAGATCGAGGACGCCTTCCGCCGCAAGGTCACCCTCAAGTCCGGCGGCTGCATCGTCTTCGACGAGACCGAGGCCCTGATCGCGATCGACGTCAACACCGGCCAGCACCGCGGCGGTTCGACCCAGGACGAGACGATCCTCCAGGTCAACCTCGAGGCCGTGCAGGAAATTGCGCGCCACCTGCGCCTGCGGAACATCGGCGGCCTGATCGTCCTCGACCTGATCGACATGCGCCAGAAGAAACACCGCAACCAGGTCTACCTGGCCTTCCGGGAGGCCCTGCGGCGCGACAAGGCGCGCACCAACATCCTGCCGATTTCGCCGCTCGGCCTGCTGGAGATGACCCGCCAGCGCCAGGACGAGAGCATCGCCTCGACGCGCTTCGTGGACTGCCCCTACTGCCGCGGGCACGGCAGCGTCAAGTCCCCGCTGCACATGAGCGTGGAAATCCAGCGGCGCATCCTCGCCATCCTGCGCCGCTACCGCCTCGAGAAGCAGGAGCCGCCCGACCTGCGGATCACGGTCAATCCGGTGATTCTCGAGCGCCTGCGCCAGGAGGACGAGGAACTGCTGGTGGACCTGCAGCAGCAGTTCAACGGCCGGCTCAGCTTCCGCGCCGACCCGTCCTGCCATATGGAGGCCATCGCCATCGCCAACGCCGCCACCCAGGAGGATCTCTACACCAACGCCGGCCGCGACCGCCGCGGGTAAGCCGCGACCCGGCTTTTCTGCTTGGTCCGCCCCGGGCGCCGTGATACAACAGCCGCGGCACCACGAAAGGGTATCATGGCGCACGCCTGGAAGTTCCGGATTGGCCTGGCCGCGCTCGGGCTCGCCTTGGCCGGGGCGCCGGCGGCGGCGGACCCGGCGGCGCCGGAGGCGGGCTCGCCCTGGCGTTTTCATCCCGCCCAGGTGGCCGATCCCGACGGCCTGGCGCGCCGCCTGCGCGAGGGCAGCGACCCGCTGGCCGCCTACCTGCGGGCGGGCTGTGCGCCCGAGACGCGGCGCCTGCTGGACGCCGACCCGTCGTCGCCGCCGTCCGCGGCCCTGCTGCCGGCCCTGGTCGACGAGCTCAACCGCGCCCTGGCGGACCCGGAGCTATACCAGCCGGCGCGCTTCGCCGGCGTCGAACTGTCGGCCGACAGCCGCGCGCTGCTGGACCGCGAGCCGGCCGGCGGCGACCTGCTGCAGCGCAACCGCCGGCTGCTCGAAGACGCCTTCCCCGGCGAACTCGAGGCGGCCTGGCGCACCGCCAGCACGCTCGAGGCGTGCGACCTGCGCGATCCGCCAGCCCTGGCGCAGGGGTTGCGCTCGGACCCCGACCCGGTCTCGCATTACCTGCGCCAACAGCTGCCGGCGGAGACCCGGCAACTCCTGGAGCGGCTGCCCGATGGCCAGCCGCCGTCTGACGCGCTGCAGGCCGGCCTGCTCGCCGTCCTGAACGAGGCGATCCTCGGCGAGGCGCTCTACACGCCCGAGCGCTTCGCCGGCGTCGAGCTGGCCCCCATGACGCGCGCGTTGCTGCGCCAGGACCCCCGCGGCGAAACGCGGGCGCTGCTCCACCGCCTGCTGCTGGAGGACGCCTACCCCGGCCTGCTGCGCCCGATCGCCCCCGCCCCGATCGAGGTCCAGGCCGACAGTCTGGAGTTCGACCAGCAGCGCAACCTGATGGTCGGCGCCGGGCGGGTGCTCGTGCGCCGGGGACCGGAAACCCTGCGCGGCGACCAGGCGGTCATCAACATGCGGACCTACGACGTCCAGGCCAAGGGGCGCGTGACGTTCGAGCGCGACAACGACGCCTGGCAAGGGGACAGTCTGCAATACAACTTCAAGACGCACCGCGGCGATTTCGGCGCGTTCGAGGCCTACCTCGAACCTTTTTATGTGCGCGCCCAATCCTCGCAGCGCCTCGGCCCCGACCGCTTCGAACTGCGAAATGCGCGCCTGACGCCCTGCGAGGGCGACCGGCCGGACGCCTACTTCCGCGCCCGCAAGGTCTGGATCACGCCCGGCCGCCACGTCCGCGCCCAGCATGTCGTGCTGTTCGTCAAGGGCGTGCCGGTGATGTACAGCCCATTCTGGAACCAGAACATCGGCGACCGCAACTTCATCAGCCTCGTGCCGGGCTACAGCAGCCGCATGTATGCCTTCCTGCTAACGGCCTTCAACTACCGCCTGACCCGCCATCTCGAGGCCGCCACCCACGTGGATGTGCGCACCCGCCGCGGCGTCGGCCTCGGCCAGGACCTGATGTGGTCGTCGAGCGGCAACGCCAAGGGGCTCTCGACGGAACGCTACTCGGCGGCCGACGACGATATCTGGACGCTCGGGCGGACCGGGTATCGCCGGCGCCAACGCGACGGCGATTCGGACGACACCTGGGCCGGCGACCTGACCGGCTACTATCTCCACGACGCCTGGCCCGACGAGGGCAAGACCCAGGAGTACCCGATCGATCCCGAGCGCTACCGCCTGCGGCTCTACCACACCCAGACCTTCGACGCCCACCGCTATCTCATGGCCCAGGCCGATGTCCTGAGCGACCCCAAGGTCGTCGAGCACTTCTTCCGGGACGAGTTCAAAAGCTTTCCCGAGCCCGACAACTACCTGCTGCTCGGCCACCGCGCCGAGCACTTCACGGCCAGCCTCTTCGCCCAGAAACGGTTCAACGACTTTTACACCACGGTCGACCGCCTGCCGGAACTGACCCTCGACGTCCAGCGGCAACAGCTCTGGGACTCGCCCTTCTACTACCAGAGCAAGACCGTCGGGGCGGTGCTGGACAAGCAGTGGGAAGCGCACGCCTCGAACGCCCCGGCCATGACGATCGGCCGCTTCGACACCGCCCACATGCTGTACTACCCGACCAAGCAACTGGGATTCCTGATCGTCACCCCGCGCGCCGGCTGGCGCGGCACGGCGTTTTCCAAGACCAAGGAGGACATCACCAACGTCACGGTCGCCACCGTCACCGGCACCAACGGGCTGCCGGTCGCCACGACCAACCGGACGGCCGCGCTGCGCGAGACGGGCGGCGCCTTCCGCTCCGTCCCGGAACTCGGGATCGAGACCTCCTTCAAAACCTTCAAGGTCTGGGAGACCTATCCCGGGGACGTCATCAACAACCTGCGCCACATCGCGGAGCCGTACGCCGACTACACCTTCCGGCCCGAGCCGAACGTCTCGAGCAACGCGCTCTACCCCTTTGACGAGGTCGACGCCGTCGGCCAGGCCAGCGACATCCGCTTCGGGATGCGCAACAAGCTGCAGACCCAGCGCTTCGACCGCCAGCCGACCCGCGGCCATGACGTCTACGACCTGGTGAACGCCGACCTCTGGACGACCGCCCGCCTCGATCCCGAGGCCGGCGCCAACAGTTTCAGCAACCTGGCCTGGGATATCCGCTCGCGGCCATTCGACTGGCTGGAGTTGAAGCACGACGGGGCGTTCGATCCTTACGCATCCCAGCTGCAGACCCTGAACACGCGCCTGACGGTGCGCGATCGGGCGCTGTGGGCCTACTATATCGAGCACCGCTTCACCGAGGGCAGCAGCAGCCTGCTCAACAACCGGCTGACGCTCTCGCCGTTCGTGGGCTGGGAGTTCGGCGTCTTCGGCCGCTACGAGTTCGAGACCGCGACGCTCGAGGCCTGGGGTCTGACCTTCCAACGCACGCGCGACTGCCTGACCTGGAAGCTGGGGCTCGAGCAGCAGGACGACGACGACTTCACGGTCTGGGTGCAGTTCTGGTTCACCCAGTTCCCGAAAGTGCGCGTGGACGCCGGCCTGTAGCGGGCCCGGTCTTGCGCGCGCGGCCGTACCAGACGCGGTAGCTGGCAACCACTCCCCGGCCGTCCCGGCAGGCGGCGTCGTAGAGCGCGAAGAGCCGGCGCAGTTCCGAGCGGTTCAACGGCCGGCCGGAGCGCGCCAGGCCGCCGCCGGTGACCCCCTGGTCGTGCAGCCGGCGCACCAGGGCGCGGGCGGAGGCGTACCGGCACCGGATCGTGTCGCCGCGGCTGGCCTCGAGCGCGAAGCCCGCCTGCCGCAGCGCGCGGACCAGGGCGGCGGCCGTGGGCAACTGCCGGGCCGGCGGCTTGTGCGGCGCCGCGCGGCGGCGGGCGGCCCGCAGTTCGGCCAGCGTGCCGCGCAGCATCACCGAACAGACCAGCCGCCCGCCGGTTCGCAGCCGGGCGTTGACCGCCGCCAGGGCGTCGGCCAGGGGATGCATCCAGTGCAGCGCCAGGCTGCTGACCGCCAGGGAGACGCGCGGCTCCCCGCGCAGGGCGTCCAGCCCGCCGACGCGGCAGCGCAGGCGCGCCACGCCCGCCAGGCGCGCCCGGCACTGGGCGATCATCCCGGGCGCGGCGTCGAGCGCCAGGACGCGCGCCCGCGGGTAGCGGCGGCAGAGCCATTCCGTGAACGCTCCGGTGCCGCATCCGATCTCGATCACGCGGGCCGGGGCGCGCGCCGGCAACCAGGCAGCCAGCCGCGCGGCGATGCGGCGCTGCGGAACGGCCGCCGCCTGGTAGGTGGCGGCCGCGGCGCTGAAACGCGCCGCGACCGGACGGGTGTCGCGCGAGCGGTTGTGGTTCATGGACAGCGCCACTGCGCGCGCGCGAAGGCGCGGATTTCGGCCGCCAGCGCCGCCGGCTGTCGCAACGGCAGGCCGTGCCCTTCCCCCTCGATCGCCGACCAGCGGCATCCGGGAATCCGCCGGCTGAGCCACCGCCCCGCCCGCCAGGGTACAATGCGATCCTCCTGGCCGTGCATGACAAGCGTCGGGGTCTCCAGTCGGTCCAGGCCGGCCCGCAGATCGCGCTCGCGCAGAAAGCCGAGCCCGCGGCGCAGGTCGTCGGCATCCAGCAGCGCCGTGTCGAGGGCGTGCATCAGGCGCGCGGCGGCGGGCACGGGGGCCGGGGCGTACACCTGCGCCGTAAACGCCTGCAAGACCGCCTGCGGGGCGCGCCGCAGCCCGAGCGCCATGGCCCGCAGCACGGCCGCCTCCACGCCGGGCGGATCGCCCGGCCCGGCGCGAAAGCGCGCGGTGGCCGACACCAGCACCAGCCCGCCGATACGCCCGGGATAGGCCAGCGCCGTTTCGAGCGCGATCATGCCGCCCAGCGACCAGCCCACCACGAGGGCGCGTCCGCGGGCGGCCGCCAGGCGGCCGGCCAGCCCGGCGGCATAACCGGACGCCGCCGCCGGGACAACGCCGGGTACCGGCGGCGGGGACGCCTGCCAGACGTCGCCCGGCGCCAGCGCCACGGCCGACGGCCAGGCCAGTTCGGTCTTGAGCGGCAACAGCGCCTTGGCGCCGAATCCCCAGCCGCCCAGGAGGATCAAGAGCGGCAGGCCGGCGGCGTCGCCGGGCGTAGCGGTCGGCACGGGTCCTGTCGTGTTGGGCGTCTGCATGGCGGATGGCGCCGGCGGGCGGTTCGTCAGCCCTCTGGCAGTCCTTGCTCGCGGGCCGCCGCGATGATCGTGTCGGCCGCTTGGGTAAGCGCTTCGGGCGTATGGGCGAGGGTCACCGAGAGGCGCAGCCGGGCCGTGCCAGCGGGAACCGTGGGCGGACGGATGGCGACCGCCAGAATGCCGTGGCCGCGCAGGCGGCGCGCCAGGGCCAGGGCGCGGCCGCAGTCCCCGACCATCAGCGGGACGATCTGGCTTTCCGAGCGCCCGGTATCGAGGCCGGCGTCCCGCAGGCGGGCGCGGAAGACCGCCGCGCGCCGCAGCAACTCGGCCCCCATGCCGGGATGGCGCGCCAGGCAGTCGAGCGCGCCAAGGGCGGCGCCCGCACAGGCCGGCGGCAGGGCGGTGCTGAAGATGAAGGCGCGGGCGCGGTTGATCAACCAACGCCGCAGCGCGTCGCTGCCGGCCACGAAGCCGCCATAGGCGCCCAGCGCCTTGCTGAGCGTGCCCAGCGCCACGGTGACGCCGTCCGGCGCCCCGCCGGCGCAGACGCATCCCGCGCCGCCGGGCCCCCAGACGCCGGTGGCGTGCGCCTCGTCGACGAGCAGCATGGCGCCGTGGGCCTGGGACGCGGCGGCGATCGCGGCCAGGGGCGCCCGGTCGCCGTCCATGCTGAAGACGGATTCGGTGACGACCAGGGTTCGGCGGGCGGCCGGCGCGCGCCGCAGACAGTCGACGAGGTGGTCGACGTCGTTGTGCTGAAAACGCCGGAGCTCGGCGCGGCTCAGCCGGGCGCCGTCCAGCAGGCTGGCATGCGCCAGGCGGTCGGCCACGACGCGATCGCCGCGGTCGACGAGCGCGGCGACGGTTCCCAGGCTGGCGAGGAACCCGCTGCCGAACGCCAGCGCGGCGGGACGGCCCTTGAGCCGGGCGAGCGTCTGCTCGAGGCGGGCATGGCACTCCCAGGTGCCGGAGACGAGCCGCGAGGCGCCGGCGCCGGCGCCCCAGCGGCGCAGGGCGTCGGCGGCCGCCGCCGTCACGCGCGGATCGCGCGCCAAGTTGAGGTAATCGTTGCTGGCAAAGTTCAGCAGCGGCGCGCCGTCCGCCGGGTCCGGCATGACCTGGAGTTCGCGCTCCAACTGCTGGGCCCGCAGTTCCTCCAACGCCAACGGCATCCAGGATTCGGTCTGCATCGGCACTCCTCGCCGGGGACCGCGGGGGCGTCCGCCGGACGCCGCAAGTTATGGCCGGGCCTCCCGCGCGCCGCCGGCCCCGGATGCCGGGGCGCGCCGCCGGGCGGCATACAGGGCCGGCTCGTAGGGCGGGCAGCGGCGCTCGGCGAACACCGGCCGCAGGCGGGCGAAGCGCTGGAGGCCGCCTTCCAGCGGCACGGGGGCCCAGCCCTCGCCGATCAGCGGCGCGGCGTAGCGGACAAAGGCATCGGTGACATCGGTTTTCGAGGGGGCCAGCCAGGCGGCCGGAAACGTCCGTTCGCTGTTGGCCACGGCGGCGAGGGGGACGCGGTCAAAACGCACGGCGTAGTGCGGGCCCGGCTCCCGCAATATCGTCGCCATGGCGCCGCCGCCGGCGCCGGCGATGGCGACCGCATGCCGCGCCACCTGGTAGGCCTCGTCGCGGTCCACGGTCGAGGCGTAGACCGCGTTGCAGCGCTGGTCGGTGCCGGCCACCTGGCCGAAGGCCAGGCCGCTGGCCGGCAACCCGCGGTCATTGAGAAAGGAGACGACGCCCTGCTGGGCCGTGCGGTCGCTGGCGCCGTACTCGATGTGGCCGAAGGCGTCGCGCCGCGCGCCGAGGTCGCCGACGTCGAAGCCCTCGCTCAGCGCCACCAGGCAGCGGCCGTGCCGGCGGACGCTGTCGGCGACGGCGTCGGCCAGGTCCGGCAACGTCAGGCCGGCCTCGGCCATGACGATCAGCAGCGGCATCTCGCGGCGCGGGTCGCCCAGCCGCGCGGCGGCGGGCAGGAACCCCGCCCGCCGCCCCATGATCTGAAGGACGAGCACCGGGCCGGCCGGTCGGAATCCGGCGTTTTCCTCGTTGGCGTTCTGGATGCAGCAGGCCCAGTAGCGCGCCGCCGACCCGTAGCCCGGCGTGTGGTCGATCAGGGCGAAGTCCGGATCCCCGAGGTCGTTGTCGATGGTTTTGGGGATGCCCACCACCGCCAGGTCGAGCCCGCGGGCGCGCGCCAGGCGGCTGACCTTATCGGCCGTGTCCATGGAATCGTTGCCGCCGATGTAGAAGAAGGCGCCGATATCGTGGGCGCGCGCGACCTCGAGAATCCGGTCGAAATCGGGGGAGGCCGCGTCCTTCAGCTTGTAGCGGCAGGTGCCGATCGCGCCGGCGCCGGGGGTGGAATCGAGCAGGGCCAGTTCGCGCGGGTCCTGCGCGCCGAGGTCGAGCAGCGCCTCGCGCAGCACGCCCTCGATGCCGTGCCAGGCGCCGTAGACCCGGCCGAAGGCGCCGGGCTGTTCCCGGCAGGCGTCCAGGACGCCCCGCAGGGAACTATTGATCACCGGCGTCGGGCCCCCGGACTGCGCCACGAGCACATGGCGGGGCGGCATCGGCGAACTTGCTCCTTGGCGTCGCGCCTACCAGGGTTTCATCGTCGGCAGCCGGGGCCGCGGCAAGCCCCGCACCAGGTCGGCGATGCGGACGGGCTGGTGCGTCCGCATACTGCGGTTGGCGGCGGCGCCGATCAGGATGCCCATGGCGCCGGAGGCGAAATCCGCCGCCCGCAGGAACCGGTCGCGCGGCCGCCGCCGCCCCAAGAGGTCGGACATCAGCCGATCGTCTCCGCCCCCATGCCCGCCCGAGACGGTCGGGAGCGCGACGGCATACGGCTTTCCGAAATTCGGGTACACCCGCAGGCCGCGGCCGCCCGGCAGGTTGTCGGTCGGCTGGGGCTTGTGGCGGCGGCCGCGGGGCGTTCCGAGACTCTCGAACTCCAGGCGGCCCTTGGTGCCATTGAAGGCGTAGCGGAATCCCTCGTATGGCAGGAAGGCGTTGAGGGCGTAGGACAGCAGCGCGCCGTTGTCGTAGCGCACGACCAGGTTCATGCTGTCCATGATGTCGATGCGCGGGTGAAACACGCAGCGGTCGCGCCAGTAGCCGTCATGGCGTTCGCAGTCCAGGTAGAGCGCGCGCGCCTCCGGCGAGGATCGCAGGTCGAGATAAAACGGGCAGGCGCGCGCCCGCCGGCAGGTCAGGCAGCGCTCGCCATGCCCGCGCAGCCCGTAGCGGGCGATCAACGGGCTGCCGGCGCCGTAGAAGCGCCGCGCCCCCATGGCGGAGACCTCGACCGGGCTGGCCGAGAGGAACCAGTTGACCAGGTCGAGGTGGTGGGTGGCCTTGTGGATCAGGAGCCCGCCGGACTTGGCCAGTTCGCCGTGCCAGCGCCGGAAGTAGCTCGCCCCGTGGTGGATGTCGAGCCACCACTGGACTTCGGCCGACAGGATTTGGCCGACCACCCCCCGCATCAGCAGGTCCTTGACCTGGACCATGTGCGGCATGTAGCGGCAGTTGAACGTGACCCGCAGGTCGCGGCCGGTGCGCGCCACGGCGTCCACGATGCGCTGGCACTTGCGCGCATCGGTGGTCATGGGCTTTTCGGTGATCACGTCGCACCCGAGGTCCATGGCGCGGACGATGTACTCATCGTGGAAGCAGTCGGTGGTCGTCACGACCACCACGTCCGGGGTCTGCTCGCGGATCATGGCATCGAAGCGGGCGGCGGGATAGACGGGGACCGGCTGGCCCTGGAGGTCGGCGGCGATGCGGCGGTTATAGAGATCGAGCCGGCCGGGATTGCGGTCGCAGAGCCCCACCAATTCGCAGTCGGCGCGGTGCGTCTGCACGATCGCCCGGGTATAACACCAACCCCGAGAGCCGGTCCCGACCTGCGCGTAGCGCTTGCGGCGCTTCATGATCCTGCCTTTCCCGTGAAGACCAAGCGCCGGCATGGCGATTGGATTGGACTCTTATACCCAAGTGGCGGCCGGAACGCAAGCCGCGGGGGGCCCCCATATCCGCGCGTAAGGGCAACCCCCGCACGGGCCGGGTATGTTCCCGACACCGTCCTTCCGGCTCACGAGGACGCTCGCCCTCCATCACGCCTTCCATGCCATGGGGATAGGTTCCGCGCGATGTCCAGTGGCGGGGATGATGCCAGCGCGGCGCCCGCCCCGCGGGCCGGTACGGGTGGCCGTCACACGCCGGCGGGACAGCGGCGGCGGGACAAGGCTGTCCCGCCCTACCTGCGATGCTCGGCATGGGCAGGGCCGCACAGCCTGTGCGGCCGCTGGGATACGAGCGGGCGAGACTCCCCGCGAGCCGCGCTCCTAGTGTCGTGCGGCAGAAGTCCCTTGACACCAGAAACGGCCGGCGCCCGGAGGTCGCGCGCCGCCAGACGTGCCATTTGGGGTCGGCGCTGTTTTCGGCGGCTACTCCTTGCGACACCGATAAGCACGCCCGGTGAGGGCACCGGGCCTACAACGTCCGTGGGGC
>CAZEVX010000100.1:0-11307 GCA_964515705.1 uncultured Verrucomicrobiota bacterium | reverse complement strand
GCGGCGACCGGCACGCCCGCCTGGCGCAGCCGGGCGCGCAGCGCGGCGCGGCCGGCGGCGGCCACCGCCGGCGCGCGAGCCGCCAGGCGCCCCAGGAGGGCCGCCACGCGCGCCAGGCGCGCCCGCAGGTCGCGGTCCAGGGCGCGGCCCTCGGCGGCGCGCATGCGGCGGAGGCGCCCGAGCGCGGCATCGAGACAGGCGAGCGCCTGCGGCGCGAGGACGCCGGCATCGGCGGCCGGCTCGCGGCGCGCGACCAGGCCCGGCAGCCCCGCCAGAGCGCCCAGCGTCAGGTCGTCCTTCAGGCGCATGCGCCGGCCGAAGGCGCGCCAGCGCGCCACCAGGGCCTCCGCCTGCGCTTCGTCGAGTTGCCAGGCCGCCCCGGCGCTCCCGGGCGCCCATTCCAGGAGTACCCGGCAATTGACGGCGCCGCGCCCGAGGGCGGCGCGCAGTGTCGCGCGCACCGGTTCCGCGAGGGCCGCCAGGCCGGGCGGCAGATCGATGCGCGCCTCGAACTGGCGGTGGTTGACCGACTGCAGTTCGACCGCGATAGCGGCCTGCCCCGCCGTCCGCTCGGCCCGTCCATAGCCGGTCATGCTGACGATGCTCATGGCGCCGTTGGGTCCTGGGCGGGCACGGGCGGTCCGGCCGCCTTGCGCCGTGATTTCAGGAACGCCTCGATAAACGGCCCGATCTGGCCGTCCAGCACGCCATGGACGTTGCCGACTTCGCAGCCGGTGCGGTGGTCCTTGGCGAGGGTATAGGGCTGGAGCACGTAGGAACGAATCTGGCGGCCCCAGGCGATTTCGCCCTTGTCGCCGTAAAACTTCTCCATTTCCTGGCGCTTCTGGTCCTGCAGCAACTCGAAAATCCGGGCGCGCAGGAGCTTCATGGCCTTGTTGCGGTTGGCATGTTGCGATCGCTCGGACTGGCAGGCCACCACCAGCCCCGTCGGCAAATGCGTCAGGCGGATGGCGGAGTCGGTCTTGTTGACGTGCTGGCCGCCGGCGCCGCCCGAGCGGTAGGTGTCCACGCGCAGGTCGGTCTCCTCGATGGCAACCTCGGCATCGTCGTCCGCCAGTTCGGCGATCACGTCCAGCGAGGCGAACGAGGTGTGGCGCCGCTTGTTGGCATCAAACGGGCTGATGCGCACCAGGCGGTGAACGCCGCGCTCGGAGGCCAGCGTGCCGTAGGCATACTCGCCTTCCACCAGGCAGGTGGCGCTCTTGAGGCCGGCTTCCTCGCCCGGCAGGGCGTCGAGTACGGACAGCGCGAAGCCGTTCTGCTCGCAATAGCGGCGCAGCATCCGCAGCAGCATCGCCGCCCAGTCGCAGGCTTCCGTGCCACCGGCGCCGGCGTGGACATTGAGGTAGGCGTTGTGCCGGTCGAAGCGGCCCTGGAACAGCGAGCGGAGCTCCAGCTTGCGGAAGGTTTCCTCGAAGCCTGCCAGGTCGCGGTCGGCCTCGGCCAGGGTTTGGGCGCGGTGCCCGGCGTCGGACTCGGATTCCGCCAGCTCGAGCAGCACGCGGATATCATCCAGGCGCCCTTCGAGCGCCAGGAACGGCGCCAGCACGCCGCGGGCGGCGTTGGCCTGCTCGATCACGGCGCGCGCCGCCGCCGGGTCGTTCCAGAACTCGGGCGCCGCCATGCGGCGCTCGAAGTCGGCCAGCGCGGCCGCGCGCCCGGCCACGTCAAAGATACCCCCGCATCTCGGCCAGGCGCGCCGCCCACGGGTCCAGCTTGTCCTTCCAGTCCGCCTGCATGCGCCCATCCTTTCCCGGCAATGGGTCCCGATCATGCCCCAAGCCGGGCCGCAAGGCAAGCGCAACCCGCGCCCCCCCGATTTGCGGGAAGTGCGCTTGTCCGCGGTCACTCCCGGCGCGATCCGTGCACGGGAACGGCTCAGCGCAGCTTCGCCCTCCACGTGGATTCGTCAAGGAACGCATGCACGATGACCGACGGGAGGACGTGGAGGGCGAGGCTCCCGCCACGCGGCGCGTCAAGCCGCCGCTACGGCGCGCAGGGTGCCGAGCCGTTGGTTGACAAGGGGTTTTGCAAGTGTCTCATGGGACCGCGGGGATACGCTCAGCCCTTGCCGGCGGGGCCGAACAGGGCGTTGATCAGGGCGAACGCCATCATGCCGCCGGCGAGCACCACTTTTGCCTTTTGTCGGCGCGGCCGCGCTCGTACACTGCCGCCCATGCACTGGGTTTCTGACGCCTGGCTGGCGCCGGCGGCCACCGTGATTTTCGCCCTGACCTACGCCGGGGTGGCGGCGGGCGGCATCCCGGGGCTGACGCTCGACCGCACGGGCATCGCGCTGCTGGGCGCGATCGCGATGGTGACGGCCGGGGGGCTCTCCATGACCGCCGCCTTATCGGCGATCGATGCCCCCACCCTGCTGTTGCTCTACGCGCTGATGGTGGTCTCGGCCCAGTTCCGCGCCGGCGGGTTTTATACGCGCACGGTCCTGGTCCTCGGCCGCTGCATCGGCCGCCCGCGCCTGTTCCTGCTGATCGTCATGGCGGTCAGCGCCGTGCTGTCGGCGGTGCTGGTCAACGACGTCGTCTGCCTGGCCTTCACGCCCGTGCTGGTCGTGACCCTGCTGCGGGCCGGCCTGAACCCGGCGCCCTACCTGATCGGCCTGGCCGTGGCCAGCAACATCGGCTCGGCCGCCACGATCATCGGCAACCCGCAAAACATGCTCATCGGCCAGATCGGCCGCCTGGCCTTCGGCCCCTTCGCCGCCTGGTGCGCACCGCCGGCAGCGGCCGCGCTGGTATTGGCCTACGGCCTGCTGCTGGTCATTTACCGCGGCCGGCTGCGCGGCGCGGCCCCGGCGCGCGACCTGGCGGGCGCCTGGCCGGAGTTCGACCGCTGGCAAAGCGCCAAGGGGCTGGCCGCCGCCGGCGTGCTGGTCGCCCTGTTTTTCACCCGCCTGCCGCGCGAACTGACCGCGCTCTCCGTGGCCGGGCTCCTGCTCTGCAGCCGCCGGCTGCGCACACGCGACCTGCTCGACCAGGTGGACTGGCACCTGATCACGCTCTTCGGCGGGCTGTTCGTCGTGATCGGCGGCGTCATGGCCACCGGCCTGCCGGCGGCCGGCATGGCCGCCCTCGACCGGGCGGGACTGCCGTTGCGCAACCCCGCGCTCCTGACGCTCGCCGCGGCGGCGCTCAGCAACCTGGTCAGCAACGTGCCGGCCGTCATGCTCCTGGTGCAGTTTCTCGAGCCCGCCGACCCGCGGCCCTGGTACGTCCTGGCGCTGGCCGGCACGTTTGCCGGGAACCTGGTCACCCTCGGCAGCATCGCCAACCTGATCGTCATCGAGCAGGCGCGCGCCTACGGCGTGCGCCTCGGGTTCCGCGAACACGCGCGCATCGGGATCCCGGTGACCCTCGGCTCGCTGGTCCTGGTCCTGCTCTGGATCCGGTTGCGGACCTGAAGCAGGGCCGCCCAGTTCCCGCTTGACCCTCGCTGGCATTCGTGACAAGACTGGCGGCACGGCGCCGCGTTGGCCGCGGCGCCGCCATGGGCCGCTGGACCGCCGCCGACACCGAGGATCGCCACATGACCTTCTCCCCGCGTCTGATCATGCCGTTGGCCCTGGCCGCCGGACTCCTGTCGGCCGGCCCGTTGCGGGCCGCCCGGGAACCGCTGGAGCGCCTGGTGGCGGACCCGTACCGCGGCGCGATCGTGCTGGAGGCTGCCTCCGGCCAGATTCTCGGGGCCGACAATCCCGACGCCGCCTGCTACCCCGCCAGCGTCTTGAAGTTGATGGTCCTGACCGTGATTCTGGACAAGGTCAAGGCCGGCGCGCTGCGGCTCGAGGACCCGGTGACGGTGACCGCCGAGGCCTCGCGCATCGGCGGTTCGCAGGTGTACCTGAAGGAGCACGAAGTCTTTTCGGTGGACGAGTTGCTGTACGCGCTGATGGTGCAATCCGCCAACGACGCCGCCACGGCGCTGGCAATCCACGTCGCGGGCAGCAAGGACGCCTTCGTGGCGCTGATGAACGCGCGCGCCCGGCAACTGGGCATGAAGGCCACCGTGTTCCATTCGATCCACGGCCTGCCGCCGGCCGCCGGCCAGCCGCCGGACGTCAGCACGCCGCGCGACCTGGCCCGGCTGGCGCGGCACGCGCTGACGTATCCCGAGACCCTGCGCTATACCGGCACGCGCGAGCGCGGATTCCGCCACGACACCTTTATCATGCGGAACCACAACCGCCTGATGCTCGTCTTCCCGGGCTGCGACGGCTTGAAAACCGGCTATTACAAGCAAGCCGGCTATTCGATCGTCGCCACCGCCCAACGCGGCAAAGGGCGCGTCATCGCCGTGGTGGCCGGCAGTCCGTCGTACCAGGTCCGGGACGCCAAGGCGGCCGAGTGGATGAACCGCGGCTTCGCGGCGTTGCCCCCGCCGCCGCCCGAGCCCCCGCCGCCCCCCCCACCTCCACCCCCACCGCCCCCGCCCGCGCGCCGCCTGGGCGGCGCGACGCTGGCCGCCGCGATCGCGGCATTGGGCCTGCTGACGGCCGCCGGGATCGTGTGGCTGCGCCGGACGCGGCCGCCGGCCCCGTAACCAGCGTTCTCCGCGGACAGGGGAGGCTCCGCGGTGCTGTTTCTGCTCTCCCTGGTCGGCGGACCCCTGGCCGCCGGGAGCGCCATGACCATGGCGCCAGAATACCAGCCGCCGGAACAGCCTTGACGATCGAGGACCCGCCGGCTGGGGCCCCATGGTCGCTGTCCCCTCTGGTCTTCACCAGGAAGCGGGTTCTCACGGAGCCCACGGAGAAGGAGGTCCCCTGTTCTCGGTCACCAAGGCCGATATATCTGCCGCCAACCAGGTGGCGGCCGGCGTCCCTGCCGGCCGCGAAAACCCGCGCGGCGTGCCACATGCTCTCTGTCCCCAATCCGCGGGCGTTATCAGACCCGCCATGCCGCCAGTCACGCCGCGGCGCACGCGCCTAGCATGAGCCGCAGTTTGTGCTTGAAACCTCACGGCGACATGCTACGATATGAGGTATAAGGTAAATGGAGGGTCATGTCCCGAAGGGCTTACGCAGGCGGGCCCAGGGATGCGGGCGGCGGGCGACACTTCTCGGCCCGCAGTTTCATGTCCTTGGACAAGGCTATTCCAGGAGCAGGTCGAATCCCTTTCACCCCGTGGAGAATGTCATGAACCCTATGCCCGCATGGAATCGCAACCCCGCCGCCCGCCGGATGATGGCTGCCGTTTTTTCGGCAGTCCTGCTGGGCCTGGCGCCGAGCGCCGAGGCCGTCAAAAAGCAGCCGCCGCTGCGCGTGGCAGTGACCTTCGACAGCGCGGCGCCCCGCCTGAACCGCAATGAGACGCTCCGCGTCGTGCTGTTCACCCCGCAGGCCTATACCAACCTCAAGGTGTCCGTGACGCTGCCGCCGCCAATGGCGCTCGTCAGCGGGCGGCCATCCTGGCAGGGACCGCTGGCGGCCGGCGCCGAGCGCCACCTGCCGCTGACCGTGCAACTGCGGCAGCCCGGCCGCTACTCGGTCCAGGTGGATGTGCAGTTCGATCCCGGCGAGTCGGCGTTCACCGCGTTGCGCACATTCCTCAACATCATCGCCGAGAACGACACCGTAGCGGCCGCGATGGATCCGTTCGAACTGATGGACCTCGATCGCGCGCGCACCCCCGCCGAGGTCAACCGGGTCTTGAATCTCGAAGGGGTCGCGACCCCGGCGGCGCCACTGCCGGCGGAGCCGCAGGCCCCGCCGGGCGCCCTCGGCCCCGAGTCCCTGCCGCCGCCGGAATCGTCCGTCGCGCCCGGCGGGACGCCCGAGGGGACCGTGACCCTGACGGTGTTCGGGCAGTTTGCCTACCTGGACGCCAATGGCCGCGCGCACCCGATCCGGCTGGCGAAGGTCAAGGTGTTTGACGTGGACCCCGGCGGCGTCGAGGTCCTGATGGGGGAAGGCTCGACTGGAGTTGACGGCCGGTACAGCATCCGCGCGCGGGGCGGCGACCCCGACAGCGGGCCGGATGTCCGCGTGCGGGTCTATACCGCCATCAAGAACGACTGGATCGCCACCCTCGGCGCGAACCGGGTCAGCACCTACAGCATGGCCACCCCCACCTACATGAACCGCGCGGCCGGCGCGCTGCAGATCAACCTGACAACCGGCCGGCCGGTACGGGGCAGCGCCGCCGACAACTCGGCGGCGCGCGCGTTTTCGGTGCTGGACGCCATCCTGCAAATCGGCGTCGAGAGTTATGCCCTGCGCAACAACCGGCTGCCGCCGCGCGTCTTCGTCACCTATCCCGATACCGGCACGGCCTACCGGCGGTCGGAAACCCGGATCCGGGTCGGGCGCCAGGACGCCCTCGACTGGGACGTGATCTGGCACGAATACGGGCATTTCATGGCCGACAAGGGAGCCGCGTCGCGGTTCGACACGTCGCCCGGCGGCCCGCATTTCGGCGGCTCGACCATCGCCGCCAACGGCAAGGGTCCGGGCGTACGGCTGGCCTGGTCGGAAGGCTTTGCCACCTGGTTCGCCATCCGCACCCAGCTCGAACCCACCCAACGCCTGCTGGCGCTGCCCAACCTTCCCAACCCGCCCTTTCGCGACCGCCGTTACCAGGACACCGAGGACTCCACCATCAATGACGACCTCGAGACCTATGGCAACGGCCCGATCAACGGGGGCAGCCAGGGCTATGCCAGCGAGGACTCGATCTGCGCCATGCTCTGGGACCTGACCGACGGCGAGCAGGACACCTCCTCCGACAGCACGGCCAAGGACACCGTCAACCTGACCCCCAAGCAGATTTGGGACATCATCAACAGCGGCCCCTGGGACAACGTCAGCAAGTTCTATAACCGGCTCTACGCCGTGGCCAACCGCAACGTGCAAAGCCTGCTCTGGTATACGCAGACGTTTGCGATGAACAACATCGCCCCGGAACTGATCCAGCCGCGCAACGTGATCGTCTCGAGCGCCATCTCGCCGACGTTCACCTGGCGGGCCAACGGGGATCCCGGGGCGGCGTTTGCGCTCAACCGCTTTACCCTGCTGATCGGCAAAGGCAACTTTGCCGCGATCGTCGGGCGCAAGGAGAACATCCAGCCCACCCAGTACAAGTTCACCGACGCCGAGTGGGCGGCGATCACCGCGCAGTCCGACAACACCGGGATTTTCCAGTGGCTGGTGGCGGGCTACAACTCCGCCGCGCCGCGCCTGCCGGCGGCCGCCGAGATGCAGTTCGTCAGCAACACCCAGCAGTTCAAGATCCGCGCCTACCACATCCGGCTGACCTGGAACAACCTCGGCGCGGACGTGGACCTGCACTTCAAGAACCCGAACGGGGACGACTGCTTCTACAACCGGCGCAACCCCGACTGGGGCGTTCCGGGCGATGTGCAGGATAACCCGTCCCTCGACCGCGACTGCATCCAGCAGTGCACGGAGGAGAACACGACGATTGACCTCCTGCGCCAGGCCGGAACCTATCGGATCGAGGTCCACTACTACAGCGACCACGGGCGCGGGGCCTCGACCGCGCGGGTCGAGGTCTTCAAGTACGGGCGCCGGGTCGGCGTCAACACCAGTGTGCTGCGCCGGACGGGCGACTGGTGGACCCCCTTCACCATCACGCACGTCGGCGCCGAGGCCGAACAGCTGCTCGAAAATCCCGAGGAGCCCATCTCCGGCGTGGTTCTCGAGCCGAAGGTTGATTTTGGCGAGCAGCGCCTCGATGAAGCGGCCCCGGTGCTGGCGCCGGAGATTTGAACCCAGCCGCGGTTCAGTCCGCGCCTGCCCGCCCGCGGCCGCCGGGCGGATCGCGGATGACGGTGTCGCGCGGCGGACCGGAGACATCCTTCCCCGGGTAATCGAGGGTGTAGTGCAGGCCGCGGCTTTCCCGCCGGCGGCTGGCGGAACGCACGATCAGGTCGGCGACGGCGGCGATGTTGCGCAACTCGAGCAGATCGCGGGTCACCAGGTAGTCGTAGTAGTACTGCTGGATTTCGCCGCGCAGGTTGCCGATGCGGCGCCGGGCGCGTTCGAGGCGCTTGTCGGTGCGCACGATGCCGACGTAGTCCCACATCGCCGTGCGGAGCTCGCTCCAGTTGTGGGCGATGACAATGGCCTCGTCGCTGGGCACGGCGGATCCGGACTGCCATGGCGGAATCGCGACGTCCAGGCGTTCCCGCGGCAGACCGGCCAGCCGCTCGGCCATGGCATGGGCGCAGACCAGCGCTTCGAGCAGCGAGTTGCTGGCCAGCCGGTTAGCCCCGTGCAGCCCCGTACAGGCGACCTCGCCACAGGCGTGCAGGCCGGGCATGGCCGTGGCGCCGTCCACCCCGGCGTCCACGCCCCCGCAGCAGTAGTGCGCCGCCGGCACCACCGGCACCAGGTCGCGGGCCATGTCGATGCCAAACGACAGGCACGTCCGGTAGATCGTGGGAAATCGCGTCTGCAAAAAGGCGGCGCCCTGGGGGCGGATATCCAGAAAGACGCAGCGCGCTCCGCTGCGTTTCATCTCCTGGTCGATCGCCCGCGCCACGACATCGCGCGGCGCCAGCGCCGCGCGCGGGTCGTATCGCTCCATGAACGCCTCGCCGCGGGCGTTCACCAGTTGCGCGCCCTCGCCGCGCACCGCCTCGCTGATCAGAAACGACTTGGCCGCCGGGTGGTAAAGACAGGTGGGATGAAACTGGACAAATTCCATGTTGCGGATGGGAACACCCGCCCGCCAGGCCAACGCCACCCCGTCCCCGGTGGCGATGTCCGGGTTGCTGGTGTAGAGGTAGACTTTGCCCGCGCCGCCCGTCGCCAGCACCGTGTGCGGGGCGCGGAACGCGGCGATGGCACCCGTCTGCGCGTTGAGGAAATATCCGCCCACGCAACGGTTGTCGCCGCTTCGCCCAAGCCATCCAGTCGTCACCAGGTCAATCACGATGGCGTGTTCCACCATCGTGACCGACGGCGCCGCGCGGACACGCTCCAGCAGGACGCGCTCGAGTTCGCGGCCGGTGATGTCCCCGCAGTGCAGCACGCGCCGGCGCGAATGGCCGCCCTCGCGCCCGAGATCGTAGCCCGCGCCCTCCGCCCGCCCGGCGAAGCGGATGCCGAGCGCCTCGAGTTCGGCGATGCGCGCCGGCCCGGCGCCAACGATCGTACGCACGACGCCCTCGTCGCAGAGGCCGTCGCCGGCCGCCACGGTGTCGCGCACGTGGTCCGCGATGCTGTCGTCGTCCGTCACCACGCAGGCGATGCCGCCCTGGGCGTAATTGGTGGCGCTCTCGGCGCTGTCTTTCTTGGTCAGGATCCCCACCCGCCCGTGCGGCGCCAGGCGGATGGCCGTCATCAGCCCGGCGATCCCGCTGCCCACGACAACCACGTCAAAATCATAGACGTCCATGCCCATCTCCGATCTCCGCTGGCAGCGCCCGCCGGCGGCGCTCGAGCCGGGCGCGCTCCCACGCACGCCCGGCGCGCCAGGCGTCCGCGAGCGACGCCAGGTACACGGCCAACGCCAAGCCCGTCCAGCCCATCACCTGCCCGATCGGGATCGGACGCAGCACGGCGTCGGGGGCGCCCCCGGCGAAGGCGATCGCGCTCCGCCAGTTGGCCAACAGCGGCGCCAGCAGGGCGCGCACCCCCAGGGCGAACGCCGCCAGGAATCCCGCCAGGAACAGCCCGCCAGCGACCCAGCGCCCCTGGGCAACCTGCCCGATTCCCGGCGCCACCGCCGCCGACAGCACCACCGCCACCCGCGGGGAGACGCCCCGCGGCCGCTCGGTCGCGCTATCCCGGTCGGTCATCGGTCTCCTCCCTCGGGGACGTTCGCCCGGCCGCGCCGCGGTCCCGCGTCTCCGGCCCGGCCGCCGCGGCATCGACGCCCGCCGGCGGCGCGGCAACGCGGATCGGCCCCCGGGCGTCGACAATCACCTCATGAATCTTGGCGCGCCGGATTTTCCGCACCGTGAAGGCGATCCCGCCGACCGCGATGGTGTTCTCGATGCGCGGCAAGCCGCCGCGCAGCCCGCAGAGCCACTCGTGCAGGCTGGTCGGCAGATCCGGCACGTCAAACCGCGTTTTCTGGCGCAGCGCCTGCAACGACAGCCCGCCGCCCGCCAGGTAGCGCTGCTCGGACATCGGGTAACAGTAGATCGGCAGCACGTCGTACTCGTCCTCCAGGTCGCCGACAATCGCCTCGACCACGTCCTCGATCGTCACCAGGCCGACGGTACGCTCCCCGCGGCGCACGACGGCCATGTGCTGATACCCGCGCGTCATCATCTTGAGCAGGTCGGGCACCCGCAGCGCGGCATCCACCTGCAGCACCGGCCGGGCAATGCCGGCCAACGAGGGATTGGTCGGGTTCAACTGCAGGGCGCTGACGATGTCCTTGACGTTGACATAGCCCACGACGTTGTCGAGGTTGGCTCCCTGGATCAACAGGTAGCGGGTGTGGTGGTGGATGTGCGACTCGATCAGGGCGTCGGCCAGGGACATCGCGGTCGATAGAGTTTTGACGTCCTCGCGCTCGACCATGATGTCCTCGACCCGCGCCTGGGAGAGTTTCAGGCTGCGCAGCACGATGTCGGTCTGTTCGCGCGACAGGAGGTTCTGCACGGCCGCGTAGCGCGTCAGCACCGTCAGTTCGCCCAGCAGCCCGGCCTGGGCGGGGCCACCGGGCCGGCCGCGGAACGGCCGGTTGAACCACTCGAGGGCGTTGACCAGCGGCCCCAGTACGCGGACGACGCCGCTCAGCGGGCGCGCCACCCAGAGCGCCACGAATCGATTGTAGTGCACGCCCAGCGTCTTCGGCAGGTATTCCGCCCACTGGATCACCACCAGGGAAAACACCACCGAAAACACGCCCAGCCACTTGTGCCCGAACAGGCCGGCGAAGACGGCCCCGGACACGGCGGCGCCCATGATATTGGCCAGGTTGTTGAGGATCAGGATCGCGGCGATCGGCCGACGGATTTCCTCCTTCAGCCGGCGCAAAATGGCGCCCCGGCGCGGGTGCCGCTCGGCAATGGCGGCGATATCGGCCAGCGACAGGCTCAGGATGCAGGACTCGCTCAGGGAACACAGGAAGGAGATTCCGAGGGCCAGGCCGACAACGATCAACAGCAGCATCATGGCGGGGATTTCCTGACGCGCACGCGAAGGACCCTACCACGGCCGGCCCGCCATGCCAAGGCCCAAGGCGAAACACCCCGATTTGCGGGAGTTGCGCTTGTCCGCGGTCACTCCCGACGCGATCCGTGCACGGGAACGGCTCAGCGTCATGCGCGCCGTAGCGGCGGCTTGA
>CAZEVX010000099.1:0-11349 GCA_964515705.1 uncultured Verrucomicrobiota bacterium | reverse complement strand
GACAACTCCACGTGGAGGGCGAAGCTGCGCTGAGCCGTTCCCGTGCACGGATCGCTCCGGGAGTGACCGCGGACAAGCGCAACTCCCGCAAATCGGGGGGTCGCGGCTTGCGTTGCGCCGCAGGCGGAGTATAGTCGTGGCCGGGATGACGGATGCCAACGGCATCCGAGCGGCAGTCGGACAAGGAGGGCGCATGCACAGAGCGGCAAGATGGACGGGCATGGTCCTGACGGCGGGCGCCGCGGTGTTGAGTTCCTGTTCCCGGGCGCCGATTGCATTGGACACGGCAGACAACCGGGCGGCCACCCGCCAGTTGGCCGAGGCCCTGCGACACCGCCGGATGGAGATTCTCAGCGTGGAGCCCGAGGCGCTGGTGTTGCGGTACGAGAACGAGAACTACGTGCTGGAGCCGCGCATGCTGCCGCGCGGGGTGGATCGGCTGATCGTCAAGAAGGTGTACCGCCTGCGGGTGCCGGACGCCGCCGGCCTGAACAATCTGGTCGCGCTGCTCGCGGACATCAACCGCCATTACAACATGGCCCAGTTTCTGCTCGATCCCGGCACCAACCTCGTGATCCAGAGCCAGGTCACGTTTCTCGACCGGTTGCCGGCCGAGGAACTGGAGGCCTTCCTCGAGTTTTCCAAGGTGACCACGGCGATGGTGTTCACGCAGCAGCCGGACCTCTACCGCTATATTCAATGAAGATCCTGTGCTCGACGAACATTCCCTTTGCCGAGGAGGCGTTCCGGACGCTGGGCGAGGTGGCGGTGTTGCCGCCGCGCGCCCTGACGGCCGAACGGGTGCGGGACGCCGACGCCCTGGTGATCCGCTCGACGCTGCGCGTCAACCGCGCCCTGCTCGAGGGCAGCCGCGTGCGCTTTGTTGGGACGGCCACGATCGGCACGGACCACATGGACCTGGAGTTTCTGGAGCGCGCCGGGATCGCCTGGTGCGCGGCGCCGGGGTGCAACGCCAACAGTGTCTCGGAATACGTGGCGGCCGCCTTACTCTGTCTGGGTGCGCGACACGGACTGGACTGGCGCGGAAAAACCCTTGGGGTGATCGGCGTGGGCAATGTGGGCCGGCAGGTGGTGGACAAAGGGCGGGCGCTGGGGATGCGGGTGCTGGAGAACGATCCGCCGCGGCGCGCGGCCGAACGCGACGATCGGTTCCTGCCGTTGGAGACGGTGTTGGGGGAATCGGATGTGGTCACGGTGCATGTGCCGCTGGCCAAGGCTGGTCCGTATCCCACCTGGCACCTGCTGGACCGCCCGCGGCTGGCGCGCCTCAAACCGGGCGCGGTCGTCATCAACGCCGCCCGCGGCCCTGCCCTGGAATCGGAGGCGTTGCTCGCGGCGCGCGCCGCCGCCGGCGTGGCTTACGCCGTGCTGGACACCTGGGAAGGCGAGCCGGTCTTCCGTCCGGACGTCCTGGCGCAAGCGGACCTGGGCACGCCCCACATTGCCGGGCATTCCTTCGAGGGCAAGGTCATGGGCACGGTGATGGTCTACCGCGCGCTCTGCCGGGTCCTCGGGCGTGCGCCGGACTGGTCGCCCGACGGGGCGATGCCGCCGCCGCCCGTGCCCGAGGCCCGGGTGCGGAGCGGGGGGCGTAGCGACCCGGAGGTCCTGTGGGAGGCGGTCCGGCAGGTGTATGATATTGAGGCGGATGACCGTCGGCTGCGCGCGGGCGCCGGCCTCGCTGATGCCGAGCGCGGCGCGCATTTCGAGGCGCTGCGCGCGCAGTATCCCATGCGCCGCGAGTTTCGCTGCACCCACGCGGTGCTGGAGCCGCACCGCCCAGCCGTCGCGACGGTGCTGCGCGCGCTCGGGTTCGCCGGTTGAGCCGCCGCCGTCCGCCGCCAGGGGCGCGGCGGCGACCGAGTTCGGCCTATGTCAACACGTCCGCTGATCTACGATTTCCCGCTGATGTCGATCGAGGCTGCGTGCCGCGAGTTGGGCGAACCGGCGTACCGCGCCCGCCAGCTCTGGGCCTGGCTGTACCGCCGTGGCGCCGCCGACTGGGACACGATGCGCAACCTGCCGGCGTCCCTGCGGCAGGCGCTGGCCGACCGTTACCGGCTGGAGGCCGGGACGATTGTCCGCGCGCAGGCCGAGGCCGGGCCGGGATCCACCACCAAGTGGCTCGTCAGCCTGTCGGACGGCGAACGCGTCGAAACGGTCCTGATCCCGGCGCGCGGCCGCACGACGCTCTGCGTGTCGAGCCAGGTTGGCTGCGCATACCGTTGCGCGTTCTGCGCCAGCGGGCAGGCCGGCATTCGCCGCGACCTTAGCCCCGGGGAGATTGTCGGTCAAGTCATGCTCGCCGCGCGAACGCTGGGCGCGGCGCCCTCGCACCTGGTCCTGATGGGCATGGGCGAGCCGCTGGCGAATTACGAGGCCGTGCTGCAGGCGATTCGGACGGTGAACCACCCGGACGGACTTGGCCTCGGGGCGCGCCGGATCACCCTGAGCACCTGCGGCCTGGTTCCCGGCATCCGGCGCCTGGCCGGCGAAGGGCTGCAGGTGGAACTCTCGGTCTCGCTGCACGCGCCGGACGATGCCTTGCGATCGCGCCTGATGCCGGTCAACCGGGTGCATCCCCTGGCCGACCTGATCGAGGCCTGCCGTGCCTACGGCGAACAGACCGGCCGCCTGATCACCTTCGAGTACGTGCTGATCCGGGGCGTGAATGACGCGCCCGGCCAGGCCCGCGGCCTGGCCCGCCTGCTGCGCCCGGTCCGCGCGCGGGTAAACCTGATTCCCTTGAGCCCGGTACGCGAGTTCGAGGGGCGGCCGCCGGAGGCGCCGGTCGTGGCGCGTTTTCTGGATATCCTGGCTCAAGCCGGCCTGAACGCGACCGTGCGGCGCTCGAAAGGCGCCGGCATTCAGGCGGCCTGCGGCCAACTGCGGCTCGACCATCCAGCGCCCCGCGATCCAGGAGTCCCATGAGTCATCTTCTTCCCGTCCGCGCCGTTCGTCCGGCGGCAGCCCTGCCGCCCGAGCGGTCGCCGGGCGATGCCGCCGATTACTTGACGGACGAATCCCGGTTGCGCGGCGCTGCCGCGCGCCTGTTCTTTCCGCGCGCCGAGGAGGAGGTGGCCGCCGTGCTGGCGGCGGCCGTGACAGCCGGCGAGCCGGTGACGATCTCCGGCGGCCGCACGGGGATCACCGGCGGCGCCGTGCCGGCGGGCGGCTGGCTGATGAGCCTCGAGCGCCTGAACCGCATCCTGGCCTTGCGCGAGGAGCCGGGCGGCGGCGGGTTTCGGTTACGGTGCCAGTCCGGGGTAACGCTCGAGACCGTGCAGGCGGCGCTCGCCCGCCGGCAGTTCGCGGACGCGCCTGGCTGGGATGGCGAGTCGCGGGCGGCCCTTGAGCGGCTGCGCGTTGGCGGCGCCTGGTGGTTTCCGCCCGACCCCACCGAGCGCTCGGCGACCCTGGGGGGGATGGTGGCCTGCAACGCCTCCGGGGCGCGCACCCTGCATTACGGGCCGACGCGCGGCTACGTGGTGCGACTGCGGGCGCTGCTGGCCGGCGGCGGGGCGCTGGACCTGGAGCGCGGCGCCGCCGCGGCGGCGCCGGACGGCGGGTTTGGGCTGGTCCTGCCGGACGGTACCGTCCGGCAGGGCCGCATCCCGCCGTACCCCGTGCCGGCGGTCAAGAACGCCGCCGGGTATTATTCCCGTCCCGGGATGGACCTGCTGGACCTGCTGATCGGGTCGGAGGGGACGCTGGCGGTGGCGACTGAGATGGACCTGCGGCTGGTCGCGGCGCCCGATCTGGTTCTGGGCGTGATCGGGTTTTTCGGCGGCGAGGCGGACGTCCTGCGGTTCGTGCGCGCGGCGCGCGGGGACGCGCTGCCGTCCGCCGGCTTTCCGGTGCTGCCCGTGCGCCCGCTGGCTCTCGAGTATTTCGATGGCCGCGCCCTCGACCTGTTGCGCGATCAGAAGGCGCGGCAGGGACCGGCGGGAACGATCCCGGCCCTGCCGGAATCCGCGCGCGCGGCGCTGTACGTCGAACTTCCGGTTGGCGAGGCGGACCTGGAGCCGGCGGCCGAGTCCCTGCTGGCGCTGCTCGAGGCCTGCGGCAGCCGGCCAGACACGGCCTGGACCGCCACGACGCCGGAAGAAACCGAGCGCCTGAAAGCCTTTCGGCACGCCGTGCCAGAAACGATCAACCAGCGGATCGGGGAGCGGGCGCAGCGGGTGCCCGGCCTGACCAAGCTGGGCACGGATTTCGCCGTCCCCGACGGCGCCCTGGCGCCGATGATGGAGGCGTACAGGAACGCGCTCGACGCCGCCGGCCTCGAGTACGCGATCTTTGGACACATCGGCAACAACCACGTGCACGCCAACATCCTGCCGCGCGACCTGGACGAGGTCGCCCGCGGCAAGGCGCTCTACCTCGATCTCGCGCGGCGCGCGCTGGCGTGGGGCGGCACGGTGTCGGCCGAGCACGGCATCGGCAAGCTGAAAAAGCCGCTGCTGGCAGAGATGTTCGGCGCCGAGGGACTGGCCGCCATGCGCGCCGTCAAGCGCGTCTTCGATCCGGACGGCCGGCTCAATCCGGGCACGATGTTCGACCCGTGATCCGCCGGCCGCGGCGCGCCCGCAGGTCCGCCATCAGGGCCTCGAACCGCGGCACGGACCGCCCGACGGCGAAGGTGGTGTCGATCCGGAGCCGGCCGGCGGCGCCTAGGCGCCGGCGCCGGTCGGGGTCGCCGATCAGGGCCAGCAGGGCATCGGCCAGGGCGGCGTCGTCATCGGGCGGGATCAGCAGGCCGCTGACGCCGTCCGCGAGGTATTCCGGGATGCCGCCGACGCGCGTGCCGACGCAGGGGCGTCCGAGGGCCATGGCCTCGAGCAGGACGAAGCCCGCGCCTTCCCGCCGCGAGGGCAGGACCAGGACATCCGAGGCCGCGATCCACGGCTTGGCGTCCTCCTGGTAGCCGGCGAAATCCACCGTGTCCGCCACGCCGAGCGCGGCGGCCAGGCCCCGGTAATCCGGCCCGCTGCTGGCGCCGACCAGCAGCAGCCGCGCGCCGGGCGCCCGGTCATGCACGCGGCGCCAGGCCTGCAGCAGCAGGTCGGTTCCCTTGACTGGCGACAGGCAGCCGGCGAAGACCACCCGGCACGCGCAGGCCGGCAGGCCGGCGGCGGGCCGCGCCGCCGCGGCGGCGGCCGCGTCGATTTCGTGGGGCAGGACGATCACCCGCCGCGGGTCGAGCCAGGCGATACGGGCGAACTCGGCCTTGAGGGCCTCCGACGGCACGATCACGGCGTCGGCGCAGGCGTTGATCGCCTGGCGGTGCCGCAGGCTGTCGGCGATGTCGCCGGTGCTGCCGCGGCGGCAGACCAATGCCGCCGGGAGGCCGGTGCGCGCCAGGGCGGCCATCCGCAAGTGCTTGTAGTTTTTGACGCAGATGCCATCCACGCCGTGGCGGGCCATGAACGCCCGCAGGCGCAGGGCCTGCGCCCAGCCCAGACCGGCGCGGACGCGGAGCGGCAGGACATCCAGGCCGGCGGCGGCGGACGCCCGCAGCATGCCGCTGTCCGGGCGGGCCGCCACGATGATCCGGTGTCCGCGTCGCCGCAGCCCGGCGGCCAGGGTCAACATCCAGCGCTCGACGCCGTAGCAGGCCGCGCCCTTGATGTTGTTCATGAACAGGAAGGTCATCCCGCGATCCCCGCGGCGGCGGTCCGGATCAATCGAGCCGGAAGACCGGCTCCATGCAGGCCCACCATTCGCCGGGAGCGCGGGTGCGCAGGGGCTGCTGGCACGGCTTGCAGAGCGCCCACCAGCGCTGCGTCAGGGGATCGGCCGCCATGCGCGCCATGTCCCGGCGGTAATTCCGACCGGTGTACTCGTAGTAGCTGAAGAGGTAGCCGTCCTTGAAGAAGATCGTGTAGTTGCGGATGTGGCAACGGCGGATCATGCGCCGGATGCCTGGCCAGACGGCGCGGTGCAGGCGGCGGTAGGCCGCCAGCCTGCCCGGCCGCACTTTCAGGACCATGCCGAAACGCTGCATGGGACCACCCTCCGGGTGGCGCCGCCGTGTTAGGCAGGCCGCCGCTTGGCGCTGGGCGGGAAGGGCGGGAAATCCTTGCCCGTATCCTCGATCGAGATTTCGCGGCCGCCGGCGGCGATCGAGCGCGCCGCCATGTCGGCGACCGCCACCGCGTTGCGGGCCTGGTCCGGCGTGGCCTGCTGGATGGGATCCACGCCCTCGATCGGTACCCCCAGCACGGTGGCCACGAGCTTCACGTCGGCCCCGCCGTGTCCAAACCCGGAATGCAGGGGCCGGACCTCGATGGTTTCCACCTGCCCGTTGTTGCGGAAAAGCTGGATCTGCGGCTGGCCGCGGGTCGAGAAAAAGCCCATCTCCGCGCCGCCGACCGGGGCGTCCTTCTGGGCCGGCGTCGGCTCGAAGACCACCCGGTATTCCAGGCGCCCTTCGCTGCCGGTGAAGAAGTAGTAGTTGTACTCCCGCGGGGCGAAGGTCGTCAGGGTGAAGGACCCCAGCACGCCGCCGGCGTAGCGGATGTTGAGCACCTCGTGGTCGTTGATCGTGTTGCGGTCGCTGAAGACGCAGGCGTCGCGGATGTAGCCGTCGACGTGCTCGACGTCCACGTACATCCGGCGCAGGCGCTGGTCGTGGGCGTCGATGTTGACGTAGTGCACGCAGGTCTTGGCCATCGGGCAGCGGCTGCAGCGCGGCCCGCCCGAAAAGCCCGGCCGCGCCACGTAGTAGACCCGCCGGCCCATGGCCGATACGGCCACCGGCCGGTCGTTGATCACCCAGTTGATCACGTCCAACTGGTGGCAACACTTGTGGTTCAGGAGTCCGGCCGACTTGTCGAACTCGGCGTGCCAGCGGTTGAAGTAGCTGCCGCCGTGATCGAGGTCGAGAATCTCGCCCGACTCCACCTGGCGCACGGTGCCGATGGCCCCGCCGCGCACGAGGGTCGCCAGCCGGTGCATGGTTTCGAGGTAGCGCAGGTTGTGGCCGACGATCACCTGGCGGCCGGTCTGGCGGCTGGCGGCGATGATGCGGTCGCATTCCCAGACGCTGGTTGCCAGCGGCTTGTCGACGATCACGTTCAAGCCGCGCTGCATGGCGTCCACGCAGATGTCGGCATGGGTATAGTCGCAGGTGGTCACGATCGCCCAGTCGGCGGGATGCGCGGCGGCCGCCTCGGCGAGCCGCGCAAACACCGGGATACGGGTGCCCAGCACCTCGTTGGCGACCCGGGCGCGCTCGGGATTGATGTCCACGAAAGCCACGATCTCGGCGCGTTCCTTGAAGACCGGCAGCCCGCGGTTTGGGAACCCCAGCAGCGCCCGGGCGAAGGAATCCCGGCCGCGGTTGCCGAGCCCGATGATGATGAAGCGCTGTTTGGCGACGGGTGGCGTGGACATGAACGGCTCCTCGATGAACGGTTGCGACCGGCCCCGGCCGGACTCCGGCGAGACCGTATCGCCGGCCGCGGGCGGGTGTCAAGCACGGAGTAGGGCGGCCGCTAAGGCCTCAGAAGGTGTGAAATAATTAATCTGGACGCCGCGTGCGGCTTGCCCGCCTCAGGTGGGGCGCTCGGCCTACAGTTGTCCTAGACGTTTCTCCCCTTGTTGTAGGCCCGGTGCCCGCACCGGGCGACTCACGGCTTTCCAGTGAAGCGGGACGGACAGCGGGACGGCGCGCGGGGACCCGCCTGCGCCCTTTCGAGCTACGGCGGGGCACGCGCTCGCCCTCCACGGGTGCCGATGAGGCGCGCGCACCTGGAGGGCGAGGCTCCCGCCTACGCGGCGCGTAAAGCCGCCGCTACGGCGCGCATGCTGCCGAGCCGCACCCCCGCGTCACTGAGGCAGTACGGCGGCCGTTAGGGCGCCGCGATGACGCGGCGAACCTTGTCCGCCAGGGCGCGGCCGGTGAACGGTTTTTGCAGGAAGAAAATGCCGTCCTCGAGCACGCCGGCCTTGCGGGCGATGACGTCGGCCGTGTGGCCGGAGAGAAACAGGCATTTCAGGCCCGGCTGGCGTTCCGCCAGGCGCGCGGCGAGTTCCTGCCCGTTCATGCCGGGCATGACGACGTCGGTCACCAGCAGGGCGAGCGGACCCGCGTGCGCCGCCGCCAGGCGCAGCGCCTCGATCGGCGTGTCGGCGGCCAGCACCGTGTACCCAAGCTGTTCCAGCTGGCGGCGGCCGATCTTGAGGATGGCAGGCTCGTCCTCAACGAAGAGAATCGTGCCGCGGCTGCCGGCGGGCTGCGGCGCGGGCGCGGACTCAAGCGGCTGCGCGGGGGCGGGGGTGTCGGCCGGCGCGCCGTCGCGGCGCGGCAGGAACACGGCAAAGATGCTGCCGCGGTCCGGGGCGCTGGCGGCCGTAACGTGGCCGCCGTTCTGCTTGACGATGCCGTAGACCGTGGCCAGTCCCAGACCGGTGCCGCGGCCGACGGCCTTGGTCGTGAAGAAGGGCTCAAAGACCCGCGCCAGCGTCTCGGCATTCATGCCGCGGCCCGTATCGCGCACCGTCAGGCGGACGTAAGCGCCGGGCGCCAGCTCGGGATCGCCGGGCGCGACGTCGGCGTTGGCGGCGTCAATCGTCACGCGGCCCTGGCCCTCGACGGCGTCCCCGGCATTGGACACCAGGTTGGTCAGCAGCTGATCGAACTGCACGGGGTCTATGACCACCGCGCCCAACCCGGGAACGGGGCTCCAGGCCAGCTCGACGTTCTCCGGAATCAGCCGGCGCAGCATCGGCAGGATGCTGGCCACCGCCGTGTTCAGGTCGAGGAGCACCGGTTTCACCGGCTGCTTGCGCGCGAAGGCGAGCAACTGGCGCGTCAGGGCCGCGGAGCGCTGGGCAGCCTTGCGGATTTCCTGCAGGTCCGTATAGAGCGGGTGTTCCGGGGACAGGGACTCGATGGCCATCTCGCAGTTGCCGAGGATCGCCTGGAGCATGTTGTTGAAGTCGTGGGCGACGCCGCCGGCCAGGCGGCCGACGGACTCCATTTTCCGCGCCTGCAGGAGCTGGTCCTCGATGCGCTTCTGGGCGGTGATATCTTCCTTGACGGCCACGAAGTGGGTGATCGTTCCGGCGGCGTCGCGGATCGGGGAGATCGCCGCCCGTTCCCAGTAGAGCGTACCGTCCTTCTTCTTGTTGTGGAACTCGCCGCGCCATTCGCCGCCGGCGGTGATCGCCGCCCATAGACGCCGGTACTCCTCGGGCGGCGTCTCGCCCGACTTGAGGAGGCGCGGGGTGCGGCCGCGGACCTCGTCGAGCGTGTAGCCGGTCACGGCCGTGAACTTGGGGTTGACGTAGTCGATGGCGCCGCGCACGTCGGTGATCACCACCAGCGCCGGGCTCTGTTCGACCGCCGCCGACAGCTGGCGCAGCTGCTGTTCGGCGCGCTTACGGGCGGTGATATCCTCGAATATCACGCAGAACCGGTCCGGTCCCGGACCCGGCCGGTAGACGTGGCAGTGATAGTGCTTGCCGGTCGGCGCGTGATACATCTCGAATACCGCGGGCACGCCACTGACGGCCACCCGGCCGTAGGCCTCGATCCACGACGGTTCGGTTCCCGGCCAAACCTCGTGCACGGTCTTGCCCCGCACCCCCTCCTGGGTCACGCCCGTGATGCGCTCGTAGGCTCCGTTGATCATCAGGAAACGGTAGCTGACGAACCGGCCGGCGTGGTCGAACACCGACTCGAAGAGCACAAAGGCGTTGAGCATGCTCTGGATCAACTGCTTCAGATCGCGTTCGCTGGCCTCGATCGCCTGCCGGGCCGCACGCTCGCGGGTCTGGTCGCGGAAGACCAGGACGACGCCGACCGGGCGGCCGGCCGGGTCGCGGATCGGGGCGCCGCTGTCAGCGATCGGCCGCTCGCTCCCGTCGCGGGCGACCAGCAGGAGGTGATTATCGAGAGCCGCCGGCCGGCCTTCGCGCAGGATGCCCGCCGCCGGAGAGTCCACCGGTTGGCGGGTGAACTCGTTGACCAGGCGGAAGACATCCGCCAACGGCTTGCCGTGGGCCTCCTCCTCGCTCCAGCCGGTCAGCGTTTCGGCCGCGGCGTTGAGGCGCGTCACGCGGCCGGCGGCGTCCACAGCGATGACGCCGTCGCCGATGCCGTAGAGCGTGGCGCGGATTTCCTCCTGGGCCTGGCGCCGCACCTCCGCGGCATCCAGCAGGGCCTGGGTCAGCTGGTGTTCCTTCTGGCGGTAGACGAGGGCGGCGACGAGACTGGCCGCCAGGATGCCCAGGAGCACCAGCAGCCCGATGAGCACGCCGCGGGAGCGGGCCTCGGCCAACAGTTCGGCGGTGTCCATCTTGGCGATCAAGAACCAGGAGGAGCCGGGCACCTTGCGGATTTCCGCGACCACCGGCACGCCGCGGTAATCGCGCCCTTCGAAGCGGCCAAGAAATCCGCGCGCGGCGCGCGCGGTCGGCAGGTCGGTCTGCGAGAGTGGCACGCGCAGGGTCAGGGGCGGGCGTGCCGCGTGCCGCAGCCGGTTCAGGAAGAGGGCGTGGCGGCCGTCCGTCCGCGTCAGGACGGTCTCGCCGCTGGCGCTCGGCAGGGGCCAGGATTGGAGTAGCGGGAAAAGGTAGGTGTCCGGGTCGGAGCGCAGCAGCAACACCGCCAGGGTCCGGCCCGCGGGATCGCGGATCGGGGCGGCCAGATCGAGGTGTATCCGCGCGCAGGCCGGGCAGGCGAACAGGTCGCCGAAGAGCGGGACGTTGGTCGCGGCGGCGCGGGCGGCCAGGCCCGCGGCGGCGAAAAGCGCGTCCGGCTGGGCCTGGCCAGACGCGAGCAGGACCGCGCCGGTCGCATCCAGCAGCGCCACCTCCTCGTAGCCTTTCACCGACCGGATCAGCCGCAGCCGGTCCTGCAGGTCGGTTCCCCGGGCGGCGTCCGCGCGGGCGCCGAGCCACTGGCCGATCGCCGTGCGAAGCAGCGGGCCCTCGGCATGCAGGCGGGCGTCGGCCAGGCGTTCCTGCCGCCAGCGCGCGAGCTGAGCGACTTTCAGGTCGGCGATCGCCTGCAGGTTCAGGTATTTTTCGCTCCGCAGCACCTCGAACTGGTGGCGGAACACGGCATAGCCGGCGGCCGCCATGACGAGGGCCGCCGCGCCGCACATCACTACCAGCCGGGTTTTGATGGACATGGCCGCGCGCGCTCGAAGGCGGATGAGGGGCGAAGCGTTCGGGCGACTCCCGCGCCTTATACCGCCCGGCCGGCGGCCTGTCAACCGTACTAACGGCCCCAAAAACTGCGGGAGTTGCGCCTGCCCCTGTTGCCCAGTCAGGCGCCAGACCGTGCGCCTGCGGCTCGGCACCCTGCGCGCCGTA
>CAZEVX010000098.1:3235-11353 GCA_964515705.1 uncultured Verrucomicrobiota bacterium | reverse complement strand
ACTAGCCTTCGCTCGTCCCTGGCGGGACGAGCTACGGCTCGGCACGCCAGGGACGGAGGACCCCTGTCGGTCCGCCCGGTAGCCTCGCGGACCCCCAGCAGACCCGCATCGGCGTGATCGGTCACGGTCAGGCGCGGCGAGCCGCCATGCGGGTGCGAATCCCCAGACATGGATGAGCAGGGGCAACCCGCGCGCGTCAGGAATCCGCCGGGCCGGCGGACCCGCGCCGTTCCTAACCGATTTCTAACAACATAGGGGTTTGCCATCCCGCCGCATCGCGGTATGCTGAACCCGACGTCATTCCTTGAAAATGCTGGGGCAAGGTCGCGCATGAAGAAACCAAGCATCGTGGTGGTGGAGGACGAACAGGACATTCAGGATCTGCTCAAGTTTCACTTGAGCCACGAAGGCTACACGGTGACGACCGCCACGAGCGGCGAAGAGGCCGTGAAGGTCGTGGCGCGCAAGCCGCCGGACCTCGTGCTCCTGGACTTGATGCTGCCGGGATTGGATGGGTTGGACGTATGCCGAATGCTCAAGCGCGACCCGAAAACCGCCGGGATCCCCATCGTGATGGTGACGGCCAAGGGCGAAGAGAGCGATGTGGTGACGGGTCTGGAGTTGGGGGCGGACGACTACATCGCGAAGCCTTTCAGCCTGAAAGTCTTGACGGCACGGGTGCGCGCCGCGCTGCGCCGGAGGCGCGACCCGCCGCCTGACAAGAACGCGCCGATTCACATTCATGGGATCGAGATCACCCCGGGACGCCATGAAGTCCTGATCAAGGGCAAGCCCGTGGACATGACCTTCTCCGAACTGCGCATCCTTCATCTCCTCGCCAGTCGCCCGGGGTGGGTCATGACGCGCGAGCAAATTGTGGATGCCGTGAGGGGCGAAGACTACGCCGTGACCGACCGAGCGGTGGATGTGCAGATCGTGGGGATTCGTCGAAAGCTCGGGTCGCGGGCCGACTACATCGAGACGGTTCGTGGCGTGGGATACCGATTCAAGGAACAGGAGTAACGGCGCATGCGGCTGCTGTGGCGCATCTTTCTCTCCTTCTTCGCCTGCGCCCTGCTGGCTCTGGCCGTCACGGCCTGGTACGCCAATCATTCCCTGCGCGGCTTCTACCAGGAGGAGGTGGCGTCCAACCTGGCCGCCCGGGCGGATCTCCTGGCCGCGGAGCTCGGCGCGCGCCTCCCGCGGGATGAGCCGGGGGCGGTCGATCGCCGTTGCAAGGAGTTCGGCCGCCAGACCCAGACGCGGGTGACGGTGGTGCTTCCGGACGGGATGGTGATCGGCGACTCCGAACAAGCCCCCTCGGCCATGGAAAACCACCGGGACCGGCCCGAGGTCGCGGCGGCCCTGAACGGGCAGGCCGGCCGGTCCATTCGATTCAGCGACACGATCCGGCGCACACTGATGTACCTGGCGGTGCCCGTGCGGCGGGAGGGCGCGGTGATCGGCGTGGTGCGGGCCGCCCTGCCGCTCTCGGTCATCGACTGGACCCTGCGCACCGTGCACCGGCATGTCGCGATGGGCGCCCTGCTGGCGGCGGCGCTGTTTGCCGCCGCCACCTTCCTCCTGGCGCGGCGGGTGAGCCGGCCGCTCGACGACATGCGCCGAACGGCCGAACGGCTGGCGGGCGGCGACTTGCAGGCGCGCGCGGCCGTGCCGCCGGGGGCGGAACTGGGGACGCTCGCGCGGACCCTCAACCAGATGGCGGCGCAACTCGCCGAGCGCATGGAGACGATCACCCGGCAGAGCGACCAGCAGCGCGCCGTCTTCGCCAGCATGGTGGAGGGGGTGTTGGCCATCGACGGCGACGGGCGCGTCATGGACATCAACCGGGCGGCCGCGAGCCTGTTCGGCGTGGCTCCGGAACGCGCGCGCGGGCGCACCCTGCAGGAGACGGTTCGGAACCCCAACGTGCAGGCCTTCGCGGCCGCCACCCTGGCCGCCGACGGTCCCACGGAGGCGGACATCGTCCTCTACGGCAGCGACGATCGGTATCTGCAGGCGCACGGGACCGCCCTGACGGACGCGGCGGGGGTGAAGCTGGGGGCGCTGATCGTTCTCCACGACGTCACCCGGATGAGGCGCCTGGAGACCGTGCGCCAGGATTTCGTCGCCAACGTGTCGCACGAGCTCAAGACGCCGATCACCGCGCTCCAGGGCTGCGTCGAGACGTTGGCGGACCGGAACCGCTGGAGCGACGAGGACGGGCGGCGGTTCCTGGCGATGATGGGGCGGCAGGTGGAACGCCTGCGCGCGATTGTCGAGGACCTGCTAAGTCTTTCCAGGATCGAACACGACGTCCAGCACAAGCGCATCCCGCTGGAGCCCGGGAACGTGGGCGACGTGCTGCGCCGGGCTGGCCAGGCGTTCGCCGGGGCGGCCGCGGCGAAGGGGATGACCGTGGCGGTGGACTGCCCCGGCGACCTGATCGCGCCCGTCAATGCCGCTCTGCTGGAACAGGCCGTGGGGAACCTGATCGACAACGCGGTCAAGTACGGCGCGGCGCAGACGCGGGTAGCGGTGACCGGCGCGCGCCGCGGCAACGACCTCGAAATCCGCGTGTCGGACCATGGCCCCGGCATCGAGAAGAAACATCTCCCCCGGATCTTCGAACGCTTCTACCGCGTGGACCAGGCGCGCAGCCGCGCGCTCGGCGGAACGGGACTGGGCCTGGCGATCGTCAAGCACATCGTCCGGGCGCACGGCGGCCGCGTCTCCGTGGACAGCACGCCGGGGCAGGGCAGCGTGTTCACGATCCGCCTCCCGCGGCCGTAGTCGCCGCCCCTCCCGCGCCCCCGCGGGGGCATCCCCTTCCTGACGAACTTCTAACCGGGCCCTCATACGGGGCTCACGGCGCCCGGCTTTACTGCGGGCGTTTCACAAGACGGAAACCGCAGAAACGACCAACCGAAAGGAGCGCGACCGATGACCCCGATGAAGCGGACGGCGGCGGTGGTGTGGGCGGCAGTGAGCATGGGAAGCGCCGGGATCGCGCAGACGAGCGCGCCTCCCAACCTTCCCCCGGCGCCGGCCCCAAAGACGTGGGCGGACGCGATCACGTTCAAGGGAGACTTCCGGTACCGGTACGAGCGCATCCGCGACGACTCGAAACGGGACGCGGACGGCGACACCTACACGCGGGAGCGCGACCGGATCCGCGCCCGCCTGGGAGCGGAGGCCAAGTGCAACGATCAACTCAAGGCGGGCATCGAGCTCTCGACGGGACAGTCCGATCCGGTCTCCGGGAATCAGTCGCTCGGCGACGGATTCGGGAAGAAGGAGTTCAGGCTTAGCCTGGCGTACGCCGATTTCAGCTTCCTCGGAGATCGCCCGCATGAACTGCGCGCCATCGCCGGCAAGATGAAGAACCCGTTCCTCACGTTCCCGGACGACCTGGTCTGGGACGGGGACCTGACGCCCGAAGGACTGGCGCTGAAGGGCCGGCTCGACAGCGGGGTGGCGACGCTCCAGGCCAACGGCGGGTCCTTTTGGGTGCAGGAGCGGGGCGACAAGGACGACCTGATGCTGTATGCGGTCCAGGGCGCGGCGACGCTGCAGTTCCTGCCGGAACTCGGGCTGACGATCGGGGCCAGCTGCTACGCCTACCAGCACATGAAGGGGTACGACGTGGTGGACTGGGAGAACAAGAACAACGCCTACGGCAACAGCACGGTGAACGGCACGGTCAGCGGAGGCGCCACGAACAAGGCGTGGGCCTCGGAGTTTGTCCCGGTGGTGTACTTCGCCCAGTTGGACCTCTGGGTCGCCGGCCTGCCGCTGGCGGTCTATGCCCAGGAGCTGAGCAACGTCGACGCCGACCGCTTTGACCGGGGGCACCTCTACGGCGTGTCACTCGGCAAGGCCAAGAACCCCCGGACATGGGAAGTGGGCTACAGCTACGCCGAGCTGGAGAAGGACGCCACCGTGGGGATGTTCACGGATTCCGACCGGTGGGGAGGCGGCACGGACGGGAAGGGGCACAAGGTCTATGGGAAGTACCAGATCATGAGGAACCTGCAGGCGGGCGTGACGTACTTCCTGGACGAGAAGAAGATTTCAGATCCCGCGAAGACGACGGACTACGACCGGCTGCAGGTGGACCTGGTGGCGAGTTTCTAACCCGGCGTTTGGAAAGGAGGCAGGCCATGGTTACCTTTCGCGACACGCAGGAAGACGCCGGGCGGCTGAGGCGGCGCATACGCAGTATCCTGGGAGACCGGCACGCGATGCCCATCGGCGAATTGTGCATGCGGCTGGGCCTGGACCGTCCGTCCGTTCGGGCGGAGTTGGAGGCGATGATCGCCTGTGGGGACGTCGAGCGGCTGCGCCCGGTGGGCTGTGCGGGAGAGGAGTTGGACTACCTCCGGGTGCTGCGGTCCTGTGAAAGGCCGGCCGCGTCTCCCGATCGGTGGGCGCGGCAAGCCTAACAGGCCGGGCGGGAACACGTCCGGCGGGCAGGCGACGCCGCGGCGTATCTGGCGGACTAATGCAATTCTAACAGAACTCTCACACAGGTCCAATGGCCGTGTGATCGGATGATGACGGAACAAAGGAAAGGAAGCACCAGATGAACATGGCGAAACAGGCGGTAATCGGGCTGGCGGCGATGAGCGTGGCCGTTGGAGCGGCCGTGGCGGGCGCCGCGAGGACAATCGTGGTGGACGGGTCCACCACCGTCGGGCCGATCGCGAAAGCTTTTGCCGAATATTACATGGGCAAGCACGCGGACGTGAATATCACGGTCAGCGAATCCGGCAGCGGCAACGGGGCCAAGAGCCTGATCAACGCGGCCTGCGACGCGGCGACAATGTCGCGCCCGATGAAAGCCTCCGAGAAGAAGGCGGCGCAGGACGCCGGCGTGCTGCCGATCGAGCACGTCGTCGCCATGGACGGGATCGCCGTGGTCGTGCATCCGGGCAACCCGCTCGCGAACCTGACGGTCGAACAGGTACGGGACATCTACCTCGGCGCCATCCGGAACTGGAAGGAGCTCGGCGGACCGGATCAGCCGATCGTGGTGATTAGCCGGGACACCAACAGCGGAACGTATGAGTGTTTCGAGGCCCTGGTGATGCAGCAGAAGAAAATGGGGGAGAAGGTCGAGTATGTGGGAAGCAACGGCGCGATTCGGCAGCGGGTCATGAGCACGCCGGCAGGCATCGGATACGTGGGGCTGGCCTTCACGGAAGGGGTCAAGGCGCTGACGGTGAACGGCGTCGCGGCATCGCCGGACACCGTGACCAGCGGCGCGTACCCGATCGCGCGCCCGCTCTACCTGTACACCAACGGCCGGCCGAAGCCGGGCACCCCCCTGAATGATTTCATTCACCTGTCCGGCACGCCGGACGGTCGGCGAATCATTGAGGCCACGGGGTTTGTGCCGGCGAAGTGAAGGGGCGCACAGGGCGGACACGGGCGGCTGGCAGGCCGAAAGGCCCCGGCCGCCTTTGCCCGCGGAGGGGGCGGCTTGATGGCGGGGACTGTCAGGGGCATGCGCGGAGCGCGGCGGGAGATGCCGTCGCTGCTCTTGAGCCATCGCGCGCGGCGCCGGCAACGGCTGGCCGCCGCTTGCGGGAACGGGTTCCTGCTGGCGGTAACGTCCCTGTCCGCGCTGGCGGTGCTCTTCATGTTCTTCTTCATCGCGCGGGATGCCCTGCCGTTCTTCCGGCTGGAGGGGGTCCGCGAGTTTTTCACGAGCGCGCGGTGGTATCCCGCGGCGCCACAGGCCGAGTTTGGCGCGCTGGCGATTTTTGCGGGGAGCGGCCTGGTGACCCTCGGCGCGATCGTGATGGCCGTCCCGCTGGGGGTCGCGGCCGCGATCTGCCTCAGCGATGTCCTGCCGTTTTCCATCCGCCAGGGGGTCAAGCCGGTCATCGAGATCCTGGCCGCCATCCCCTCGGTGGCCTACGGGTTCTTCGCGCTCGTGGTCCTGGCGCCCCTGCTCCAGGAGCGCGGGGGATCCCTGTTGGGGGTGGCGGTGTGGCTGGTCGGCGCCCCGCCGGCGGCGCTCGCGGTCGTCGTGCTGGCGGACGTGGCGACCGGCCGGCTTCGCGACCGCGCGCGGGGCGCCGCGCGCTGGATGATGATGGCGCTCCTGGGCGCGGGCGCCGGAGCCGGGCTTCTCGCCGCCGGGCGGGCGCTCGCCGGCGTGCGCATCGCGAGCGGCACCAACGCCCTGAACGCCTCGATCATGCTGGGGATCATGGCCCTGCCCACCGTGGTGAGCGTGTCGGAGGATGCCCTGCAGGCGGTTGGCCGGGACCTGCGGGAAGGCAGCTATGCCCTGGGAGCGACGCGGGCCGAAACGATGATGAAGACCGTCCTGCCGGCCGCCGGGAGCGGTATCCTGGCGGCGGTGATCCTGGGGGTCATGCGGGCCGTTGGCGAGACCATGGTCGTATGGATGGCCTCCGGCAATGCCGCGCAGATTCCATCGCCCTGGTTCAATGTCCTGGAACCGGTGCGGACGCTCACCGCGACCATCGCCGGGGATATGGGGGAAGCCGACCATGTCACGGGATCGGCGCGCTACCACGTGCTCTTTGCCATGGCGCTCTGCCTGCTCGTCGTTTCCTTCCTCTGCAACCTGAGCAGCGAATGGATCATCCGCCGCGCCCGCCGGAAGACGGGAGGGTAACCTGGTGCGTCTGCAATCGCGAAAACTCCTGAACCGGGCGTTTACCGGGTCGGGGGTGCTGGCCGTCGCGCTGCTGGCGGCCGCGCTCCTGATCTTGCTGGTCCCGATGTGTGTCCGGGGCGCCGGCGCGATCTTCTTCACCGGCACCGTGGAGCATCGGCGGCTCATGCTGGAGAAGTTCGAACGGGGCGACCGGGCGCGGGTCGAGGCCGAGATCCGGTCCGCGCGGCGCGCCCGCGAGCCCCTGGACCGGAGGATCGCCGACTTCGAGCAGACCCTGGCGGCGGGGAGCGTCTCGGACCGCGCCCGGTACGGCAAGGCCCTGCAGGACCTGAAGAAAGCTCTCCACGCGCTGCTCGGCCCCCCGCCCGGGAGCCTCCGCCCCATGCTCATGCGCGACCAGTATGGCCAGACACGCTGGGATCGCGCCCAGGCGAAGCTGGACAGGGTGCTCTACCGGGAGGAATGGGACTACTCCGATCCGACCCGGAGCGGACGCCGAGTGCGGAAGCCGCGCGCCGCCGACTTCGCCGGCACCCCCGTGGAAGCAGTCTTCCCCTACCTGGAGCGGCACGCCGACAAGATGCTGCTGCCCCGCCGGACCGTGTACTGGCAATTTCTCACCGACCCGTCATTCGACTCGCACTTTTTCGGCGGCATCTGGCCGGAAATCCTGGGGACCTTGTACCTGACCGTGGGGGCGATGCTGCTGGCCATCCCGATGGGACTGGCGGCCGCCATCTACCTGACCGAGTACGCGCGGGAGAGCCGCTGGTTCAACCTGCTGCGCTCGTGCATCGGCACGCTGGCCGGGGTCCCGAGCATCGTCTTTGGCCTGTTCGGGTTGGCCTTCTTCATCAACACGCTCGGGGTGTCGCGGGCCAAGAGCGTCCTGGCGGGTTCCATGACGCTCGCGCTGATGATCCTGCCGACTGTCATTCGCGCCTCGGAAGAGGCCATCCGCGCCGTGCCGCAGACCTACAAGGAGGCCGCCCTGAGCCTCGGCGCCGGGCGCTGGCATGCGGTCCGGACCATCCTTCTGCCCGCGGCGCTGCCGGGGATTCTGACGGGCATCGTCATCAGCATGGGGCGGGCGGCCGGCGAGACGGCGCCGATCATCTTCACTGCCGCCGTCAGCGTTGGAAAACCGCTGGCCCTCTGGCAGACCCTGACGCAGCCCACGCCGGCGCTGTCCTGGAATATCCACAACCTGGCGCCCGAGCACGAGGCCGTGGACGAAGTGCGCCACGTGCAGTACGGACTGGTGCTCGTCCTGGTCGGCCTGGTCCTGATGCTGAATTTGACGGCCATCATCCTGCGGGCGCGCATCGCCAAGCGCCTGCGGGCCTAGACGGAGGACTGGACGATGCGCCTCCTGGAAGAGCGTGTGGACCCAAAGCCGCCCTGCGCGGCGGAGCGCCGCCAGCCGGTCGGCCCCGAACGGAGGGCCGGCGCCGGCGGGA
>CAZEVX010000098.1:0-3225 GCA_964515705.1 uncultured Verrucomicrobiota bacterium | reverse complement strand
TGTCCCGCGCGGGTTCGCCGGGAACCGGCGCCGACGGGGCGGAGGCCGGCGCCCAGCCAACGGCGGCGCCGCCCGGCCACGTCGAGGCCAGGGATTTTTCGGTGTTCTACCGGAACAACCAGGCCGTCAAGCGCGTCCACCTGGCCGTCCCGACCGGCCGGGTGACCGCCATCATCGGGCCCAGCGGCTGCGGCAAGAGCACGCTGCTGCGGGCGATCAACCGCATGAACGACCTTGTTCCGGGCTGCCGCGCGGAAGGCACGCTCCTGTTCGGCGGGCAGAACGTGTACAGTCCCGATGTGGACGTCGTCACCCTGCGCCGGCGCGTGGGCATGGTGTTTCAGAAGCCTAACCCGTTCCCCAAGTCGGTGTTTGACAACGTCGCCTACGGCCCGCGGATTCATGGCGGGTTGGACCGCGGCGGCCTGGCGGAAACCGTGGAACGCAGTCTCACGGACGCGGCGCTGTGGGACGACGTGAAGGACCGGCTGCACGAGAATGCGCTGGGCCTTTCCGGCGGGCAGCAGCAACGCCTGTGCATCGCGCGGGCGCTGGCGGTGGACCCGGAGATTTTGCTCATGGACGAACCCACCTCGGCGCTGGACCCGCGCGCCACGCTCCGCATCGAAGATTTGATCGACGATCTTCGGGGCAAGTACACGATCATCATCGTCACCCACAACATGCAGCAGGCGGCGCGCGTCTCGGATTGCACGGCGTTCCTGTACGAGGGCGTGCTGATCGAGTTTGGAGCGACCCAGGACGTGTTCACCAAGCCCAGGGAACAGCAGACCGAGGATTACATCACCGGGCGGTTCGGCTGAAGCCGTTCCGGATAGCAAGGAGACCCCCGGCATGCGAGCGCATTTTCAACGCGACGTGGACAAGCTCAAGCGGCAGATCCTGGCGCTGAGCGCGGAAGTGGAAACCGACGTGCGGGCGGCGGTTCGCGCGGTCGAGGCGCGCAGCGAGGACCTGGCCCGCCAGGTCATCGCGCGCGAGGCGCGGACCAACGCCATGGAAGTGGACGTGGAGGACGACTGCCTGAAGATCCTGGCGCTCCATCAACCCGTGGCCGCGGACCTCCGCTACATCATCGCGGTGCTCAAGATCAACCAGGACATCGAACGCATCGGCGACCTGGCCGTGCACATCGCCGAACGCGGGCTGTTCCTGTGCGGGCAGCCGCCGATCGGCATCCCGTTGCGGCTGGGCGAGATGGCGGATAAATCCCAGGCCATGCTCCAGAAGGTGCTGGATGCGTTTGTGAGCCTGAACGACGCGGCGGCGCACGAGGTGTGCGCCGCGGATGCGGACATCGACGCCATCAACCGCGATATTTATCAGCAGGTCAAACACGCCGTCCGGCAGAGCCCGGCGCTGTTCGAGCCGCTCTTGCAGGTCCTGCATATCGCCCGCCACCTCGAGCGGATCGCCGACCACGCCACGAACATCGGCGAGGACCTGATCTACCTGATCGAGGGACGCATTGTGCGTCACACCCCGGAGGTCTCGGACAACGCGGTTCCGGGATGACGCGCCGGGTGAAGGGCCGACAGCCGGACACGCGCGTGCGGGGGTGGGTGCGGCGTGGACCAGCAGCAAGCTTCGCCAAGGGGCGCAGGCCGAGCGCGGACGCGTGGTCCGCCCCCGCCCGCCGTGGAGCGGCCCTATTTCAACTGCGACGCCGCAAACTCCCAGTTTGCCAGATGGTCCAGGAAGGCCTGGACAAAGTCTTGGCGGCGGTGTTGGTAGTCAAGGTAATAGGCGTGCTCCCAGACGTCGCAAGTCAGGAGCGCGGTTTGCCCGTGCGCGATGGGCGTATCCGCATTGGAGGTCTTGACGATCTTCAACGTGTCGCCATCCTGCACCAGCCAGACCCATCCGCTGCCGAACTGGGTCGTGGCCGCTTCGTGGAAGGCGGATTTGAAGGCCGCGAGACTGCCGAACGCCGCCTCGATCCGCTCCGCCAGGGTGCCCGTCGGCGCGCCGCCGCCAGCGGGCTTCATGCTCTTCCAGAAGAACGTGTGATTCCAGACCTGGGCGGCATTGTTGAACAGACCGGCCTGGTCTGGTCGGCCCGCCGTTTGCCGGATGATGTCGTCCAGCGGCAGGCCGGCCATCTTGGCGTTGGCCGCGAGTCGGTTCAGGTTGTCGACGTAGGCCTGGTGGTGCTTGCCGTAGTGGAAACTCAACGTCCGCGCCGAGAGGTGCGGTTCCAGAGCCTCCTGGGCATAGGGCAGCGGCGGCAGAACGAACGCCGGCGTGTCGCCGCCTGCCGTCGCCGTGTCCGCGAACACCGGTGCGGTCGCCGCCATCGCCATGCCCATCGCGGGAATCAGCAGGCCCATCGCCAACCGGCGTTCATGGAAAGAAGGCGTCATGGGTTCTTGGTCCTTTCGGCATGGATCCTGATGCGCAACCAATCCCAACAGGCGCCGGGTCGCCGCCGGGTACGGCGTGCATGCCCGGCGCGACGTACGCGCCGGGATCCGGCGTTCGTGATTCGCCGCTTCCGCAATCTCTCCCGAGCGCCTGTATGGGCCCGCCCCCGATGTCCTGTCAAGCGTTCCCTTGGGCGTTGGCGGGACCACGGCCGACGGAATGGCACGCGATCCTGGCGGCCGACCGCCTGCGCCGCTCCGCGATCCAGACGTAGACCGCCGGAATGACGAAGAGCGTCAACAGCGTGGAGGTCGCCAGCCCGCAGACGACCACGATCGCCAGGGGCCGCTGGACATCGGCCCCGATCCCGCGGGCGACCAGGAGCGGCAGCAGGCCGAGGATGGTGGTCAAGGCGGTCATCAACACCGGCCGCAGCCGCAGTTCCGCGCCTTCCCTGACGGCCTCGATCGGCGACCGTCCGCGGGCTTGCAGGTCGTTGAAGCAGGTGACGAGCACCATGCCGTTCTGGACGGCGATCCCGAGCAGGGCGATGAAGCCCACCGCGGCCGGCACGGAGAGGTACTCCCCCGTGAGCAGCAGCCCGAGGATGCCTCCGACCAGCGCCAGCGGGACGTTGACGAGGATGATCAGCGCATGGCGCATGACGCCGAACGCGAGCCAGAGCATGACGCTGACCAGCGCCAGGACGGTCGGGACAATGATCGCCAGGCGCCGCATGGCGCGCTGCTGGTTCTCGAACTGGCCGCCGTACTCGACGGTGTACCCCGGCGGGAGTGTCACCTTCTCGGCTATGCGCTTGCGAATCTCGGCGACCACGCC
>CAZEVX010000097.1:0-11516 GCA_964515705.1 uncultured Verrucomicrobiota bacterium | reverse complement strand
CCATCCAGCGCCCGCCGGAGGGCGGGCTCCTACAATCCCATCCCGCCCATGCCATGCGTAATCTCTTCGTCCAACTCCTGATCGCCCGCGCGACCACCGATCCGCGCGTCTTCCTCATGACGCCCGACATGGGGTTCTCGGTGCTGGAACCGTTCCGGGCCGCGTTTCCCGACCGGTTCCTGAACGCCGGGATCGCCGAGCAGAACGCCGTCGGCGTGGCCGCCGGCCTGGCGCTGGCCGGCCGCCGGGTGTATCTCTACAGCATGGTGCCATTCGTGACCATGCGCTGTTTCGAGCAGGTGCGCAACGACCTCGCCTACATGAACCTGCCCGTGCGCCTGGTGGGCGTGGGCGGCGGCGTCGCCTACGGGGCCGCCGGTCCCACGCACCATGCCATCGAGGATATCGCCGTGATGCGGGCGCTGCCGAACATGACCGTGTGTTGTCCGGGCGACCCCGTCGAGGCGCGCGCCCTGGTCCGCGCCAGTTTCACCCGGCCCGGGCCGATGTATATCCGGCTGGGCAAGGCGGGCGAGCCGCGCCTGCACCCGGCCGGCACGCGCATCGCGCTGGGCAGAGCCGTGCCCGTCAGCGCCGGCCGCGACGCCGCCCTGATCACCACCGGCGCCATGCTCGAGACCGGGCAGGCGGTCGTGGCGCGGCTGGCCCGCCTCGGCCTGCGAGTGGCGCTCCTCTCCATGCCGACCGTCAAGCCGCTCGATGCCGCGGCCATCCGCCGTCTGTGCGCGCGCCGCGCGCCGCTGGTCACGCTCGAAGAGCACAGCGTCCTTGGCGGGCTCGGCGGCGCCGTAGCCGAGGTCGTCGCCGGGATTCCCGGCGCACCGCCGCTCCTGCGGCTCGGCATCCCGGACGCCTTCTGCCGCTCCGTGGGCGGCCAGGCGTACCTGCGCCGCGGCCTCGGCCTCGATCCTGCCAACGTCGCCGCGCGCATCCGCCGTTTTCTGCGCGCCATGGGATGACCCTTGCATGTCGCGGCCGGATCGCGACTCCGGGCCGATACACGCCGCCCCACATTGTATTGGCATTCGGCCCGGCCGGCGTGTAGACTGCGGGACAGTCTGCGGTCCGGCCGTCCCGGCCGGCCGCCGCGGCCCGCGCGCCATGAAACGCATCAGCATTGTCACCCCGTGTTACAATGAGGAGGCCAACGTGGCCGAGGTCGCCGCGCGGGTGGCGGCCGTCATGGCCACCCTGCCGGGCTACGCCTACGAGCACCTCTTTATTGACAACGCCTCGACCGACGGCACCGCCACCGTCCTGCGGGACTTGGCGCACCGCGACCGGCGCATCAAGGTCATTCTCAATGCCCGAAACTTCGGGCATATCCGCTCGCCGGTCCACGGGTACCTGCAGGCAAGCGGCGATGCTGTCGTCAGCCTGGTGGCCGATCTCCAGGACCCGCCCGAACTGATCCGCGAGTTCGTGCGCGCCTGGGAACAGGGCGCCCGCATCGTCGTCGGGGTCAAGCGCGCCAGCGAGGAATCGCGCCGGATGTTTCGCCTGCGCCAGGCGTATTACCGGCTGCTGGGCCGGCTCTCGCACGTGGCGCTCGTCGAGCAGTTCACCGGGTTCGGGCTCTACGACCGCCAGGTGATCGAGATCCTGCGCTCGCTGCGCGAGCCGTATCCCTACTTTCGCGGCCTGATCGCCGAAATCGGGTTCGATCCCGTGCGCATCCCGTACGTCCAGCCGGCCCGCGCGCGCGGCGCCACCAAGAACAACGTCTTCACGCTGCTGGACATCGCCCTGCTGGGGATGACCGGCTACTCGAAGGCGCCGCTGCGCCTGGCGGTGATTCTCGGGTTCTGCGCGGCGGTGGCCTGCCTGGGAGTGGCGCTCTTCTACCTCGTCTACAAGCTGCTGTTCTGGGACCGCTTCTCGGTCGGACTGGCTCCCCTGGTCGTCGGCATCTTCTTCTTCTCGTCGGTCCAGCTCTTCTTCCTCGGCATCGTCGGCGAGTACGTCGGCTCGATCCACACCTACGTGCAAAACCGGCCGCTGGTCATCGAACGCGAACGGATCAACTTCGATTCATGACCGGGCGCGGCACAGGCGGCATGCGGGCCGGCAGCCTGCTGGCGGCAGGACTGCTGATCCTGGGCGCCAAGCTGCGGCTGATCGCCGCCTACGGCTCGGCGCTGCCCTGGTGGGACCAGTGGGCCTGCCACGGCATCACCTACCTGCAGCGCCTCGGCGGCCGCATCCCGCTGACCCCCGAGCAGGCGGCGTGCGTCGAGCCGTCGCTGACCCTGCGGGCGCTGTTGGCCCCGCACTGCGAACACCGGCTGGTCTTTACGCGGCTGCTGGCCCTGCTCCTGCTGGCCCTGAACGGCCAGTGGGACGCCCGGCTGGAACTGGCGGTCAACGCCGTCTTCCACACGCTCACCGGCCTGGCACTGGCGGCGATGCTCTGGGCGGCGTCCGGCCGGCGCGGCTGGACGCCGCTGCTGGCGCTCTGCGCGCTGGTCTGCGCCCTGCCCTTCTCCTGGGAAGCCACCCTCTGGAGCGCCTGCATCTCGCATTACGCCCTGCTGGCCTGCGCGCTGGCGGCGCTCTGGCTGCTGCTCGAACGGCCGGCGCTCTCGTCCGGCTGGTGGCTCGGGCTCGGCGCGGCGCTGCTCGGGCTGGGAACGATGGCCTCGGGCTGGCTGGCCCCGGCCGCGGTCCTGGGGGTCGCCGCCCTGCGCTGGCGCGGCGGCGATCCCGGCGCGCGGCGCGCGGCCGCCGGGCTGCTGCTGGCCGGCTTGGCCACCTTGGTCCCCGGCCTGCTGCTGGTCGTGTCCGTGCCCGGCCACGCCGCCATCCAAGCGCACGGACTCGTGGACCTGCTGGCCGCCGCGGCCGCGCGCCTGGCCTGGCCGAACAGCGATACCCCCTGGCTGGCACTCGTTGCCTGGCTGCCGCTGGCCGGCCTGCTGATACGGGCGCTCTTGCATCGCGGGCCGACGCCGCCGGGCGACTGGTTCCTGCTGGGGCTGGGCGCCTGGCTGATCCTCCAGGCGGTCGCCATGGCCTATGGGCGGCAGGGCGCCGGGATCGCTTCGCGCCATGCCGTGATCCTGGCCGTGGCCATCCCGCTCAACGCCGCCTGCGCCCTGGCGCTCTGGCCGGCAAGCCCGCTCCCCCGCCGCCGGCAAGCGCTCGGCGCCGGGCTCCTGGCGCTCTGGCTGCTGCCGTTCCTGCCCGGGATTTGGAGCCTTTCGCAAGACGCCCTGCGCCTCGAGGCGCCGCGCCACGGCCGCCAGCTCGCCGCCAGCGAGGCCAACGTGCGCGCGTTCATCGCCACGGACGATATCGCCTGCCTGCGCGGCAAGCCGCCGTTCGAGGTGCCCTATCCCGATCCCGAGTCCCTGGCCGCCCTGCTGCGGTCGCCGGAAATCCGCGGCATCCTGCCGGAGGTCGTCCGTCCCGGCGCGGCGCCGGGGCCCGGCTCGCGGGCCGCCGCCTGGCTGGTCGCCCGCGGGACCGGCGTCTTCCTGGCCGGCATGCTCCTGGCCGCCGGCCTGGCGCTGGCGGCGGCCGTGCGCCTCTTTTTCCGCTGTGCAGCATCCGGCCCCTGCGCTACACTGCGCCCATGACGCGGCCATCCGTCAGCGTGGTCATCCCCGTCTACCGTTCCGAGGCCAGCCTGCGGCCGCTGATGGAGCGGCTGCTGCCGGTGCTGGCGGCGCTCGGGACGCCGTTCGAGGTCCTGCTGGTGAACGACGGCAGCCCCGACCGCTGCTGGACGCTGATCGAGGACCTGGCGCGCGCCGACCCGCGCGTGCGCGGCCTCGACCTCATGCGCAACTTCGGCCAGCACAACGCCCTGCTCTGCGGCATCCGGGCGGCGCGCCACGCGGCGATCGTTACCCTCGACGCCGATCTCCAGAACCCGCCGGAGGAAATCCCGCGGCTGCTCGACTGCCTGGCGGCCGGGGACGCCGACGTCGTCTACGGGATTCCCGAACGGAAACAGCACGGCCCCGGCCGCGATCTCGGCTCGCGGCTGGTGCGCGCCCTGCTGCGGGTCATGGGCGTCGAGACCGCCAATCTCGGCAACTCCTTCCGGGCCTTCCGCACCCCGCTGCGCGAGGCGTTCGCCGCCTTCCAGGGTCCCTGCGTCTCGCTGGACGTGCTGCTGACCTGGGGCACGCGCCGCTTCGCCGCCCTGCCCGTGCGGCATGCGCCGCGCGCCGGCGGCCGCTCGAGCTACTCGCTGTGGCGCCTGCTGGCCCACGCCGTCGATGTCGTCACCGGCTTTTCCGCCGCGCCCCTCAAGCTGGCCAGCTGGATCGGGTTCGCCCTGACGCTCTTCGGCATCGGCGTGCTGGTGTACGTCGTCGGCCGCTACCTGGCGCTGGGCTACAGCATGCCGGGGTTCCCGTTCCTGGCCTCGATCATCGCCATCTTTTCCGGCGCGCAGCTCTTCGCCCTCGGCATCATCGGCGAATACCTGGCCCGCATGCATTTCCGGATCATGGACCGGCCGACCTACGTCGTGCGGCAAACCGCCGGCGCCGCGCCGGCGGCCGAACCGCCCGCGGCTCGATCGTAAGGGTTCCCGGACGCGCTGCGTGCGTCCGGGGAACGGAACCGCGGCTCCCGCCGCCCCGCTGACCGGGGCGAGGCGCGCGCCTGCGCGGCGCGTCAAGCCGCCGCTCTTGCCCGCCGCAGGCACGGTCGGCGCGCATGCTGCCGAGCCGCGGGCGCACGCTCTGGCGCCTGACTGGGCAACAGGGGGAAGCGCAACTCCCGCGGGGTTGGGGTCCACGGCAACATTTTGACATGACAACGTTCTAGCGCTATAGTGCCGTCAGGAATTCGGAGGAACCGCATGACCACACTGACCAAGCGGGCGACGGTCTATCTCGAGCCGGATCTGCACCGGGCGCTGCGCCTGAAATCCGTCGAGACGTCGCGCTCCGTCTCGGAGCTGCTCAACGACGCCATCCGCGGCGACCTGGCCGAAGACGCGGACGATTTGACCGCGTTCGACGCCAGGAAGCACGAGCCGACCATCGCGTTTGAAACGTTCGTGAAGGAGCTCAAACGCCATGGCCGGCTATGAGGTGCGCTTCAGGACCTCGGTCGGCAAGGACTTGGCGCCCATCCCGAAACGGGATGTGCGGCGGATCATGGCGGCCATTGGCGCCCTGGCCGGCAATCCACGCCCACCCCAGTCCCGGAAACTCTCCGGCGCGGAGAAATACCGCCTGCGGTGCGGGGCATACCGCATCCTCTACGACATCCAGGATGCCATCCTTCTGGTGTGTGTCGTGAAGGTCGGACATCGCAAAGATGCGTATCGCGGTTGACGTGCGCCGGGTAGCCGTGTTGATCGGCGCGCCGCGCGCCGGCGGAACATGCTTGTCGTTCTTTCCCTGAACCCCTCTTCCTCCTTCCACCATGCCCTTCTCGCTCACCTGGCAGCCGTTCCCGGCGCCCGACGGCCCGCTGACCCACGCGCGCGTGCCGTGGGACAGCGAGCTGTTCGGGTTCCCGGTCTACGAAATCCGCTGCGGGGACGCCGCGCCCGGCGTGCTGGACGCGCGGCTTCCCGCCGGACTCGCCGGGCTGGCCGGCGCGCCATGCCTGGCGGTGGCCGGGCTGCGGCCGGACGCCGTCGCCCAGGCGGCCGTGCTGACGCGCCACGGGTTTTATCCCGTGGAAACCATCCTGACGATCGAGTTGCCGCTGCACCGGTTCCGGCCGCTGGCCGGCGGGCGGTTCCGCGCGGTACGCTTCCGTCCGGCGTCGGCGGCGGACCTGCCGGCGCTGGAGGCGATCGCCCGCGGGGCGTTCGCCACCGACCGCTTCCACCTCGACCCGCACCTGCCGCCGGGCAAGGCCGACGCGCGCTATGCCCGCTGGATTCGCACCAGCTTCGAGGCCGGCGAGGACCTGTTCGTGCTCGAGGCGTTCGGCGGCGAGTCCCTGCTCGGCTTCGTGCTGGCGCGCCGGCCGGCGCCGGGAACCTACGACGTCACGCTCGCGGCCACCGACCCGCGGCTGCGCCACAGCGGGGCCGGGCTGGCCCTGTACCAGGCGATGCTGGCCGAGAGCGTCCGGCGCGGCATCCGGCGGGTGCTGGCCTCGATCTCGATCAATAACCTGGACAGCCTCAAGGTCGCCGAACGGCTCGGGTTCACCGCCCTGAACGCCACCGCCAAGTTCCACTGGTTCCGCGGCCCATCCCCGGCCATTCCATGAAACGCTGCCTGGTCTGCGACCTGCCGTTCGGGGGAACCGCCTGGCGCTGCCCGCGCTGCGCGCGCGAACCGGCGCTGTGCGACGGTATCCGGGTCTTCGCGCCGGACCCCGACCCGGAGTCCGCCCGCTACCTCGATCACGCCTTCGCCTTTCTCGCCGGCGTCGAGGACCGCCACTTCTGGTTCCGGTCGCGCAACCGCCTGATCGCCTGGACCCTGGCGCGCGATTGTCCGAAGGCCGTTTCCCTGCTGGAAATCGGCTGCGGGACCGGTTATGTTCTCAACGGCATCCGCCGGGCCTGTCCCGGCCTGACCCTGGCGGGCGGCGACCTGTTCCGCAGCGCCCTGGCGATCGCGGCCGGGCGGCTGCCGGGCGTCGCCCTCTACCAGATGGACGCGCGTCGGATCCCATTCGAGGCGGAATTCGACGTCATCGGGGCCTTCGATATGCTGGAACACGTCGCCGAGGAGGACGCTGTCCTGGCTGAGGCGCGCCGCGCGCTCCGGCCGGGCGGCCACCTGCTGCTAACCGTGCCGCAGCATCCTGGCCTCTGGAGCTACGCCGACGACGTCGCGCGCCATCTGCGCCGCTACCGCGCGCGCGGCCTGCGCGCCCGGCTGGAGCGCGCCGGGTTCCGCGTGCGGCGCTGTCTGCCGTTCGTGGCGTTGCTGGCGCCGGCGCTCTGGGCCGCCCGCCGCCGCGGCGGGACCGAGCGCGACTTGAAAGCCCAGTTGCAGTTGCCTGTCTGGGCTAACCGGGCGCTGGCGGGCGTCATGGCCCTCGAGTTCGGGCTGCTGCGGTCTGGCTGGCGGCCGCCGTGCGGCGGCTCGCTGCTGGCCGTGGCCTGCAAGGACGCTCCATGAGGATTCCGTTCAATAAACCCTGTTTTGTGGGCGACGAGCGCCGCTATATGGAAGCGGCCATCGCCAACGGCCATATTTCGGGCGACGGCGCCTTCACCCGCCGCTGCCACGCCTTCCTCGAGCGCGAACTGGGGGTGGCGCGCGCGCTGCTGACGACGTCCTGCACCCACGCCCTCGAGCTGGCCGCCCTGCTGCTCGAGATCCAGCCCGGCGACGAGGTTATCGTCCCGTCCTTCACCTTCGTCTCGACCGCCAACGCCTTCGCCCTGCGCGGCGCCCGGCCGGTCTTCGCCGACATCCGCCCCGACACCCTCAACCTGGACGAGACCCGGCTGGAGCCGCTGGTCACGCCGCGGACGCGGGCGATCGTCGCCATGCACTATGGCGGCGTGGGCTGCGAGATGGACGCCATCCTGGCCCTGGGGCGCGCCCGCGGCCTGGCGGTCGTCGAGGACAACGCCCACGGGCTGCTCGGCCGCTACCGGGGGCGCCCGCTGGGCGCCTTTGGCGCCCTGGCCGCCCAGAGTTTCCACGAGACCAAGAACTTCACCTGCGGCGAAGGCGGCGCCCTGCTGATCAACGATCCGCGCTTCATCGCCCGCGCCGAAATCCTGCGCGAAAAAGGCACCAACCGCAGCCAGGTTTTCCGCGGCCAGACTGACAAGTATTCCTGGATGGACCTCGGCTCGAGCTACCTGCCGTCCGACCTGCTGGCGGCTTTCCTGCTGGCCCAGTTCGAGGCCCGCGACCGCATCCAGGCGCGGCGCCGCCGGCTCTGGGAGACCTATGCCGGCGGCTTGCGCGATTGGGCCGCCGCCCGCGGCGCTCGGCTGCCCGTGGTCCCGGCGCACTGCGAGCAGCCGTACCACCTCTTCTACCTGCTGATGCCCTCGCTGGCGGCGCGTCAGGCGCTGATCGCCCACCTCCGGGCGCGGGACATCCTGGCGGTCTTCCATTACCTGCCACTGCACCTCTCGCCGATGGGACGGCGCTTCGGCGGCTGGCCCGGCCAGTGCCCGGTGACGGAATCGGTCAGCGACCGGCTGCTGCGATTGCCGTTCTATTTCGGGTTGAGCGAGTCCGACCAGGCCGAGATCCTGGACGCCATCCGGTCCTGGCCGGGGTGATCCGACGGCCGCCGACACAAGATCACCGCATGAACGCCGTGCTATCCCGGATACGCCTGTCACCGGGCCTGCTGCTGCTGAACGCCCTCTACCTGGGGCTCGGGCTGTGGTGGGTGTTCCTGATCCCCTACAACAACGCGCCCGACGAGGCCACCCACTACCGCTACAGCGTGGAGTTCATCCTGACCCAGCACCGTCTGCCGGTCTGGGGCGTCGACGACCTCGAACGCTTTCGCCACGCCTTGTCGAGCTACAACCAGATGCCGATGCTCAACTACGTTGTGGCGGCGGGCGCTGCCCGCGCCGGCCAGGCGCTCGCCGGACTCGAAGCCTACCAGGGCGCGCGCCTGGCCTCGCTGGCCTGGGGCCTCGTCTTCCTCAACGCGCTCTTCGCGGCCGTGCGCGCCCTGGCCGGCCGAGCGGGACCCGCGCTGCTGGCGACCGCCGCCGTGGCGCTCGTGCCCCAGGTACTCTACAGTTTCTGCTACGTCAACGCCGACGCCCACTCGCTGGCCATCGCCGCCGTGCTGGCCTGGGCGCTCGTGCGCTACGCCCGGGCGCCCTCGCCGCCGCGCCTGGCGGCCGCCGGGCTGGCCGCCGGCCTGCTGTTCTCGGCCAAGTACAACTTTTTCGTGCTGGCGCCCTGCGCGGCGGCCGGCGCCTGCGCCCTGGCTTGGCGCGGCGACTGGCCGTGGCGGCGCGTGCTGGCGCTGGGGACGGCCTCGGCCGCCGGCGCGCTGCTGGTCTCGGGATTCTGGTACGCGCGCAACGCCTGGCTCTACGGGACCCCGCTGCCGCTGCTGCCGGACGCCGCGCGCCTGGCGTCGCTCGGCCTCGCGCGCGAGGTCACCCCGCTGGCGCCGGGATGCTCGTGGGCCGGCCTGCGCTGGCTGCTGGCGCACGGCTTCGCGTCCCTGACACTGGCCTCGGCCGTCGGCCTCTTCGGCTACCTGGACGTCGCCTGGCGGCCGGAAATCTACGCCGCGCTGCGGATCGCGCTGCCGGGCCTGGCGGCGCTGATTCTGATCGCGGTGCTGCGGTCGCGCGACCGCCCCGTCCAGCAGGCCGCGCTGTGGCTGATCGCCCTGTTCCTGGCCCTGCTGGCCCAACACCTCTGGACGTGCCTCGGCAACGATCTCCAGCCGCAGGGGCGCTACTACTTCGCCGGGCTCGTCCCGCTGGCGCTGTTGCTCGGCTGGGGCGCCGCCCGGCAGCCCCGCCTGGTCCCGGGCGTGCTGGCGCTGGCCGTCCTCGGCGCGGCGTTGCTGGCCCAGACCGCGGTCCTGTTCCAGGCCACCTACCGGCCACCGCTGGTCTTCGCGCTTTTCTGGCAGAGGCCCGACGGCCCCGGCGCCGCCATCAACCGCGCGGGCCGCGCGGGGCAGAACCGCGTGCGCGTCGTTTTCCGGGTGGACGACCCTCGCCCACTCGCCGCCGTGCGGCTGGAGTTTCCCAAGCGCGTGCTGGCGCGCTATCGCGGCTTGGTCCTCAAGCTCGAGGCCGCCGCCGGGGAGACCGTTCTGGCCGGGACCGACCTGCCGGCGCCCGCCGGCGACCAGATGCGTTACGAGCCGCGGCTCCAGGCCCTGGACGCCACCGGCCCCAACCCCGCCGCCGCGTTCGCCTTCGACCCGCCGGTTGCCGGCCTCCGCACGATCACGCTCGAGGCGGCCATCGAACATCGGCGCCTGCGCGACCCGACCTTTTGAATTCGACGGCGGCAGGCTTGGGTGTCGGCCGTATTTCCGGCGGTTTCCGCCGTTCGGGGCAGCGCCCGTTTCCCCTACAGATGGAGGTGCCCGGCCGCTTCCGGTTGGTACAGGATGTCGGTAATCCGAATTCGCCGTTTCCCCGCGGGAACCCGCCATTCGATGGTGTCCCCCTGCTCATAGCCCAGCAGCGCCGTCCCAATGGGCGACAGCACCGACAGTCTGCCCGCGTTGATGTCGGCCTCGGCTGGAAAGACCAAGGAGACTTCTGTGGTCGTGTGATCATCGAGGTCAACGAAGCGGAGCCGGGTGTTCATCGTGACCACGGTCGGCGGCACATCGCGGGACTCGACGATCTTTGCCCGGTCCAGCTCGGATTCCAGCGACTGAAGATCATGGCGGTCGCGATAGTTGAAGGAGCCCGCCACCGACAGCAACTCTTTGAGCCGCCCGAGGTCATTGGCCGTCACATAGATTCGTCTTTCTCGCATGTCGTGGTCTCCTCGTTATGCCCATCGGCATTGCAGGGGCTGCCATCGCAATTGGCGGTCGCGCATCAGATTGTCAGATAGTCTTGGGCAGATACCGCCGTGTTGGGAAATGTCGTTCTCACGGCCCGATCGAAGGTCACCAAGGGAACCCCGAGTTGCTGGGCCAATACCACATATTCCCCGTCATAGACGCTGATATTGTAACGACCGGTCAGTTCCAATAGATCGTCGGATGGCACCGCGTATTCTCGACGTTTCCAAAGGCTCTCGGCTTTTTCCATGGTCATGCTGGCCTGCCATAGCGACATCCCCTCGTGGCGCATATAGAGGGTCAGCACATTGCGGATTTCAGACCGACAGATCACGGGTACGGCCCAGTCGGCATCCTTGAGTAGCACGGCGTCCGCCACCTCGTTCTGGTCTCCGGGAATGAGCAGATAGGCGATAAGATTAGAATCGGCCACGATCATGGCCGGCCTTCCTCGGCCATCCGGACCAACTGGCCGTTCAAGCGGCCGGGCAGGGCGGCGCGATGGGCGCGGATGTCCAGCAGCATGGCATGGATATTGACCGGGACTGGGGCCACGGCCATTTCCAGGCAAGCGATGGCTTCTTTATTGAGACTGCGGCCATGCCGTCGAGCCCGCTGCTTGAGAGCGGCATGCAGAGGGGTCGGAATCTCTTTGAGGGTTATGGTTTTCATATCCAAACCGTATCACAACCATTATGGATGTCAAGCGCAGGGCGACGGCGTTCCTGGAGAACGATGCCCCTCGCCAGACGGCCGACTGGGTCGCACGCGCGGACGCGGCGACAAGAGCGTGGCGGCGTTGGAGCGGTTGATCTCGCGGTTCCAGAGAGTCGTCTTGACCAGACCCCGTGCCATGAGAAGGAAGACTATGCCGATTGCTGTTTTCATCTTTCAGCCCAACGCCCAGCCTCTCCGTTTGCGAACCCGCGTCCGCGCGGGTGAGCAATACGGGAGCAGGCCGTTGTTGATATAGGGGTTGATATAGGGGTCAGTCCGATTGATATAGGGGTCAGTCCGAGATTCTTGGTATAGGGGTCAGTCCGAGATTCTTGGTGTATTTTCCAGCAGGCGGCGCAGGCGCC
>CAZEVX010000096.1:7425-11627 GCA_964515705.1 uncultured Verrucomicrobiota bacterium | reverse complement strand
TCCGGGGAGAGCGCCTCGAGGCGGTCCCGCAGTCCGAAGGCATGGCCGTAGCCCAGCCCGTAGAGCTCGTTCAGCGCACAATCCAACGCCACGGCGCCGTCTTGCTGCAGGAGCTCCGCCTGGTCCGCCAGGAGTTGCTCGCGGGCGCGCGCGAACTCCTCCGGCCGCAGGCCGTCGGCCGTGACCCGCCGGAGTTCGTCCGCAAACAGTGTTTCCACCTGTGTGACGGCGCCGGTATGGGTTCCGGCGTAGAGCCCGAAGACGCCCGGATCGAGCCCCGGCCGGTCCCAGGCGCCCGTGAAATACACCAGGCCCTGCTGATCGCGGACCCGCACCATCAGGTCCGAGGCCAGCCCGCTCATGGCCTGCCGCAGCAGGGCCAGGGCGTCGCAGCGCGGGTCCGTCAGCGCCAGTCCCGGGAAGGCCCGCAGCACAATTGTCTGTGCGCGGGGCGCCGCGCGGTCGAGACGCCGCGGCAAGGCGGGGTGGGCGACGGCCTGTTCGCGCGCCGGCGGCTGGCCGGCCGGCAGCCGGCGCAGGTGGCGCTCCGCCAGGGCGCGCGCGGCGTCCGGGTCCAGGTCGCCGAAGACGGCGATCACCAGGTTGCCAGCCACCACGGTCCGGGCATGAAAGGCGCCCACAGCATCGGCCGTCAGGGATTCGAGCGATTCCGGCGTGCCTTCCGGCGTGCCGCGGTAGGGATGGCCGGGGAACAGGGCTGTGCGCATCTCCTGCTGTGCCAGGAACATCGGCGACTCGCGCTGGCGGGCGATGTCCGCCAGTTGGACGGTTTTCTGCAGGCGCACCTGGTCGTCCGCGAACGCCGGGCGCAGCAGGCAGTCCGCCAGCACCTCCATGAAGAGGTCAGCGTCTTCCGTCAGGCAGCGCGCCTTTAGGCCGAGGCTGTTCTGGCCGGAAAAGGCCGTCAGGCTGCCCCCGCGCGATTCCACGGTATCGGCGATGTCCTGCGCCGAGCGGCGCGCCGTGCCGCGGGTCAACAAGTCGGCCATCAGGCAGGACACCCCGTTCTGGCCAGCGGGTTCCAGCAGCAGGCCGCCGCCGCAGGCGGCCACCAGGTGCACGAATGGCAGGCGCCGGTCTTCGCAGGTCAGCAGGACCGGCCCGGCGGAGAGCGTGGTCTTGCGCACGGGCTTGAGGTCGGCCGCCGGCCTCGCCGGCAGTCCGGCCGGCGCATGCGCCGCCGGCGCCGCGGCGTGCGCGGTCTGGGGGACAGCGTTCGACGGGCGTCCGGCGCTGGGCGCCGGGCCGCCGCTGGCGGCGCGCTCGGCCGGCCCCGGAGTCAGGATCGCCTCTGTCCGGGACTCGGGCTGGAGATAGCGTCGCGCCGCTTCCAGGAGGTGATTGGGCGTGAGGGTTTGCAGGCGGCGCAGGTAGGTCAGGAAAAAGTCGGGGGTCCCCGCGAGCACCTCGCCGGCGGCGAACTGGCCGGCCTGGCCGTGCATGGTTTCGAACGCCGACAGGCTATCGACCACCATCTGGCGGCGCGCTTTGTCGAGGTCGGCGGCGCTGACCGGCGTGCGGCGCCAGCGGGCGGTTTCCTCCTCGAGCGCCCGGACGAGGTCGGCTTCGCGGGCCGGGTCGAACACGGCGCTGACGCCGAACAATCCGGGATCGCGCGGCGTCCAGGACCACGCGCTGACCTCGACCGCCAGGCGTTGGCGTTCCTTGATTTCACGTTCGAGCCGCGCGCTGCGGCCGCGGCCGACGATCGCCGCCAGCAGGTCGAGGGCCGGGGCGTCGGGGTGGGTCAGGGGCACGGTTGGCCAAGCCCACTCCAGGCGCGCGACCTCGTAGGCGCCTGTCTGGCGGGCGCGGCGGGGAGCGGCGCAGGCGGGTTCGGCCGGGCGCACGACGGGGGATCTCAAGCGCGTGGGAGCGGCGCCGAACTCGCGGTCGACCGCCGCGCGCGCCTCGGCGGTCGGGACCGGGCCGACGATCACCAGGACCATGGCGTCGGGGGTATAGTGGCGGCGGTAGTAGGCCGCGAGGTCGTCGCGCGTCAGGGCGCGGAACGGCGTCTCGAGGCCGATCACCGGGAGACGGTAAGGATGCCGTCGGAACGCCGTCCGGAACAGCAACTCGGCCACCTGGCGCTCGGCGTTGTCCCGGCACATGGCCATTTCGCGCAGGATGACATCCTGTTCGCGCCGCCACTCGTCTTCGGGAAAAGCCGGGTTCAGCACGGCATCGGCCAGCACGGCCAGGCCCGTTTGCCAGTGGCGCGCCGGGACGTCCGCGAGGAATCCCGTGTAATCCAAGGAGGTGAACGCGTTGATCGTTCCGCCGGTGTCGGCGATGGCGCGGCTGATGGCCCCCGGGGGACGGGTGGGGGTTCCCTTGAAGATCATGTGTTCCACCAGGTGCGCCAGCCCGGAGCCCGGGCGGTCGGTCTCGTCGGCGGACCCGACGGCCACCCAGACCTGGAGTGACACGAGCGGGGCGGCGTCGCTGTCGCGGACCAGGACCGTCAGCCCGTTGTCCAGCGTCCAGCGCACGATGCCGGACGCCATGCGGTCCAGGGCGGCCAGGGAGGCGTCCGGCGGGCGTTCGGCGGGGCAGGCAGCGGACATCAGCGTGGCGAGGATCATGAGCCCCGTTCTCCGGGCTGCGCTCGGGCTGCGCCGGCATTTTGTCGGTGGATTCACGTGGCCGTTCCGCGGGTGGCGGCGGGGCGGAGGACGCCGCTATTCGGGCTGCCGGAGCCGGGACGGGGTCCGCCGCGGGTCCGGCCGAAACGGCGCCCGAAAGGCCGCCTCGAACTCGTACCCGCCGTCGAAATCATGCAGGGAATCCTGGTCCGTCTTGCTGAGCAGCCGTTGCTCGACCAGGTGGAACACGAGTTGCCCGATGTCCGCGCAGCGCCGGATGCCCCAGGCGTCCAGGACGGTTTTGGCCATGGCGCCGTATTCCCGCAGCGCGAAGCGTCGGGTGCCCTCCAGGAGTTCGGCGCCGCTGATGTGGCGCCCGGGCCCCTGCGCCGGTTTCTTGGCGCTGCGCGCCGTGAAGTCCAGCGCGTCGCGGACGAACCGGTAGGCGTCCGGCGCGTAGCGCGGATCCTGGCCGACGAGCCGGGCCACGGTTTCTTCGAAAGACGGAGACGGCATGGCGCCCTCGGGATATGCGTTGTCGACAGACCTCGCGCGGCGGCGACCGCCCTTTCCGCGGTCGCGCCTTACAGCGCCGCCCGGATGCGGTCGGCCAGGGCGGCCATCTCGGCCGGCCGGGCGTAAGGGTGCGGCGTCCAGTTCCAGCGGTGCCCGTCGCCGGAAAACCGGGGAATTACATGAACGTGAACATGCGGCACGTCCTGGCCGGCGGCGCGCCCGTTGGCCTGCATCAGGTTGATGCCATCGGCCTTGAGGGCCGCGCGCTGGGCGCGCGCCACCCGCTGGGCCACGTCGATCACCCGGTGCAGCAGGGCCGGCGGCATGGCGTCGAGCGGGTCCACGTGCGCCTTGGGGATCACGAGGACATGGCCGGGGATGATCGGCCCGATGTCCATGAACGCCAGCGTTTCGGCGTCCTCGTGCACGACGCAGGCGGGAAGCTGCCGCGCCACGATCCGACAGAACACGCAGTCGGAAGTTGCCGTCATACCGGAAGCGGCGCGCCCGGGCGCGCCGGGAATGCGCCTAACGCTGATGTCCGCGCGGCCGCCGCGAGGCGTCCCGCGGTCCGTCGTCCGGCGCCGGCGCTTCGGCCGGCGCGGCCGCGGGCGCCGCATCCTTCAGGCCCTTTTCTTCCATGGCGGCGCGCCGGCTCAACCGCACGCGGCCGCGTTCGTCCACGCCGATGCACTTGACCCACATCTGGTCGCCGAGCTTGCAGATGTCCTCGACGCGCCGGACGCGGAAGTCCGCCAGTTCGCTGATGTGGACCAGGCCGTCGCGGCCGGGGAAGATCTCGACGAACGCCCCGAACTCCTTGATGCCCGTCACCGTGCCGTTGTAGATCACGCCTTCCTCGGCCTCGGCCGAGACCAGGCTGACTTCCCGCAGGGCCATTTCCATCGAGGCCTGGTCGGTGCTGAAAATGCTGACCGAGCCGTCGTCCTCGATGTCGATCTGGGTGTTGGTGAGGTCGGTGATGCGGCGGATGTTCTTGCCCCCGGGGCCGATCAGTTCGCCGATCTTCTCGGGGTTGATCTTGACGACCGTGACGCGCGGGGCGTACTTGGACAT
>CAZEVX010000096.1:0-7415 GCA_964515705.1 uncultured Verrucomicrobiota bacterium | reverse complement strand
TTCAGGCGGGCGTCGCGCGCCCGCGCAAAGGCCTGTTCGACCAGCGGCCAGGCCAGGCCGCGGATTTTCAGGTCCATCTGGAACCCCGTGATGCCCTGGCGCGTGCCGGCGACTTTGAAGTCCATGTCGCCGGCATGGTCTTCCTCGCCGAGAATATCGGTCAAGAGCGCGGCGCGGTCGCGGCCGCTGACGAGCCCGATCGAGATGCCGGCCACCGGCCGCACGATCGGCACGCCGGCGTCCATCAGGGCCAGGGAGCCGACGCAGACGCTGGCCATCGAACTCGAGCCGTTCGAGCCCATGATGTCGGACACCAGGCGCACGGTATAGGGGTAATCCGGCGGCAGGATGGCTTCCAGCGAGCGCTCCGCCAGGGCGCCGTGGCCCTGCTCGCGCCGGCCCGTGCTGCCGAGACGCCCGACCTCGCCGACGCAGTAGGGCGGGAAATTATAGTGCACCATGAACTTCTTCTCGGCCGGCCCGCCGGTGATGGCGTCCAGTTTCTGGATGTCACCCTTGCTGCCGAGGGTCACGGTGCCGAGGGCCTGGGTTTCCCCGCGGCTGAAGAGCGCCGAGCCGTGCGTCCGCGGGAACAGGCTGACGTCCGCCGCCAGCGGCCGCAGGGCATCCAGCGCCCGGCCGTCCAGGCGGCGCCCCTGGTCGAGAATCAGGGAGCGCACGGCCTCGTTCTCGAGGGTGTCCATCGCGGCGCGGAATTGCTCGTCGGCCAGGTCCGGCCGCGCGGCGGCCGCCTGCGTCCGGAGCTCCGTGCGCAGGGCTGCCAGGCGGGCGCGCCGTTCCGCCTTGGGTGTCAGGCAGAGGGCTTCCGTCAGCCGGGACCCCGCCAGCGCGCGCAGCGCGTCCAGCAGGGCGGCGTCGTCCGCCGGCGCCGGCACGGCGGGATCCGGCAGCCCGAGCTTGCGGCGCAGTTCGAGCTGCGCCGCGACGATCGGCAGGCAGGCGGCATGCGCGGCCTTCATGGCGGCGACCAGATCCGCCTCGGAGATTTCGCGGGCGTCGCCCTCGATCATGATCGGCAGGTCGCGCGTGCAGGCGTAGACCAGGTCGAGATCGCTCCGGCTGCGCTCCGTATGGGTGGGGTTGATAACCCAGGCGCCGTCCACGCGGCCGACGCGCACGCCGGCGATCGGCCCGTAAAATGGCAGGTCCGTCAGCATCAGCGCCGCGCTTGAGGCCGTGATGTTCAGGATGTCGGCGTCCGTTTCGCCGTCCGCGGACAGCACCATGTTGTTGATCTGCACTTCCCGGCGGAAGCCCTTTTGGAAGAGGGCGCGGATCGGGCGGTCGGTCAGCCGGGCGGTCAGGACTTCTTTTTCGGACGGGCGGGCTTCGCGTTTGAAAAAGCCTCCGGGGAACTTGCCGGCGGCATAGTATTTCTCGCGGTATTCCACTTGCAGCGGGAAATAGTCCATGCCTTCGCGCGGCGCGTCGGCGACGGTCACGGCCGAGAACAGCAGGGTGTCGGCCAGTTGCACGGTGACGGACCCGTGCGCCTGGCGGGCCAGCAGTCCGGTTTCGATGCGCAGCGGCTTGCCGCCGACGATGACTTCAACCCACGTGGTATTCTTCATGAGGAATCCTGGTGTTCCCGGCGTTACGGGGCCATGGTGCCGCCTCTTCGCTTCCAGCGGCCCAAGGCTGTCGGCGGTCCTGCCGGCCACACGGCGGCAGGACGATTGACCGGGCAGTCGGCATGCGTCAACGGCGCAGTTTCAGGCGCTGAATCAGCGTCTGGTACCCGGTATTGTCGGTGCGCGCCAGGTAATCCAGCAGCTTGCGCCGCGCGCTGACCATCTTGATCAGCCCGTAACGGGAGCTGTGGTCCTTGCGGTTGGCCTTCAAGTGCTCGGTCAGCTTTTCGATGCGCAAGGATAGCAGCGCGGCCTGAACATTGGCGGACCCGCTGTCTTTCTCGTGGCGCTGAAAGTTTTTTTTGACGTCAGCTTTGTTGGGCATAGCCATGCGAAGGTTCCATTCGTGGGTTCAAAGGGGGCAGTATAATAGGCGCGGATGGGAAGTAAAGTGGAAAAGTGCCTCAATTTTGGCGCGGGCCGTGGGTGGGATGGGGGAGGGGCGGGGCGGCCCGGTTACCGCGCGCCGCGCCGCGGAGGCGGCTGGCGGGCCGGTCTCGCCGTGCGCGGAACCGCTGCATGCCGCCGGAACCAGGCCTGCGCGCGCGCCACGTCCTGCGCGATCTGGGTTCGCAAGGCCGCCAGGGTGGAGAAACGCCGCTCGCGGCGCAGCGTCCGCAAGACCTGCACCTCGAGCTGTTGGCCGTAGAGCCGGGGCCGGATCCCCAGCAGGTGCAGTTCGAGCAGCGGCGTGCGGCGCGCGCGCGGGCCGGACACGGTCGGGCGCACCCCCAGGTTGGCAATCCCGGGAACAACGCGGCTGCCCCGGCGCACCAGGACGAGGTACACGCCGTTGGGCGGCAGGGCCAGTCCGCGGACATCCAGGTTGGCGGTCGGGGCCCCCAGGGAGCGGCCGATGCCACGCCCGCGGCCCACGGTGCCGGCCAGGCTCCAAGGACGTCCCAGCATGGCGGCCGCGTCCTGGAAACGGCCGGCGGCCACGGCGCGGCGGATGCGGGTGCTGGAAATCGGGGCGTGTCCCCGGCGCACGGGAGGCATGACGACCACCCGGATGTCCCGTGCGGCCGCCAGCCGACGGAGCTGCGCCGGGGTGCCGCGGCCACCCTGTCCGAAGGTCCAACTGTGGCCGACCACGATGCGGCGCAGGGAAGGCGATGCGGCGAAGAGCCGGGCGGCAAAATCGCCGGGTGCGCGGTTGGCCAGCGCGCGCGTGAAGGGCAGGACGATGCAGCCGTCCGCGCCCAGGGCGCGCAACAGGCTGAGTTTCTGCGGCAGCGGCGTCAGTTGCGGCGGGGCCGTGGCGGGGCGCAGGACGGCCTGGGGATGGCGGTCGAAGGTTAACATCCACGCGCGTCCGCCCCGCCGGCGGGCGGCGCGCACGACCGCGCGGACAATCGCCTGGTGCCCGCGGTGGACTCCGTCGAAAAAGCCGGCCGCCAGCATCACGGGCCGCGGTTCGGCGCGCAGCGCGGCAAGGCTGGACGCGATCTTCATGTGGGGCGCCGGGCGGCGACCTGCAGGGACACCTGGGTCAGCGGCAGGATCGCGTCCAGGACCTGGTTGCGATCGAGCCGCAGGAGCGCGTCGAGCGCCATGGCCTCCCGGAGGCTGAACGCCCCGATGTCCAGGCGCCGCAGCTGTTCGAGGTGGGCGCCGCAGCCGAGCGTTTCGCCGAGGTCGGCGCAGAGCGTGCGCACGTATACGCCCTTGGAGCAGCGCAGGAAAAAGCCGACCCGCGGCGGCTCGAAGGTCCGCACGGTGAACTCATAAATATGGACCAGCTTGGGCGTGCGCTCCACCGTCTTGCCCTGGCGCGCGAGCTTGTAGAGCGGAACGCCGTTCTTCTTGGCGGCCGAGACCATCGGCGGGGTCTGCATCTGGTCGCCCCGCAGCGCGGCGACGGCGGTCTCCACCCCGGCGCGCGTCACGCCCTGCCACGGGGCTTCGCGGAGAATCCGCCCGTCGGCATCCTGGGTGTCGGTGGCGATCCCCAGGCGCATGATCCCTTCGTAGGTCTTGTCGTTTGCCAGCAGCGGGCCGGCCAGCTTGGTGGCGCGTCCGATCATCAGGATCAGCAGGCCGGTGGCCTGCGGGTCGAGGGTGCCGGCATGGCCGACCTTGGGAAAATGGTAACGGCGGCGCACGCGGTCCACCACGTCGTGCGAGGTCATGCCCGGCGGCTTATCCACCAGCAGCAGGCCGTCGGCCTGCGGCAGTCCAAAATACCCGCTGGCTGATGACGGAGACCCCATCGTCGTCGCGCTTCCCGTGTTGCCGCCCTGCCCGCCCGGCGCCCGCCCGCCGGGTTACGCCGAAGGCGCGGCGTCGTCCTGTTCCAGCCGCGCCAGCATGGCCAAGACGCGGTCGCCTTCCTCGATCGAGGTGTCAATTTCGAACGCCAGGCGCGGCGTGTATTTCAGGACCAGCGCCCGGCTGATGCGGGCCTGCAGCTCGCCGCGGTGGCGGGCCAGGAGCGCCAGCATCCGCGGGCGCTCGTCCTGGTGGTCGCGGATGGAGACGAAGACGCGCGCATCCCGTAAATCCTTGCTGGTCTCGACGCGCGTGACGGTCACGGCCGCCACGTCGAAGGCGCGATCGTGCACCACGCGGAACAGCAGATTTCCGATCTCGCGCTTCAGCAGGGCATTGACGCGGGTCAGCCGGTCCACGCTCATGGGGTTGTCACAGTTTCTGCGGGATCTTTTCGACCTCGAAGAATTCCAGGCTGTCCCCGACTTCCACGTTGCCGAAATTGTCAAGGCGAATACCGCATTCCTGGCCCTCGCGCACCTCGTGGACCTCGTCCTGGAAGCGCTTGAGCGTCAGGATCGTGCCCTCGTAGAGAACCTCGCCGGCCCGTTTCACCCGGGCCTTCGAGCGGATGTTGACCCGGCCGTTGACGATCAGGCAGCCCGCCACGTTGCCCTTCCGGGAGATCGGGAACACCTGGCGCACGTCGGCGCGCCCGATGACCTTTTCGCGCAGCTCGGGCGCCAGCAGCCCGCTCATGGCCTCGCGGATGTCGTCGGCGATCTGGTAAATGATGCTATAGAGCCGGATTTCGATGCCTTCTTCCTTCTGCGCCTGGATGACGCCGGGCTCCTTGCCGACATGGAACCCGAGGATGATGGCGTCCGAGGCGCTGGCCAGCAGCACGTCGTTTTCGGTGATGTTGCCGACGCCGCCGAGCACGATCGCGATGGCGACTTTATCGCTCTTGATCTCCTCGAGAACCTTCTGGATGGCTTCCAGCGAGCCCTGGGTGTCGCACTTCACGATCAGCCGCAATTCGAGGCGGCGTTGCGGGGCGCTTGGGTCCAGCAGGGATTCGAGCGACGCCTTGCGGGGCGGCGACAGTTGGGCGGCGCGCGCCTCGATCGTGCGCCGCTCCGCGACGTCGCGCGCCGCGCGGTCGTTGGCATACACCTGGAAGGATTCGCCGGCTTGCGGGATGCCGCACAGGCCAAGGCACTTGACGGGGGTCGAGGGCGGCGCGGTGCGCACCTGAATGCCGTGGGAGTTGACCAGCGCCTTGACGCGCCCCCAATAGGGGCCGGAGACCACCAGATTGCCGACCTGCAGGGTGCCTTGCGTCACGAGCAGGTGGGCGGTCGGCCCCCGCCCGGGTTCCATCTGGGCTTCGATCACGAAGCCCCGCGCCTTGCCCTTGTGCCGCGCCTTGAGTTCCAGCATTTCCGCTTGCAGCAGGATCATTTCCAGCAGATGCCCGATGCCGGCGCCCGTCGCGGCGCTGACGGGCACGCAGATGATCGTTCCGCCCCAGTCGTCCGGGGTCAGTCCTAGCGCCTGCAACTGCTGCTTGACGCGGTCGGGGTTGGCGGCCGGCAAGTCCATCTTGTTGATCGCGACGAGGATGGTGGTCTTGGCGGCCTGGGCGTGGCGGATGGCTTCCTCGGTTTGGGGCATGATGCCGTCGTCGGCGGCGATCACGATCACGGCGATGTCCGTCAAGTTGGCGCCGCGCGCCCGCATGGCGGTGAAGGCGGCGTGGCCGGGCGTGTCCAGGAACGTGACCGTGTGATTCTGGTGCTCCACGGTGTAGGCGCCCACGTGCTGGGTGATGCCCCCGGCTTCCCCCTTGGCAACGGCGGTGTTGCGGATGCGGTCGAGCAGGGAGGTCTTGCCGTGGTCGATGTGGCCAAGGAAGGTGACCACCGGCGGGCGGGGTTCGAGATCCTCGGGACGCTCTGCATCCTCCGGCTCGTCGGACGCCCGGTGCAACGGCGGGCGGCTCTCCACGCCCTTCCGTTCGTGCTCCAGCAGCACGCCATGTTTCTCGGCCACTTGCTGGGCCACCTTGAGATCCACGCGCTGGTTGATCGAGGCCAGCACGTTCATGTTCATCAGCTCGGCAATCTGCTGGTTCGGCTTGAGCCCCAGGTGCTCGGCCAAGTCCCGCACCACCAACGCGCCGTGCACAATCACGACCTTGGGCGCGGCGGTCGCCGGCCGAGGTTGTGTCGGCGTCGCGATTCCGGGTGGCGTGGGCTTGGACGGCGCGGGCGCAGGCCGCGTGGGCGCGGGCGCAGGCGTAGGCCGCCGCGTGGGCGCGGGCACAGGCGTAGGCCGCGTGGGCGCAGGCATAGGCCGCCGCGTGGGAGCGGGCGCAGGCGCAGGCCGCGTGGGCGCGGGCGTAGGCCGTATGGGCGCGGGCACAGGCGTAGGCCGTATGGGCGCGGGCACAGGCTTGGCTGGCGGCGGGGGCGTGGGCGCAGGCTTGGCCGGCGGCGGGGGCACAGGCTTGGCCGGCGGCGCGGGCACAGGCTTGGCCGGCGGCGCGGGCAGAGGCTTGGCTGGCGGCGCGGGCGTGGGCGCAGGCTTGGCCGGTGCCGCTGCCGCGGGTGGCGGTGTGGCCGTCGTGGCCGGCGCCGTCGCGGGTTGAGGCTTGGCTTCCGCCGGAGGGGCTTTCGTCGCCGCAGGGGCCTTGGGTCGGAGCAGCGCGCCGATTTTCTCCGTCGGCGGCGGCGGTGGGACCCCGGCCTTGATACGATACCGCAGCGCGACGGCATCGTCCACCATGCTCGAATGGCTTTTAATGGTGATCCCCTCGGCCTTCAGGCGAGCGAGGAGCACCTTATTGGGGACATTCAGCAGCCGGGCTAGTTCGTTGACGCGCATGGGGTCCTATGCACCCGAGGGGGCGGGGTCCGCCGGGCCGGCGGACAGGGCGGCGTTCGCGGCGTCCTTGATCTGCCGCGCCGTGGCCTCGTCGAATCCGGTCGTTTCCATGAGGTCGCTGATATCCGCTTCCTGGATGCCTTCCGGCGAGAGGAACCCGGCGTGCACCAGTGTTTCGGCCATCGCGCGGTCGACCCCCGGGAGTTTTGCGACGGTGCCGACCGCCATGGCCACCTTTTCCTCGAAACTGATGTCGTTCTCGTCGCGCTGGATGTCGATCTTCCACCCCAGGAGCTTCGAGGTCAGCCGCGCGTTCTGCCCGCGTTTCCCGATCGCCAGCGAGAGTTGGTCGGCGTCCACGACGACGGTGATCGTGTTGGCGGCCTCGTCCACGATCACCTTGTTCAGCTTGGCGGGATTGAGCGCGTTGGTGGCATAGGTCTTGATGTCGGGGCTCCAGCGCACGATGTCGATCTTTTCGCCCAGCAGCTCGCGCACGATGTTCTTGACCCGCATGCCTTTCATGCCGACGCAGGCGCCGACGGGGTCCACTTTCTCGTCGTGGCTGACGACCGCGATCTTCGTGCGGTATCCCGCTTCGCGGGCGATGCCCTTGATTTCGACCGTGCCGTCGGCGATCTCGGAGATCTCCAACTGAAAGAG
>CAZEVX010000095.1:0-11649 GCA_964515705.1 uncultured Verrucomicrobiota bacterium | reverse complement strand
CCAGCGTCTTTTGCAGGTGCGGGCTGATGCCGTCCTGGATTTGGAGGTCGAGGTGGAGCATTTTATCCTTGGTTCACAGCGATGATGTGGTAGGCTGTACGTGCGAGTGGGGGATTCGCCTCGGGCGTTAAGCCGTCGGGCCGCAAGGCATGATGGACCTCCCACTCGTTCATAAAGCAGTTGGCGGCGGGCTGAAGAGTTCGTTTTGGACGTTGAGCCAAGCGGCTCCCCGCGAGGGGAGATGAGGCGTCTTCAGCCTGCTGTCTCCTTTTTTACCAGGACACTGGACGGGATCATCACATTGGTCTTGGGGTTCTGGTTCCATTCGACCATCCGGGTTTTGCCCAGGAAGCGTTTCCAGAAGACAAGCGAACGCGGCTTGTCGCCTGGCTCCACCTTGTCCGGATCGCGCCAGACATGCGGCAGCACCTCGATGTCGAGCTTGGTCGCCGGGCGCTGATCGCCGCGCGTTTCCCGGCCTTCGCCGTGCGCGTCCAGGATATGCTTGATATTGTCTGGCGCGAGGCCTTCGACGCTGGCTTCGAGGGCGGCGTTGAAGTCTTTTTCGGCCGGTTCGAGGCGCTGGTCCGGGGCGAGGATGCCGAGAGCGAGGGCGTCGGCGGCCCGCCGACGCCCTCGGCGCGGACTGGCGGAAGGGGAGGGATTCGAACCCCCGTTCCGCTTGCGCGGAATCCGGTTTTCAAGACCGGCGCTTTCGGCCGCTCAGCCACCCTTCCCCGCGCCGGGGCGTGCCGGCGGGTGGAGCATAGGGCTGCGCGGCAGACCGGTTCAAGCCGAATCGCCCACCTCGAGCACGGCAAAGCCGCAGTAGGGCAGCTCGGTCGCGAGCGAGACGGCCAGGCCGCCGCCGGCCCGGCGCGCGCGGCAGGGCATTGGTTCCGGCCGGCGCAGCGGGCGGAGTGCCGTGGCGGCGAGCAGGCGCGCGGCGCCGGGGACGCGGACCTCGACGCGGGCCGGATCGGGCCAGAGATTGAGGAGCACAACGCGGCGCAGGCGCTCCCGGCGGAGATCGAGCGGCAGCACGTGCGGCGCGCCGGCGACCATCACCGGCGGACGCCGGCCCGCCAAACGGCGCACCAGCCGCTGCACGAGGGCCTGGCGCTGGAAGGTCATGTTCCAGGCGCCCGGCTGGGCGTTCAGCGGGACGGCGCTGACGGCCACCCGCCCGCCCCAGGCGTTGCGGGAGACGGTTAGTCCGGCGCCGACGCGGCGGCCCATGCAGTCCTCGATCGCCGTCCAGGCTTCGGCGCCCGGCGCGGCCTCGAGGGCCAGCAGCCGCCGGAAGTGGTTGACGCTCGCGCAAAAGCCCGGCCGCTGGCCGGAGCGCGGCGACAGCGCGCGCTCGACGGCATAGAGCGACCGGTCGCGCTCGAGCCAGCGGCCGAGCCGCACCCCGAGCGCCCGGCCGAACCCGCGGCGCGCGAGGATCGCGGCCGCCTCGGCGTCGAGCCAGAGGCCGCCGCTTAGCAGGCGCCGGAGGTCCGCCGCGCCGTAGGACCAGGCCGCGCGGCCCCAGAGCAGATTGACGCCCGGCGCCTCGGCCATGCAGCAGGCCACGCCCGCCTGGGCCAGCAGGTGCCCGGCCGCGCGGCTGGAGCAGACAAGGTCGTCGTAGCGGGCTCCCGGAGGCAGACGGACAGCCAGCGGGGCGTCGGGGCGGAACGGCACGCCCGCGCCCTGCACGGCGAGGGCGCGGGGGAACCGCTCGCCCAGCCAGGCCAGCGCCGGGTACGCCGCGCGCAGCAAGTCGGCGATGCCCTGTTCCTCGAAGACCCCGTTGCCGGTCATCGGGTGCAGGTCCAGGAGCAACCCTTCCGACCCCATGATCTTGGCGAGCGCCATCTGGGCAAAGGTCAGCGTGTTAGACTTGTGGAACCGGCCGAAGGTATAGTTTTCCACTTCGGGGTGCGCCTCGACCCAGTTCGGCCGCAGGCGCTTCTGGATGTCCAGCGCCATGACACTGTCGGCCAGCGTCGGCCGCGCCGGGTTTTCGCTGTAGCAGGCGAAGGTTGGGCGGTGCACGGCGCGCCCGCCGATCGCCAGCGCGCGGAAGAGGCCCGTCCAGTCGCGCCCCTCGGCGGCATGCGTCTCGGGCATGCTGCTCATCAGCCCAAGTTGCGCCCGGGGATTGGCCGCCGCCACGGCGTCGCGGAGGGCGGCGGCGGTTTCCTCCTGGCAGGCGCGCCAGAGGGCCAGCCAGCGCGCGCGCCACGGATGCGGGCGGCCCGGCCGCAGGACGGCCCGGACGAGTTCCTCGCGGGTGACCGGCCGGCCGACGGCGGCGGCGAACCGGCGCAGCATGGCCGGGCTGAAATCGCCGCCCCAATCGAGGTCGCCGTGGTTATGGTAGCGGAAATCATCCTCGACCCAGAGCGTCTCGAATCCCAGGGCCGCCATGCGGCCGTAGAGGCCGGCCAGGTACCGCCGCCAGTGCGGGCAGGCGAAGGAGGCGACCGCCGGCGCGACGCGGCCGGTCGGCGAGACCATGCGCGCGAACGCCTGGCCCGCGCGCAGGCGCCGGCCGCGGCCGGTATGCAGCGTCGTGCACCAGGGATTGAGGTGCACCGACAGCCCCGCCGCGCGGAGCCGCGGCAGGAGCCGCCGGAACAGCGCCAGGTGCCGCCGGATTTCGGGCTCCGTCATGTGGCCGCGATTCCACTCCTCGGCGTTCATGAAGAGGTGGACCGCGGGAATGCGGCAGCGCCGGCAGAAGGCGATCAGCTCGCGGGCGCGCGCCGCGGCCCGGGCATCCGGAAGAATCTGGAACCGCAACCCGTAGCGCACGGGATTCCGGCGCGGCGCGCTGGTCGGCATGGGATCGTCCTCCTGCGGGACGCGCGGGTGACCGTCCGGTCGCGGCCCGATCCCGACACTATCGGTGCGCCGCCCGGGAAAGTCAATCCGCCGAAAGGAGTTGGCGAATCAACGTCCCCGGTGTATAACTGTGCGCGACGGCCAGCGCGCCGGCCGGAGTTCGGCGGGCGCGCGGGCCGCGCAGGAGGCCGTCCGTCATGGCAATCCTCGGCAGCGCGGACATCCAGGCGCTGATCCCCCATCGCTACCCGATGCTGATGGTGGACCGGGTGCTGGAGAGCGATGATGTCAGCCGCATGACGGCCCTGAAAAACCTGTCGGTCAACGAGCCGTTTTTCCAGGGCCATTTTCCGGGCGCCCCGATCATGCCGGGCGTATTGCAACTGGAAGCCATGGCCCAGGTGGGCGGCCTGCTCTACGGCCGCAAGACCGGCGCCCGGAGCGTCCTGCCGCTGTTCCTGGGGGTGGACCAGGCGCGCTTCCGCAAGCCGATCGTGCCGGGCGACCAGATGCGCATCGAAGTCGAGATTCTGCAGGAACGCGGGCGCGTCATCCGCTGCCGCGGCCGGGTGCTCGTGGACGGCCAGGTGGCCTCCGAGGCCGAGTTGATGTTCATGGCCACCGACCGGAAGGGCGCGCCATGACGGCCATCCATCCCACGGCCATCGTGGATGCCGGGGCCGAACTCGGGCCGGAGGCGACCGTCGGCGCCTACAGCGTGATCGGCCCGCACGTCACCGTCGGCCGCGGGACGCGCATCCACCCGCACGTCGTGCTGGACGGCTGGACGACGATCGGGGAAGGCTGCACGATCTTCCCGTTCGCCAGCATTGGCAGCCAGACCCAGGACCTGAAGTACAAGGGCGGCGTGAGTTTCGTGGAGATCGGCGACCACACCACCCTGCGCGAGTATGTCACCGTCAACGCCGGCACGAACGAGGGAGACGTGACGCACATTGGATCCCACTGCCACATCATGGCCTACGCCCACGTGGCGCACCAGTGCCTGGTGGGCAACGGGGTGATCATCGCCAACGCCGGGACGCTGGCCGGCCACGTGGTCGTCGAGGACGAGGCCATCATCGGCGGCCTCAGCGGCGTCCACCAGTTCGTGCGCCTCGGCCGGCTGTGCATGATCGGCGGCTGCACCAAGGTGACCCAGGACATCCCGCCGTTCATGATGGCGGACGGCAACCCGGCCGCGATTCACGGGTTGAACAGCGTCGGCCTGCAGCGCCACGGGGCGCCCGAGGCGGCACGCCGCGCCCTGAAGGACGCCTACCGCATCCTCTACCGCGAACAACTCGGCCTGCGGGTGGCACTCGACAAGATGAAAACCGCCCTGCCATCCTGCGCGGAACTGGAGCACCTGATGGCGTTCGTGGCGGCATCGGAACGCGGCATCACGCGGTAAGTACCGGCGCGGCCGGAACGCGCGCGCTCGGGGGGGAGCACGTATGGCCACACGCTCGCCAGCCTGCCTGGCGCTGGGCATCGCCCTCGCGGTGGCCGCCGCGGCGCCGCCTTGCCGCCCCGGGCGGGCCGACCCCGCCGCCCGCGATCCCCTGCCCGCTCCGACCGGCGCCGCGCCCCAGGCCGCCGCGCCGGACCCCTTTGTGAACTTTAACTTCGAGGACGTGGATCTCCGCTTCCTGGTGCGGCTGGTAGGCGAGTTGACCGGCCGCCGCTTTGTGGTGGACAAAGAGGTCGAGGGCAAGATCACCGTGGTCACCCCGCCGCAGATTCCGATCGGCGAGGTCTATCCGCTCTTCCTGGCGATCCTGGAGGCAGCCGGCGGCGCGGTCGTGGAGCAGAACGGCATCTGCCGCATTGTGTCGCGCGAGAAACGGCCGATGCCGATCGCCCCCGTGCTGCCCGAGGGGGCGGCGACGCCGCGCGAGGGGATCATCACCAAGGTCATCCCCGTGCAGCACGTGCGGGCATCCGACTTGCGCCGCCTGCTGGAGCCGATGGTGGACCAGGGCAAGACCGGCGCGCTCGGCGTCCTGGAGGCGACCAACTGCCTGATCCTGACCGATACCGCCGCCAGCCTGCGGCGGATCGAAACGCTGATCGCCCAGTTGGACCGCCCCGGCCTGGCGCGCGCCACGGAACTGGTCGCCCTGCAATACGCCAATGCCGACGCCGTGGCGGCCGAACTGAACGCCGCCATGGCCGGGGTCGCCGCGCGCGCCGACACCCCGGGCGACCGCCTGCGTCAGCGCTTGCCGCGGCCCGGCGAGACCGGGTCCGAGGGCCAGCCCGGCGAAGCGCTGGTGATCGCGGCGCCGCATTCCAACAGCCTGATCCTGATCGGCGCGCCCGCCCAGTTGGCCGAGGTCAAGCGCCTGATCGCCCGGCTGGACACCGAGCCGCGCGGCGGCTACGGCCATCTCAAGGCGCTCTTCCTCAAGTACCTCTCGGCCGAGGAAGCGGCCAAGACGCTGACGGCGCTGATCTCGAAGCGCGCCGAGAAACCCCAGGACCAGAAAATCTCGATCGAGTGCAGCCCCGGCAACAATGCCCTGCTGATTGACGCCGCGCCCGCGGACTTCACCATGGTCAAGGAGCTGGTGGAGCAGCTCGACCAGCCGCCGCAGCAGGTGCTGATCGAGGTCATGATCGCCGAACTGACCCTCAGCGACGGCCGCGAGTTGGGAGCCGAGTTCCTGGCGGCCGGCCAGCCCGCCGAAGGCTCGACCATCGCCCTCGGCGGCCTGCGCACGGCGGAAGGCGACGACCGGCTCATGGACCAGGTCGTCAACGGGGTCGTGCCCAACGGCCTGACCTTCGGCCTGGCGCGCGGCAGCTACACCGACGCCAACGGGAACGTCGTCCCGCGGTTCCCGGCCCTCCTCAACATCCTGGCCCTGCGCCAGCAGGGCACCTTCAAGATCTTATCCAACATCCCGCTGTGGACGCAGAACAACCAGCCCGCCACGGTGACCATCGGCAAGAACATCCCGATCCTCAAGAGCACCGTGTCGGGCGGCTCGGGCACGGCGCGCGATTACATCGAGAACATCGACCGGGTGGACGTCGGGATCAAGCTCAGCGTGACGCCGCACGTCAACCCGACGCGCGAGGTCCGCATGCAGTTGAACCCGAGCATCGAGGCGATCCTGGAGTCCTCCACCGGCGGGAAGGCCTTCACCCCGACGATCGCCAAGCGCGAGGTCACCACCACCCTGACCGTGCCCGACGGCGACACCGTGGTGATCAGCGGCCTGATGCGCGAGGACACCGTGACCAAGGAGCGCAAGATCCCGTTCCTGGGAGCGATTCCGCTGCTGGGCTGGCTGTTCCGCACGCGGGTCGAGGCCGCCGAGCGCACCAACCTGCTGCTGTTCGTGACGCCGCACGTGGCCACCAACGCCGCCGCGGCCCAGGCGCTGACCGGCATGATCCAATCGAAAACCACGTTCCGCCCCGGCAGCAGCAACCTGGTCATCCGCCCGCTGGACGCGCCGCCCCAGGGCCGCGCGCCGGGCGGCGCGGCGCGCGACTGACCAACGCCATCCCGGAGACAACGGCCCCGGCGCGCGGGCCGCGCGGCGGCCGGCGAGGACTGATGCCATGAACGCGACGCCGTCCGCCGCCCTGCCCGAGACGCCCGATCCCGCGGACGAGGCGGCGCTGCGCGCCCTGGCGGCGGCCTACGGCATCGACCTGCTGCTGGCGGTGGACGACGCCCTGCTGGCGCCCGAGCTCGTGGCCGACCTGCCGGTGGCCTGGGCGCGGGCGCACGCGATGGTCCCGATCCGGCGCGCTGGGCAGCCAGCCGTGCTGCTCAGCGACCCGGCGGCGTTGGCCGACCAGCAGCACCTGGCCCTGCTGCTGGGGCGACCGTTGCCACCCGTCCTGGCGCCGCGGGCGCTGGTCGCGGCCGTCATCGAGCGCAGTTATTACCGGCGGGCCGACTCGGCGCGCGAGTTCCTGCGCGGCCTGGACGAGACGCCGGCGGCCGCGCCGGGCGACCGCCGCGCCGCGCCGGCCCGCGACGACCTGCTGCAGGCCGCCGACCGCGCGCCGATCACGCACCTGATCAACCTGATCCTGCTGGAGGCCATCAAGGCCGGGGCGTCCGACATCCACCTCGAGCCATTCGAGGACCGGCTGCGCGTGCGGTTTCGGATCGACGGCCAACTCTACGAGCAGGCCGCGCCGCCCAAGCATCTCGAGTCGTCCCTGGTGTCGCGTCTCAAGGTCATGGCCCGCATGGATATCTCCGAAAAGCGGCTGCCGCAGGACGGCGTGGCGCGCGTGCGCGTCGGCGAGCGCGACCTGGACATCCGCGCCTCGACCATCCCGGTGGCCGAAGGCGAACGGGTCGTCCTGCGGCTGCTGAACCGCAGCGCCTCGCTGCTGCCGCTCGCCGGGCTCGGCCTGGCGCCGGCCGCCCAGGCCGCGTGGGCGCGGCTGATCCGCGCGCCGCACGGCATCCTGGTCGTCAGCGGGCCGACCGGCAGCGGCAAGACCACGACGCTCTATGCGGCGTTGCAGCAGCTCGACAAGGCGCGCTCCAATATCATCACGATCGAGGACCCGATCGAGTACGAGGTGCCCGGTGCCAACCAGATGCAGGTGCGCCCCGAGATCGGCCTCGATTTTGCCGAGGGGCTGCGCCACATCCTGCGCCAGGATCCCGACGTCATCATGGTCGGCGAAATCCGCGACCGCGAAACCGCAGAAATCGCCCTCCGCGCCTCGCTCACCGGCCACCTCGTCTTCTCGACGATCCACACCAACGACGCCCCGGGCGCCGTGATCCGGTTGGCGGACATGGGGGTCGAGGCGCACCTGCTGGCCGCCTGCCTGCGGGCGGTCCTGGCGCAGCGCCTGGTGCGCGTGCTCTGCCCGGCCTGCCGCCGGCCGGCGGCCCTCACGGCCGCCGAGCGCGCCGCGCTGGCGGGCGGCCGAACGCCCCCGCCGGATTCCGCCTGGGCGCCCGGCAACTGCGCGGCCTGCCTGGAGGGGTATCGCGGCCGCACGGGCTTGTTCGAACTGATGACGATCGAGGACACGCTGGCCGAGGCCATCCGCGCCGAGCGGCCGAACACGGCCGTCCTGCGCCAGCTGGCGCTGGCCGCCGGCATGGCGCCGCTGCTCGAGGATGGGATCGCCAAGATCGCGCAAGGGGTCACCAGCGCCGCCGAGGTCCAACGCACGCTCGGACGATGAACACCTTCGCCTACAAGGGGTTCGATCGCGCCGGCCGGGCGCGCGCCGGCCTGGTCGAGGCGCTCGATCCCAAGCAGGCGCGCGAACGGCTCGCCGCCGACGGCATTCTCGCCGAACACCTGGCGCCGGCGGGAACGGCAGCCGGCGGCCCGGGAAGCCGGCGCCCCGCCGCCCTGTCGCTCGACCAGCGCGCGTTGCTCTACCGCGAACTCGTGGCGCTCCTGCAGGCCGGCATCCCCCTGGTCCCCGCCTTCGGCCTGCTGATCCAGGCCCCCGATTTCGAGGACGTCCGTCCACGGCTGGCCTCGGTGCGCGACGCCCTCCGCGAAGGCCGTTCGCTGGCCGCCGCCCTGGCCGGCGCCGGCGGCGGCCTGCACCGCCACGAACTCGCCGTGATCGAGGCCGGCGAGCGCGCCGGCACGCTGGACACCGTCCTGGCGCGCCTGGCCGGGTTTCTCGACCTGCAGGCCGGGGTCCGCGACCAGATCGTGACGGCCCTGATTTACCCGGCGCTGATCGTGCTGGTGGCGCTGGGGATCGCCGCCGGCCTGCTGGGCGTGGCCCTGCCGCGGCTCGGCGCCCTGTTTCTCGACGACCCGGCCTTGCCCCTGCCGCTCCTGACCCGTGTCGTCATGGGGACGGGGCGCGCGGCGCTGGTTGCCGGCCTGCCGCTGCTGGCGGCGGCGGCCATCGCCCTGGGGATCGCCGCGCACCGCCTGCGGCGCGACCCCGCCCGCGCCGCGGCCTGGCATGGCCGTCTGTTGCGCTTGCCACTGGCCGGCCCCGGCTGGGGGTTGTTGGCCGCCTTGCGCTTCGCCCGCACGCTGGCCCTGCTCCTCAACGGGGGAGTGCCGTTGGTGGACGGCCTGCGGCTGGCCGGCGAGGCCACCGGCAACCTCTGGATCGCGGCGCGCACGGCGGAGTCCGCCGACGCCGTGCGCCACGGCAGCAGCTTGGCCGATGCCGTCCGGCGCCTCCCGCCGCTGGACGTTCTGGCGGGCTGGGTACAGGTCGGCGAAACCAGCGGAACGCTGCCCGCCCTGCTGGAGAGCGCCGCCGACCGGCTGGAGCGGCGCTGGCAGCGGTTTCTGGCACGGCGTCTAAACGCGCTGGAACCGCTCCTGATCCTGGGGATCGGCCTGTTCGTTCTGGTCGTGGTGCTGGCGATCCTGCTGCCGATCCTGACGCTCAACCAGCGCCTGGGCTAGGCCGCCATCCGGGCGCGACGGACCCGCCGGCGCCTAGGCACGCCGTCCCGGCTCCGGCGGAGATCCGCCCGCGGCGGGGTTGCGCCCGCCCGGCGTTCAGAGCGCCACGTTGGAGAGATGCTGGTCGGCGGCGCGTTGGATGTGGAGGGTCACCCGGGTCGCTTCGAGCACGTCGGCGGTGGACAGCGCCTCGGGCGCCGGGGTTTTTTGGATCTCGTTCAGGAAGGCGTCGAAGTAGGATCCGCCGGCGGCGGACGCGGGCGGCAGGACGCGGGCCTGTTGCGCGCCGTTCTTCCAGAGGGTGACGCCCTGTTTCGAGACCTCGATCACGCCGCCGCTGCCCCAGAACTCGAAGCGCCAATAGAACGGGTGCTGGTAGCCGAAACTGTCGGGCATCAGGTAGGACACATCGCCCAGCACCCCGCAGCCGTTATCGAGGGTCAGCATCATCTGGGCGGCATCCTGGAAGTGCGGGACCTCGCGGAGCCGGGCATTCCAGGCGCGCGCGCCGTTGACCATGGCAACGCGCAGACCCGTGACCCAGGGGATGGAATTGACGGCGTGGATGGCGATGTCGTTGATCGTGCCGCCGTGCTTGCCGGGCTCGAAGTACCAGGCTGGGCGCGTCCCGTAGAGCAGCGGGTGCTGACCGCCGAACGCGATGGCGTGCACCGTGCCGATCTCGCCGCCGCGGATGGCCGCCCGCGCCGCGAGCATGCCCGACCCGCCGCGCTGGTCGAGCTGGCACATCACGGTCAGGCGCCCGGCGGTTGCCAGGCGGGCGATGGTTTCGAGTTCGGCGAGCGACGTGCAGAGCGGCTTGTCGCTGAGCACGTGCATGCCGCGGGTGAGCGCCTCGATGGCCAGCGCTCCGCGGCGCCCGTAATAGTCGCCGATGGCCACGGCGTCGGGCTGCAGGTCGTCGAGCAGCCGGCCGACCTCGGCGTGCGTGATCGTCACGAGGCCCTCGGCGGCGAGGGCGGCGCGCGTGGCCGCGTCCTCCTCGCAGGCGCCGACAATGTGGACGCCGGGCCGGTTCTGCAGCAGCTTGTACACGGCCTTGATATGGCCGTGCCGGAACCCGAGAAACGCCACGCGCATGCTGGTCACCCTCCCTCCGGAATCCTGGATAGCCGAGACGCGAAGCCGGGCGCGACCCCGTTCACCACCGGGCGCCGGGCACGCCGCGGCGCTGATCCTCGCGCAAATCGCACAGCATCATGACGCGCGGGACATAGGCGCGGGTTTCGGCCGGCAGATGCGGGGACAGGTCGGCGAAGGTCTGCGCGCCATGCCGGGTCATCAACCCGCGAATCCGGCCTTCGCCGGCATTGTAGGCCGCCAGCGCCAGGGTCCAGCAGCCGAACTGCCGCCGCAGCAGGCCGAGGTACGACGCGGCGGCGCGGGCGCTCTTTTCGGGGTCGGCGCGCTCGTCGACTGCCGGCGCGACGCGCAGGCCGAAGCGTGCCGCCGTGGCGGGCATGAGCTGGTACAGACCCAGCGCGCCAGCCCGGCTGCGGGCCCGCGGATCGAGGCGCGATTCCACTTCCGCCATCCAGACCCAGATGCCCGGCACGCCCTGCCCCTCGAATACCGCCCGCAGCCGAGGCAGCCGCACGGAGGCGGGCATCCCGTCGGCGGGCGGCGCGACGACCGTCTCGGCGTCGAGCCAGGCGTCGGCCAGCAACATCGTGGGCACCCGATATCCCGGCTGCGGGCGCGGCAACAGCATCGCCCGCGCCGCGCCGAGGCCGCCGCCGAATACGTCCAACATCCGCCCCGCGTCCCCGAGTTCTCCGCGTGCGCGGGGGGCCGCCCAGGCGGCGCCGGCCGCCGGCGCGGGACGCGCCTCGAACAGGGAAGCGCTTGCAACACCCTTTGGCGGCTCACCACAGGTTCGCCTTCCAACGAACCATCCGTCGTTATTCCCGCATCTGGCGGGCGAGGCTGTGCCGAGCCGTTGGTTGACAAGGGGTTTTGCACGTGCCTCCAGAGACGGGCGGCAACCGCCGGCGCAGCGCCTGGCGCCAGCCGTCTCCGCCACGGCCGCCAGGCAGACCGCAGCCCAGCAGGCGCAGCCCGCCGCCAAGACCGCTCGGATTACCGGATACCAACCCATACAGATGGCTCTCGCCCCCCGCTCTTTCGCAATCCTGCAATAAGAAGAAGGGGGTATCATGCCCGTCAGGCGGGGAAGTGTCAAGCCCATGATGCCCACCTGTCGCGTAGTTTTCAAAAGCGGGATTTTGTGTGCGAGCAACAGCTGACATATAAGTTACCTGTCCCTATGCCGCTCGGTCTAGCTCGTCTTGCGCCCGGTGGCCGTGTCGTAGCCGTAGGTCGTCCGGTTCCCGGTGGCGTCCTCGACGTAGTCCACCCAGCCACAGGAGTCCAAGATTCTCGGACCGACCCCTTTCTTCCCCCT
>CAZEVX010000094.1:0-11671 GCA_964515705.1 uncultured Verrucomicrobiota bacterium | reverse complement strand
AACGGCACATGCGCCGCATGAAACCCATGGCCATCGTCTGTAATGTCGGCCACTTCGATTCCGAAATCGAGGTCGAGCCGCTCCGCCGCTACCGCTGGGAATCCATCAAGCCGCAGGTGGACAAGATCACCTTCCCGGACGGCAAGAGCATCCTCCTGCTGGCCGAGGGACGCCTCGTCAACCTGGGGTGCGCCACCGGCCATCCCAGCTTCGTGATGTCCAACAGTTTCACCAATCAGGTCCTGGCCCAGATCGAACTCTACCGGCGCCCGCGGGGCTACCCGGTCGGGGTCGAGGTCTTGTCCAAACGCCTCGATGAGCAGGTCGCCCGCCTGCATCTGGACAAGCTGGGGGTGCGCCTCGAACGGCTGTCTCCCAAACAGGCCGCCTACCTCGGGGTCCCCGCCGAGGGGCCGTTCAAGCCGGACCATTACCGCTACTAGGCCCGGCCGGACGCGCGTCCGCCCCGGGCACGGCACGGTGGCCATGCGCCTCCTCACGCGCTATATCGCCCGGCAGTTCCTGGCGACGTTTGCCATCACCCTGGTGGTGTTCCTGTTCGTGATGGCGATCGCCAATGTCTTCCGGGTGATCGACCTGTTTTCGCGCGGCGTGCCGGGCCTGCTGATTCTGCAGGTGTTCTCCTACGGCATGCCCTTCTCTCTGATCTTCGCGATCCCCATGAGCGTGCTGGCCGCCGCGTTCCTGGTCTTCAGCCGCATGGCCAACGACGGCGAACTCGTGGCGGCCAAGGCCAGCGGCGTCAGCCTCTGGCAACTGCTCCAGGCGCCGATCGGCATCGCCGCGCTCCTGACCCTGGTCTGCATCTACATCAACTGCGACCTGGCGCCCGACAGCCACTTCGCCCGCCGCCAGGTCCTCGGGCGGCTCGGCGTCGAAACGCCGCTCTCGCTGCTGGACGAGGGGCGCTTCCTGCGCGATTTCCCCGGGTATACGCTCTACATCGGCCGCAAGGAAGGGACCAAGGTCTCCGATGTGGTGATCTACGAGTTCGGCGACCGCGGCATCAAGCAGACGGTCCGCGCCCGCTCGGGCACGATCGCGCCCGATGCGGCCGACCCCCGCAGGCTGGCCATCCGCCTCTACCAGGTGCGGATCGACCAGGCCGACGAGGACTTTCCGGACGACCTCGGCCGCACCCGCCATCTCAGCGCCGCCGAATACCCGCTGACGATCGACGTCGCCGACCTGATGACCCGCGGTACGATCTGGAAGAAACGCGCCGACCTGCGCTTTTCCGAAATCGTCCGGATCCTGCGCGGCTCGCTGTTGTTTGCCCCCGAGGACTTCCTCGATCCCGGCGCGATTGTCGGCGGGCTCTCCGAGCCCGCCGATCTCCTGACCGACTTTCTGCAGGCGCACCTCTCGGACACCACGCTCGCCTGGATGGACAACTATGATGGGTCGCCGGCCGTGCGGGCGGGATTCCTGGCCGCGTTGAGCGCCGACCTCAACCGCCTGCTGACGGGGCCGCCGTTCTACACGCCCGAGCGGTTCCGGGCGGTGCGCCTTGACGCGCGCACGCGCAGCCTGCTAGAGCGCCATCCCGAAGGCGAGTTCCGCGTCAAGTTGCACCGCATGCTGCTCCAGGACGCCTACCCGGGCATGCTGGCGCGCCATTACCTGACCGAATCGAATCCCGAAAACGTGATCCTCGACCGCACGGCCCTGATGGTCGAGGCCAGCACGCGCCTGGCCCTCTCGCTGGCGTGCTATGCTTTCGTGCTGCTGGGAGCCGCGCTCGGCATGAAGATCCACCGCCGGGAATCCTTGATCGGCATCGCGGTGACCCTGGTCCTCGTGTTTGTCTTCTACATATTTATCATGGTCGCGGACGCGCTCGTCGGACACCCGCACCTCCATCCGCAGTGGATCGTCTGGATTCCCTTCGTGTTGTCCGAGGCCATCGCCCTGACGCTGATTCGGCGCGCCAATTGACGGCGGGCGCCGGCCCAGCGGCGCCCGTCAGGGGAGGCAAGCAGGGACCGGGAGGTGCGGTCCGCACGGCATCCGCGACGCCCGGTCAGAGCGGCGTCTCCGGCAACAGTTCCAGGATGATCGTGTCGGGGTCGCGCGGCAGGCGCGGGTCCGCGGTCGGCAGGCCCAAGGCGGCGAACTTCTCCGGCAAATCGCGCGGTTCAAGCACCGCAAAGACGCGGCCAGACGCCTGCCGCACCAGGGCGCGCAGGGCGTCCGGGGTGTCGAGGTCGGCCGGGCGTTCCGGTTCCAGGGCCATGCCGTAGGAGAGTTCGTTTTGTTCCTGGAATGGCCGGTAGAGGCGCTGCGTGTAAAAGGGCAGGGCAGGGCGGTACGACCAGAAGACGACGATTTGGTCCTCCGGCTTCAGGATGGCGGCCAGGCTCTGAAACGCGTGCGATGAGTTGATGTGCAGCAGGACGTTGAAGTCCGGCCCGGCCAGCGGCGACAACAGCAGCGCGCACGTCAGCAGGATGCCCGCGTGCCAGCACGCCAGTCCCGACAGCCGCCGCCATGCGCCCGAGACCAGCACAGCGCCGCCCGCCAGCAGGGCCGGCAGGAGCGCCGCCGCGCTGCGCCCGTCCACGGCATAGATGACATCCGGCACCCATCGGAAGTAGGCCGCCAGCCAGACTCCCAGGATCGCCAGAGTCACCAGCGGGAACGCGGCCATGCCGAGCGCCCACCAGCGGCGGTCCGCCGGGCGGCCGTCCGGCTCGGGCGCGAGTCCCCAACGCCCCAGCAACAGGCCCAGCGGCGGGATCGCCGGGAGAACGTAAGACATGAGCTTGCCTGTCCCGATGGAAAAAAAGACGACCACGACCGCTACCCAGACGAGCAGGAATCGGGATAGCGGGTCGCCGCACCACGCGCCCGCCGCCCGCATCCGGTCGATGGCCCGTCCGAGAAACAGGGTCCAGGGCAGCATCAGCAGCGGAACAATCGGGAGGAAAAACCAGAACGGCTCCGGGTGCAGTTGCTGGGTGCGTGTCCCCAGGAAGCGCGCCAGGTGCTCCTCGAAGACGAAATGAAAGAAAAACCCCGGATTATCTTCCTCGATCCGCAGCAGGGCGGCCGCCAGCGCGGCGGCCAGCAGTCCCGCCGCGGCCGGCACCTCCCATGTCAACAGGGCCCGCCACCGCCGTTCCCACAGCAGCCAGACGACCGCGATCGCCGCCGGCAACACCACGGCGACGGCGCCCTTGGTGAGGAATCCCAGGGCCGCTCCCAACACCGCTCCGGCCAGATACCGGCGCCGGCGCGTAGGCGGGCAGTCCGGTTGGAATCCCAGGAACAGGCAAACACCGGTCAGAACGAACCAGAACATGAGAAAGGCGTCCGTCAGCAGCAACGCCGTGCCGGCAACAAAACCAACCGTTGTCGCCATGACGAACACGGGGATATTGGCGGACACCCTCCAGGCACGCCGCGCCAGCCAACCGCAGAGCCATGTAATTGCCAAGCCATTGAGAAGTAACGGGATGCGCGCCGCCCAGTCGCGGGCGCCGAAGCCCTGCACGAACGGCGCCACCACCCAGTAGCTCAAGGGCGGCTTTTCGTAGTAGCGGTAGCCGAGCATCCGCATCTCCATCCACCGGCCGGAAACGGCCATCTCGCGCGGGATTTCGGCATACCGGCCTTCGTCCGGATCGGAAAAGCCTCGGACAAACAGGAGCAGGAACAATGCCGCGCCGAGTCCGGCCAGCGTGGCTGCCATGAGGATTCGGTCGGAACGCCGCCGGCCGGCGGCGGCACTGTCTGCCGCGGAAGTTTTGGGAATTGGGATCATGACCTGCCTGGGACTTCGTCCGCGGATGCGCCGCCGCGAAAATTCCCGTCAGCATAGTTTTCATCTCGGGATTGTCAAGGCTTTGCGCTTGTGATGGGCCGCCGCGTTCCTCTACAGTCTGGCCGGCGAGGCCGGCCGTCCGGTCGGCGCCAGGATCGGACGAGGAGGCGGTTGCCGATGCGGTTTCCATTCAGCGCCTATCCCCGACCGGCCGTGTCGGCCGGGACCGTGATCCTCTGCCTGGCGATTTCATGGGTTGGCCTGTTCGACCGCGATCTCTGGACGCCGGACGAGCCGCGTGAAGCGGCGATCATGCTGGAGATGGCCCGATCCGGCGATGTGCTCGTCCCGCGATTGGCCGGCGAGCCGTTTGTCGAAAAGCCGCCGCTGTATTACGCGACGGGTGCCGCCGTGTTGCGGGGGCTGGCGCCGGTCCTGGGTCCGATCGCGGCGTTGCGGCTGACGTCCGCGCTCTGGGGGCTCGCGGCCTTGGGATTTACCGCGCTGCTGGCCCGGCGCCTCTTGGGCAAACATGGAAACGGCGCGGTCGCCGCGGCCGCGCTGGCCACGATGCCCGGCTTTGTGTGGGTGACCCATTGGCTGCTCGTCGACAATGCCTTGCTGGCGCTGAGCACGGCGGCGCTGTGGGCCGCCGCGGAAGCCTACCTCGGCCGTCGCTATGCGCTGTTGCCGCTGTCGGCCCTGGGCGCCGCCGGGGCGTTTCTCAGCAAGGGCGCCATCGGCCCCCTGATCCTGGCGGTTGCCTGGCTGGGACTGGCGATCCCCTGGTGGCGCGGGCCGGGCCGGGTCGCGTGGCGACGGCCTGGCGTGCTCTGGAGTCATGCCGTGGCGGCGGTCCTGTTCGCAGGTCTCGCCCTGGGCTGGATGCTGGCGTTCCGCAAAGCGGCCGGTCCGGACTTGTGGCGCGAATGGTTCTGGCAGAACCATGTCGGGCGGCTGACGGGGGCCGCGGGACACCTCGGGCACCGGCAAGGCCCGCTGTATTACCTGTGGGTATTGCCGGCCATGATCCTGCCATGGCTGGCGCCGGTCGGCGCCTGGCTGGGAGGCCTGATGCGCCGGGCTTGGCGCCGCACGGCGTCGCCCGCCGACGTGTTTCTCGCCGCCTGGGCCCTGGGCGGCGTCCTGCTCCTCTCCGTTAGCGCGACCAAGCGCGACATCTATCTGGCCGTGCTGCTGCCCGCCTTCGCCCTTGCGGCCGCCGACCGCGTGCGCCTGCCGGACGCCCGCTGGCTGCGCGTCAGCCTGCGGGCCTGGGGCGGGGTGCTCTCGGCGGCGGCCGCCGCGCTGCTGGTCGCTCCCGCGTTCGGGCCGTGGACGCGGGCGGCGCTGGGCGGGTGGGACCTGCGCCGGAGCGTCGCCGGCGCGCTCCTGGGACTCAGCCTGCTGGCGGACTGGCGATCGGCGCGTCCGCCCCTGGATCGTGCCGTCCGGGCCATGGCGCTGGGTCTGATCGTTGGCATTGGGTTGCTTGTCCGGCCGCTGGACTCGGCCAAGGGCTATGGGCCGGCGTTCCGCGACCTGGCGGCGCGCCTGCCGGCGGAAGCCCCGCAACGGCTGGCGTCCTGGAACTTCGACGAGACCACGCGCGCCGGTTTTTATTTCTATTGCACCTTGGTATTTCCCCGCCTTTCCGGTATAAGCAACCTGCTGGCCGTCGTTCAGGGGCGCCATCCGACCTACACGGGGGTGATCGCCCTCGCCAAAGACGGCCAGGCGGAAGCCGCCAGCGAGCGGCTCCCCGGGCGAGTCCGCGCCGAGGTGCGCATGGGGCGCCGGCGGATCGTGCGCTGGATCGAAGGGAGTGCAACGGGCGGCGGCGCCGCCAGCGCCCGTCCCGCGGGACATGCGCCGTCCCCGCCGCCATAGGAGCGATGGGGCGATGGCCCCGGAAAGCCGACGTATGCGCAACGACGAGTTGCCGTTTTCCAGGCCGTCGATCAGCGAAGAGGACATCCAGGCCGTCGGCGAGGTCCTGCGATCGGGCTGGATCACGACCGGCCGGCATGCCGCCCGTTTCGAGCAGGACTGCGCCGCCTATGTCGGGGCGGCCGGCGCCGTGGCCCTGGCCTCGGCCACGGGCGGCATGCACCTGGCCTTGCGCGCCCTCGGCATCGGGCCGGGCGACGAGGTCGTCACGCCCTCCCTGACCTGGGTGTCGACCGTCAACCTGATTGTCCTGGCCGGCGCGCGCCCGGTGTTTGCCGACGTGGATCGCGAGACCCTCATGGCCGGGCCCGAGCAGATCGCCGCCGTCCTGACGGACCGGACGCGCCTGGTGATCCCCGTGCATTTTGCCGGCGCGCCGGCCGACATGGACCCGATCCGCACCCTGGCCGCCGATCGCGGCCTGGCGGTGATCGAGGACGCCGCCCATGCCATCGGGACGGAATACCGCGGGCGGCGCATCGGCGCCGTGGGCACGGCCATCTTTTCCTTTCATCCCATCAAAAACATGACGACCGGCGAGGGCGGCATGTTATGCTCGGATACGTCGGCGCTGCTGGAGGCGGTGCGGCGCCTGAAGTTCCACGGGCTGGGCCTGGATGCCTTCGACCGCCGGCAGCAGGGGCGCCCGCCCCTGGCCGAGGTGGTCGAACCGGGGTTCAAGTACAACCTGACCGACGTCGCGGCCGTCCTCGGATGGCGGCAGCTCGCGCGGCTCGACACCTTCATCGCCCGCCGCGCCGCGCTGGCGGCCCGCTACCGCGACCGGCTGGCCGGGGTCCCGGAAATTCTGCCGCTCGCCGATCCGCCATATCCCCGGCGGCATGCCTGGCACCTGTTCGTGGTGCGGCTCGATACCGACCGCGCCGGCCTCGGGCGGGACGCCTTCATGGAGGCGCTCAAGCAGCGCCGGATCGGCACGGGGTTGCATTTCCGGGCCGTGCACCTGCAGCGCTTTTACCGCGAGACCATGGGCTTTACGCGCGGCCGGCTGCCGGCCACGGAATGGAACTCCGACCGCCTGCTGTCGCTGCCGCTCTTCCCCGACATGCACCCCGAGGACGTCGACGACGTGGTGGCGGCGATCAAGGACGTCCTGGCCGGGAGCTCGACGCCATGAACATGCCCGAGTCCGTCTCCATCGTGATCCCGGTGTTCAACGAGGAGGACGCGCTGCCCGAACTCCTCCGCCGCGTGCTGGCCGCCGGCCGCGCCCTGCGGCGGCCGTTCGAGGTTGTTGCCGTCGATGACGGCAGCCGCGATGGGTCGCGCCGCCTGATCGCGCAGGCCGCCGAAACCTGTCCGGGGGAGATCATCGGCGTCTGCCTGAATCGCAATTACGGGCAGCACGCCGCCGTCATGGCGGGGTTCGCCCAGGCGCGCGGCGCGATCATCGTCACCCTGGACGCCGACCTCCAGAACCCGCCCGAGGAAATCGGCAAGCTGGTCCAGGCCATGGACGGCGGGCTGGACGTCGTCGGCTCGGTGCGCGTGCCGCGCTGCGACAGTCTCTTTCGCCGCCTGTCCTCGTTCCTGGTCAACCGCCTGACGGCGAGCGTCACGGGCGTGGTCATGCACGACTACGGCTGCATGCTGCGGGCCTACCGGCGCCCGATCGTGCAGGCCATGCTCCAGTGCCACGAACGCAGCACCTTCATCCCGGCGCTGGCCAACAGTTTCGCCCGGCGCACGGCCGAAGTCGAGGTCCGCCACGACGCCCGCCGCGCCGGGACCTCCAAGTACGGTCTCTGGAAGCTGATCAACCTGCAGTTCGACCTCCTGACCAGTATTACGACGCTGCCCCTGCGCCTGCTGAACATCCTGGGCGTCCTGGTCAGCCTGATGGGCATCGGGCTCGGCGTCCTGATCCTGGCGCTGCGGCTCCTCCGGGGGTCGGAATGGGCGGCCATGGGCGTGTTCACGCTCTTCGCCATTCTCTTCATCTTCGTGGGCGCCCAGTTCATCGCCATGGGATGCCTGGGAGAATATATTGGACGCACCTACCTGGATGTCCGCGCGCGGCCGCGTTACTTCGTCGAAACCGTTTGCGGCGCCAGCCGCCTGGATGCGCCCCGATGAGCAAAACCCTGATTATCGCCGAAAAGCCGTCCGTGGCCGCCGACCTCGCCCGCGTCCTCGGCCGCTTCGCCAAGTCGCGCGTGGCGTTCGAACGCGACGACTATGTCATTGCCTGGGCCATCGGGCATCTCCTCGAACTGGCGGTGCCGGAAGACGAGGAAGTCAAGCGCGGCAAGTGGAGTTTCGTCAATCTGCCGGTCATCCCCTCGCATTTCGACCTGCGCCCGATCGAGAAGACCGCCGGACACCTCCAGCAACTCGTGCGCCTGATCAAGCGCCGCGACGTGGACGGCCTCATCAATGCCTGCGACGCCGGACGGGAAGGGGAGCTGATCTTCCGCACCATCGTCCGCTATGCCGGCGCCGACAAGCCCATCCGGCGGTTGTGGCTGCAGTCCATGACGCCGGCGGCCATCCGCGAGGCCTTCGCGGCCCTGCGCAGCGACGCGTCCATGCAGCCCCTGGCCGAGGCCGCCGTCTGCCGCTCGGAGTCGGATTGGCTGGTGGGCATCAACGGCACGCGCGCGATGACGGCGTTCAACTCCAAGCTGGGCGGATTCCAGCTGACCACCGTGGGCCGCGTGCAGACGCCGACGCTGATGATCGTGGTCGAGCGCGAGGAGCGCATCCGGCAGTTCCGACCGCGGCCGTATTGGGAGGTTCAGGCCGTGTTCCGGGCGGCCGCCGGCGAGTATCCCGGCCGCTGGTTCGATCCGGCTTTTGTGAAGGCCAAGGACGCCGACGCCGACGCCCGCGCGGACCGGCTGTGGGATCAGGCGCGCGCCGAGGCGATCCGCGACGCCTGCCGCGGCCGTTCCGGAACGGCCACGGAAGAGAGCAAGCCGGCCACCCAGCTGTCGCCGCTGCTGTTCGATCTCACCAGTCTCCAGCGCGACGCCAATAGCCGCTTCGGCATGTCCGCCCGGCATACCCTGCAGACGGCCCAGTCGCTCTACGAGCGCCACAAGGTCCTGACCTATCCGCGCACCGATGCGCGCGCCCTGCCCGAGGATTACCCGGCCCATGTCCAAACCGTGCTGGCCGCCCTCGGCCATCCCTACCAGCAGTGGGCGCAGACGATCCTGCGGCAGGACTGGGTCCGCCCGAATAAGCGCATCTTCAACAACGCCAAGGTCTCCGACCACTTCGCCATCATCCCGACGGCCGCCCCGCCCCCGCGCGCCCTGGCCGACGACGAGGCCCGCATCTACGATCTCGTGACGCGCCGGTTCCTGGCGGTCTTTTTCCCGCCGGCGGAGTATCTCGTGACGACCCGCGTGACCCGCGTGGAGGGCGAAGCCTTCCTGACCGAGGGCAAGGTGCTCGTCCGGCCGGGCTGGCTGGCGGTCTACGGCAAGGAGGCGCCGCCGGAGGAGTCGGCCCATCTCGCCGCGATCACGCCCGGCGAGTCCGTGCTGGCCCAGTCGGTCGAACTGGTGGCGGCCGAGACCAAACCGCCGGCGCGCTTCACGGAGGCGACCCTGCTGTCGGCCATGGAAGGCGCCGGCAAACTGGTCGAGGACGACGATCTGCGCGCGGCGATGAGCGCCAAGGGACTGGGGACGCCGGCGACGCGCGCGGCCATCATCGAGGGGTTGATTTACGAAAAGTATCTCGTCCGGCGCGGTCGCGAGCTGCAACCCACCGCCAAGGCCTTCTCGCTGGCCGTGCTCCTGCGCGGGCTCGATATTCCCGAACTCCGCTCCCCTGAATTGACCGGCGAATGGGAGTTCAAGCTGAAACAAATGGAGCAGCGCCGCCTGTCGCGCCCCGCGTTCATGCGCGACATCGCGGCCATGACGCGCCGAATCGTCGAACAGGCCAAGAAATACGAGCATGACACGATTCCCGGTGACTTCGGCGTGCTGCGGGCGCCCTGCCCGAAATGCCAGGGCGTCATCCACGAGCATTACCGCCGCTTCCAATGTCAACAGTGCGGCTATTTCCTCTGGAAAACGCTCGCCGGCCGCCAGTTCGAGGCCCAGGAGATCGAATCCCTGCTGACGCGGGGCGCGGTCGGCCCGCTCGACAACTTCCACAGCCAGAAGGGCAAGGTGTTTGCCGCCAGCGTCCGGTTGAACGACCAGCATGCCCTGGAGTTCGATTTTGGGACGGGGTCCCGCGAGAGCGAGGACGGGACGCCGGTGGACTTTACCGGCGCCGAATCCCTCGGGCCGTGTCCCCAGTGCGGGGCGCGCGTCGTGGAACACCACGCGGCCTATGTCTGCGAAAAGGCCGTCGGCGCTGCGCGGACCTGCACGTTTCGGTGCGGCTCGGTGATCCTGCGGCAGGCGATCGACCAGGCGCAAATGCGCAAGCTGCTGGCGGAGAAGAAAACGGATCTCCTCACGCGGTTTATCTCCCGCAAGGGACGCCCGTTCCGCGCATTCCTCGTGCTGCAGGACGGCCAGGTGAAATTCGAGTTTACCAAGCCGACCGGCGCCGCCGGGCGCCGCCCGCGCGCCGGCCGCCCGGGTGTCAAGGCCGCGCCGACGGCGTCCCCCGCCGCGGCGCCGCAGGCCGTCCCCCCCGCGGTCCCGCCGCCGCCGGCCTGACGCCGGTCGCCCGCCCCGCCGGACGGCCGGGCCGCCGCGCCGAGGCCGGCGGTTCCGCTTGGCAGCGCGGACAAACATGCGTGCCGCGCTGCACGACGACCAGGCGCTGAATCGGCGTTCCGCACCGCCGGCATGGTGCGCCGGCGCGGCCGTAAACGCGCAAGGCTTCTCGGTGCCGGCCATGCCCACCGTTGGGCCGCTTGAAGTTTGCACGGCCCGAGCCGAGTGACGTGCCGGCGTTCCGGATGGCCCGGCGGAGCACGGTCCGGATGGCCGACAGCAGCCGGCCGGCTTCCGCCGCCGATAGCGTGGCGGCCAGCCGGCGCGGGTGGAGCCGGGCCAGCCAGAGGCTTTCGTCGGCATAAATGTTGCCGATGCCGGCCACGAAGCTGGCATCCAACAGCAGGGCTTTCAGGCGGCGCGGACGGGCGGCCAGGCGCGCCGCGAACGCGCGCCCGGTCAGGTCCCGGGCCAGAGGTTCCGGCCCCAGCCGGCCCAGGACCATCGCCGGCGTCGTGGTCAGCAGCCAGCGCCCGAACTTGCGGGTGTCGCGGTAGCGCAGCTCGCGGCCGTCATCCAGCCGCAGCCAGAGATGCTCGTGGGGATCCCGGGACGGTTCCGGTGCGCCGAGCCGCAGTTGGCCGGTCATCCGCAGGTGCACGAGCAGCGTCCGTCCGCCCGTCAGGCGCAGGACAATATACTTGCCGCGCCGTGCCAGCGAGCGCACCCGGCGGCCCTGGAGCCGGGCGAGAAATGGTCCGGGCGCCAGCGGCGCCACCAGCGGCGCATGCCGGACGACGCCGCCCAGCAGGCGCCGGCCCACCAGGCCGGCGGCGCGCAATTCGCGCACCACGGTTTCGACTTCCGGCAACTCCGGCATGCGCCGCTCCCGATCGTACGTCGGGCGGATACTATACGCCGCTCCGGGGCTGGCACAACCCGTATTTCACGACGCCCAGCGCCGGCCGAAAAAACGTGACAAGCCCGTAAAAACCTCCAGAATAGCGGCGCGATTAATGGTTCATGAAGCCCGACCTGCCAGAACGCAGTCTCTTGAGCGGCGACGAAGCCGTGGCCTTGGCCGCCCGCGACGCGCAGGTCGCCCTTGGCACGGGCTATCCGGGCACGCCCTCGACGGAGATTCTCGAAGCCTTCAGCGCGCAGGGCGGCCGCGCCCAGTGGGCGCCCAACGAGAAAGTCGCCTGCGAAGTGGCCCTTGGCGCGGCCTTCGCCGGGGCGCGCGCCCTGGTCACGATGAAGCACGTCGGGCTGAACGTCGCGG